>CBCSNQ010000209.1:0-1502 GCA_965141565.1 uncultured Collinsella sp. | reverse complement strand
ATGCTCATCCTGGGCGAGAAGGAGGTCGAGGCCGGCAACATCTCCGTCCGCGATCGCTCCAACGAGACCGTTCAGATGAGCGTCGACGAGTTTGTTGCGAAGGTGACCGAGGAGATCAAGACTCGCGCCTAAGGCAAACTTCACAACAATTAACAAAGGCGACCGTCCACATAGGGCGGTCGCCTTTTTCATGCCCAAATAAGAAAAGCCGCTGGTTGAGCGGCTTTTTTTGTTGCACAAAAAGGTACAGGTTTTTGTAGGGGGGCTATGGAGATGTACCTACTAGCAGTACATTTTGCGTAATCTGGGCAAACGCTGATTAATTGCTCGTATAATGTCGTCTGTCGAAAGATACAAAAACCTGTACTTTTGCGACTGCGCCTAGCTGCGAGCGAGAAGCCTGTTCTAAACGCCCCTGCATTTGCGTGCATCGCAAAGCCAAAAGAGGGGGCGAGAACATGGAACAGACGGCACGGCGCCAAGAGCAGCTGCCGGGCGCATTTAACGGCGCCACCACCAATAGCCAGCATGGCCGCGTCCGCTGGTATCTGGTCCACACCCCCCAGGGAAAAGAGCGCGAGACCTGCGAAAAGGTCCGCTGCATTATCCCGCACGAGCTGATGCAGGACGCTTTTGTGATGCAAAAGGAGTTCTGGTTTAAGCGGGACGGCGCCTGGTCGCTTCAAACCAAACCCATGTACAAGGAATATTTCTTCGTCGCCACGCACGATGCTGCCGCGCTCGATAGGGCTTTGGCCCAGTTGAGCTTTGGCTGCCGCATCGCCGGCAGTAGGGAGCGGGCGTACATGCCCATGCCGGACGATGCACAGGACTGGTACCGCAGTGTGCTAGACGACGACGGCGTGGTGCGCAACAGCGTTGCGCGCATAGAAGACGGCGTGTTGTACATAGAGCAGGGTCCCTTGGTGGGGCAAGAGGCCCGCGTTAAAAAGATCGACCGTCATAAACGCTGGTGCCTGGTAGACGTGGGCGAAGGTGACTCCGTATTTAGGGAGCTGTTACCGCTCGACGTTCCTAGCAAAACGTAAGGGAGACGTCGCGCCAGCTATTCGTTCGCATTTTTGAATTTACCGATTGGGGATCCTTGGGGAACGAGGATGTAAGTTTGACTGTGGCTGCTAAAGAAGTAACAAAGAGCTGTGCGCCTGCGGGGGCGGCACTGATTGCCCAGGCCATGGACCGGCGCGAGGGCGCCGGCCGTTACAAGGCCATGCAATCCATCATGGACTGGGACCGCTCGCGCTTGGCATATAGGGCAGTGAAGCGCGCATTCGACATCGTGTTCAGCGGTGCCGTGCTCGTCGTCATCGCTGTGCCCAGCCTGGTGCTGGCCGCGGCCATCCGACTGGAGAGCGAGGGCAGCCCCTTCTATAGTCAGATCCGCGTTGGCCGCACCCGTCCCGACGGTAATTTGACTACCTTCCG
The DNA here is from genome assembly GCA_965141565.1 of uncultured Collinsella sp. Classification (GTDB taxonomy): domain Bacteria; phylum Actinomycetota; class Coriobacteriia; order Coriobacteriales; family Coriobacteriaceae; genus Collinsella. The sequence goes on along the minus strand of CBCSNQ010000209.1, from coordinate 56 downwards.
CATGTGGAAGTTCCGCTCCATGTACAAGGACGCCGACGAGCGCCTCGCCGAGCTCA
>CBCSNQ010000208.1:0-1513 GCA_965141565.1 uncultured Collinsella sp. | reverse complement strand
CGGATTCCGGCGTCGGCGCAGCAGGTGCTCGACAGCTTTCGCGAGCAGGGGATTGCGTGCGTGATCGCCACGGGCCGTCCGACCTACCAGATGCCGGATTGGCTGCTCGATCTTGGTTGGGATGCGTACATTACGCTTTCGGGCCAGCACTGTTTTGATGCCAAGGGCGTCTACCGCAGCTGCCCGATTGATCCGGACGACGTTGCGGTGATTGTGGACCAGGTGGCGCAGGGGTGCTATGACTCGCTGTGTATGCAGGGCGAGAACTCGTTTGTGAACCGCCTGTCCGAGCGCGTGGTGACGGCCGGCAGCAACGCGGGAATCGTTTACCACGAGGAGCCGTTTGAGCACGCCTTTGACGCGCCGGTCTACCAGTTTTGCGCCTTTGTGGACCCTGCCGACGAGCATATCGTGACCGACGCGGTGTCGCATTCGCTCACTACGCGCTGGTGCGATCTGTTCTGCGACATTATCCCCGCTAACGGCGGTAAGGACCTGGGTGTTGCGGCGACGCTGGAGCGCCTAGGCATCGACGCGAGCGAGGCGATTGCCTTTGGCGATGGCGAGAACGACCTGTCGATGTTTTCCGCCGTGGGCACGAGCGTGGCCATGGGCAATGCGCAGGATACCGTGAAGGCCGCGGCGACCTACGTAACGACCGCCGTGGACGACGACGGCATCTACAACGCCGCGAAGCACTTTGGACTCGTGTAGCTGCGACCCGGCACTTAGGGACGTTCCTTATCTGCCGGCAGCTGGGGACACTCCTTGCGGGGCGTCCCCATTTTGTTTTCGTCCCGCACGTTTTGTGAAACACGGCTAACTTTTAGACAAAGTAGTAAGACATGGGCAACTTTTGCGGTAAAGTTAGCCGTGGAAAGTATCCAAAGGCTAACTAGCAATCATCGCGAAAGGCGGCCCATGGCCCTGCGTGAATCCGGAGAAGACTATCTCGAATCGATCTACGTTCTGTCGGAACGTCAGGGCATCGTGCGCTCGATCGACGTTGCGGAGTACCTCGGCGTAACCAAGGCGAGCGTCTCTAAAGCCATGGCGACGCTGGAGAACAGCGGCTATGTCGAAATGGGCAAGCGCGACGTTCATCTGACGGAGCGTGGTCTGGAGGTCGCTCGCCAAATGTGGAAGCGTCACTGCTTTTTCGTGGGGCTGCTGGAGGATGCGGGTGTTTCGGCTGAGGTCGCGTCGCAAGAGGGCTGCCACATGGAGCACTGCCTGAGCGAGGCAAGCTTCGAGAAGCTACGGGCGATGTTGGGCCGGGAAGATGTAGCGGGTCCAACAACAGAAGCCTAACTGTCCCACGGTAGCGCAGAGTTCACGCAAAGCGCGAACCAGCGACTGGGACCAGCGGCCCTTTCGGCCAAGTCCATTTCAGCAAAGGAACCCCGCTAGCAAGCGATGCCTAAGAACCGCCAGCAACGTTACTGCAGGCCGGGACCGGGCTTGGTTTTGAAAACACTCCGCACTGATATCTTCTGTATTGAAGACGTCGATG
>CBCSNQ010000207.1:0-1547 GCA_965141565.1 uncultured Collinsella sp. | reverse complement strand
CGGTATTTTACCAAACCGAGCAGCCAATCTAGCGCAGGGAGCGCAGGCCGCCGGCTTCCTTGTCGAGCACCGTAAAGCGTACGGCATCCAGGTGCTCCAAGATGCTGATGGCACGTTTGCGCGACACACCCAGCGCCTCGCGCAGCACGCTCGTGGTGGCAGCGCCGCCGGCTGCCTCAATGGCGGCGGCGGCGAGCTCGCGCGCATGGGCCTCGGCGGCACCGGACAAGGCAACGTCGCGCTCGACCTTCACGATGGAACGGTTGAGCGAAAGCTCGCACAGGGCGCGCGTCATGGTGTCGCGATCGAGCTGCAACTGCTCGCCAACCTCGGGCAGCGTCGGCGCATCGAGGCCGGCTTCGTCCAGCAAGGCAACGATCCGATCGCAAGCCTCTCGCACCACGCGTGCCGCCGCGGCGGCCGAATGCGGATCGAATACCTCGGCGCCCTCGGCGGCGCACACGCCACGCGAGCAGCCCTCGGCAATCAGAGCCGCGGCAACGGTTTCATCCGCAGCGGGCCAGGCAGCGTGAGCGACCGCGCCGGGCGTAAAGCCCGTCTCCTTGGGAGCCGCCGCGTGCATGGCCGACAGGGTCGCCGCCAGTGCATCCATCGCGGCGTCGAGCACCACGGCGTCCGCCAAGAGGCCCGCATCGCCCGCGGCAAGCTTGCGAACGGAGCCCTGCGCCACCAATCCGTGCAGTGCGGCATCGGCCTCGCCGACACCAAGATCCAAAGCCTCGGCAACATCAACCGTCGTAACCGGCAGCGTCTGCAGCGCCAGCCAAGCGCCCACACCGCCCGCGATATCGCCGGACTCGATCGCCGCATACAGCGCACGCTCTCCTTCGGCAAGCTCGCGCGAGCGACGGCAGCGCGAAAGCAGCACACGCCCGCCGCCAATAAGCATCACGGGCGAATAGGACAGCACCACGGCATGGTCCCCGGCACGCAGCGGCAGCGAGTTTTCCAAGCGCACCTGGACAATACGGGTCTCGCCCACCGCCATGGGGGCCTCGCCCTCCATGAACATGATGCGACCGACAACCTCGGCTGTACCCGCCATCACGTGCACACGCGCACCCGACTCGAGCACACGCGGCTTGGCTCCCTCGCGGCCCAGGTAGGTGAACGTCATCATAAAGCGCAACGTCTGGCCAAAGCGATCCGCCATGCCCAGCATCTCGCCACGGTCAAGCGCGGCAACACCATCGCCCACCAAGTTGAGTGCCACGCGCTGTCCGGGCAGTGCTCGCGGCGTATCGCCATGCACCTGAATCCCGCGCACGCGACAGACCGTACGCGACGGCAAAGCCATCAACTCGTCGCCCACCGCAACCGGCGCATCGTGCAGCGTTCCCGTTACGACAGTGCCGACGCCCTTAATCGTAAAGCAGCGGTCAATCGGCAGGCGCGGCGCGGCATCGGTGCGCTCGGCACGGTCGCGGCAGGCATCCCAGCAGGCACTTACCTGCTCGTCGAGCACCGCAAGCAGCCCGTCGATCCCCGCGCCGGTCTTGGACGACACAGGCACGATCGGCGCGTCC
>CBCSNQ010000206.1:0-1549 GCA_965141565.1 uncultured Collinsella sp. | reverse complement strand
CCGACGATGACGGTCAGGCCCGGCTCAAACGTCATATGGGCGCGGTCGGCAAACGACTTGAACCCTTTGAGCGTGAGGGACTTGAGATACACGGTTCCTCGCTTACACGTGCTTCTTATTGAGAATCACGCCGTTGGTGGTGTAACCCATACGGTCGAGCGCCTCAAGCGCGGCGGCTCCCTCGGCTTCCTTCTTAGAGGAACCGGAACCGCGACCCTGGCGAATACCATCGATCAAAACCACAGCGGTAAAGGTGGGCGCATGCGCCGGGCCCTCGGAGCCAACGAGCTTGTACGCCGGGGGCTCGTGACCGTCGGCTTGCACGCACTCCTGCAAAAACGACTTGGGGTTCGCAGGATGCTCGGCACGCTCGGAAGCCAAATGCGGCTTAAGCGTACGGTGAATGAACTCTGCCGCGGCATCCCAGCCGGCATCCAGGTACAGCGCGCCCACGAGCGACTCATAGACGTTCTCGAGGGCCGAATGCAGGCCGCGCGCACCGGTACCGGTCTCGGAGGCACCAAAGATGATGATGTCGTCGATGCCCAGCTCGTGAGAAACCTCGGACAGCGTGGCGCCCGAGACGAGCGACACCTTCAAGCGGGTGAGCTTGCCCTCGTCAAACTCGGGATAGGACTCAAACAGGGAGCGTGCGACCACGGCGCCCAAAATGGAATCGCCCAAGAACTCAAGGCGCTCATAGCTGGCAGAAACCGGCTGGCCCTCGACTGCCGAGGGATGCGTAAGCGCCGCGCGCAGCAGCACCTTATTGTTGAACTCGTGGCCCAAGATTTCCTGGGCGCGCGTAAGTCGGTCGGATAAAGCCAAGACTTAGGCCTCCTTGGCAGCTTCGATAGCGTCGACGGCGTCGGCGACAGAGTTGAGCGAGAGCAGGGTCTCGTCATCGATCTCGAGGTTGAACTCGTCCTCGATAGCCGTAACCAGCTGCAGGCGCTCGAGCGAGTTGGCATCGAGGTCGTCAAAGGTGGTCTCCTCGCTAATTTCGGCAACATCGACGCCCAGAACGTCAGCAGCGACCTCGGCGATCTTGTCGAAGATTTCGGAGCGGTCCATAGCGCTTCCTCTCATAGTGCATGAATACCAAAAGAATGGTACCGCCCGGGCGGTACCAAGACACGGTTCTGATTCTACCCCACGACGTGCGCCGCGAAGCACATAACAGCACTCTTACTCGCTCTTATAAAACGATACCGTCCATAGAGTTGGCGACATTCTCGACCAGCCCGGCGCGCACGGCTTCGGCCGCCGCGAGCGTACCGTTTTTAACAGCCTCGACCGAGGTGGCGCCATGGCCGATCAGGACCACGCCGCGCAGGCCCAGAAGAATCGCGCCGCCCTTGGCGTCGCCAGAGAGCTTGGCCTTAATCTCGCGCATTTGCTTTTTGATGAGCAGCGCGGCAATCTTGGTGCCGAGCGAAGACATAAAGACACCCTTGAGCTCCTGCAGCAAAAACTTGGCAGCGCCCTCGGTGGCCTTGAGCGCAATATTGCCCGACATGCCATCGGCAACGATGACATCGAAGTTACC
>CBCSNQ010000205.1:0-1603 GCA_965141565.1 uncultured Collinsella sp. | reverse complement strand
AGATGGAGGCCCTGACCGGCGCGAGTGCCGCGTGTCTGACCATCTATGACATGTGTAAAGCCGTCGATCGCGGCATGGAGATCGTCGACGTGCGCCTGCTGCACAAGGAGGGCGGCCGCTCGGGCGTGTGGAATCGTGCCGAGCGTCAGGCCGCTGCCGTTGAGGCCGTGGGAGCCGTGGGCGACGCACCCGCGAGCGCACCCGTCGCCGTCGCGCCTGCAGCTCCGACGCCGGCCGTCCCTGCGATCGCGTTTATCGGCTACCAAAACTCGGGCAAGACCACACTTGTCGAGAAGGTTATCGCCGAGCTCACCCGTCGCGGCCTGCGCGTGGGCTCGCTCAAGCATCATGGGCATCACGGCTTTGATATCGATGTGCCCGCTAAGGACACCTGGCGCCATCACCAGGCCGGATCCAAACACGTGGGGCTCATTTGCGCCACGCGCTGGGCGGAGTACGCCGACACGCGCGAGGAGGACGAGATGCCCGCGCGCGAGCTGCTGTCGCGCTACAACGATGTCGACGTGGTGATCATCGAGGGCTACAAGACCGAGGGCTTCGACAACATCGTCGTCGCGCGCTCCGGTGTCGACCGTCTGCGCGGCAAGAGCTCGCTCGACCTGGTTGACGGTCACACGCTGGCCCTTGCCTGCAACGAAGCCCTGGCGCGTCAGGCCTTCGACGCCGGCTTTGCGACCCGAGCCATCAACATCAACGACGCCCGAGCTATCTGCGACCTGATTCAAGATTATCTGGCCTAAAACCTGCCAAAAAAGACAGGTTTATTTTGGCAGGTTTTATCTGGGCAAACGTCACTTCCACCACAAAGGGTTCAGGCACCTTTGTGGTGGTTTTTGCTTTGGTAGATGTGTGGGGCATGCCTTACAATCTACCAAGTAGTTCATGACGGTCGAAAAACGGAGAGAAGGGGCTTGATGCGTCCTTAATGTTTCATGCGGATAGATTGATTTGACAGACGGTGGCGAATGTCCGCCGTCCGCATTCGTATGAAACAAGGAGTTTCCATGCTCGCCTCTCTTTTCTCAAAGCCTCAGTCATCGCTGTCCGTGCAGGCCAAGCGCCTGGTGGCGATGCGCTTTCTCATCTACACCGGTTTTCAGACCAGCTACTTTATCGGCGTCATCGGAACGCTCACCTATGCAGACGATGCCTCGGTTGTGGCGACATCGCTGGCCGTCCTTTTTATGAACGTATTCGTGATCTTGGGATCCTTTGCGGGTGGCGCGGCGCTCGACGCCTGGGGCCCGCGCCGTCATTTCTTGCTGAGCATCGTGGGCACGCTGGCAACCGGTGCGGCGATCCTCGTTTTTGGCAGCGCGACCGGCATCGTCCTGCTCGGCGCGGTGCTCCTGGGCTTCGTGATGGGGTTCGCCCAGCCCATCGCCACGTCCTATCCGGCCTATCTCACCGACGATCCTGTCGAGCTCAAAGACATCAACTCCGCCATCGCCATGTTCTCAAACGTGAGTATCGTCGTTGGCCCCACGCTGGGCGGCTTTGTCGCGGCGGCCGCGTCGTCGCGCGCGGTGTTTGTGCTCATGATGCTCTTTACCGCGTTGGCGCTCATTGCCGGTTGGGGCTT
>CBCSNQ010000204.1:0-1629 GCA_965141565.1 uncultured Collinsella sp. | reverse complement strand
CTTCTGGACGGGCACCGTCGGGGTCCTTCCCCACAGCAGATAATCGCCCAGCGTCTTAGCGCCGCGATATGCCAGGCTCGTCGGGTCCTTATAGACAATATTGGTAAAGATACCGCGGCGCAAGGCCAGAGCACTTTCGGGAAACAGGTCGTTGCCGATCACCATGACCTGACCGGCCTTGCCGGTCGAGACGAGCGCGTCGGCAACCACTTCGGAACCAACGGCAAAAACGCTACAGATAAGTTCGGGGGCGTCCGGCGCACTCAAGCGCTTTTCGAGCTCATGCTCGAGTTGTTTGACTTGCGCATGGGCACCTGCAAGATCCTCAACCTGCCATGGAATATCACGTTCGCGCAGGTAATTGTGGAAGGCGCGGGCGGTTAGATAGTGCGAATCGGTATATGGGTCGCCTGTCAAAAGGAGCACGCGGGCGTCGGCCCCAGAAGCATGGACCAGGTTTGCCGCCTGCTCGGCCATAAGGCTGCCTGCCGTCGAATAATCGGCCAAGCTCGCACCCAAACGATTCAAATGCGGACGGTCGCCGTCGACAAGCTCAATCGTCACGCCCGCCTCGGCGATCTGCCCCAAAAGCTCAGTCGCACGATCGTCGCCCGGCGCATAGGCGAGCAAGCCATCAATCTTCTCGCCCACCTGCAGACGCTCGTCGATTTGCTCGAGTGCATCAGCGTAGCCGCCCACGCCAAATTCAACGCGTTCAACGGTAATGCCCTGGTCGATGACCTCTTGCTCAAAGCGATTGCAGCCTTCCCATAGGTAACGATAGAAATAAGCGCCCTCACGCGATGCGCACGGCAGACAAAACAGCAGATTGATGTCCTTACGACGCAGGCTCGAAGCACTCGTGTTGCGGTGATAGCCCATCTCCTCAGCCTTAGCATTAACCTTGGCACGCACAGACTCGCTCACGCCGGCCTTGCCCGTAAGGGCCTTATGCACGGTGTTAATGGAAACGCCAAGCTCGGCGGCTATGTCCTTCATGGTGACGCGTGCGCTCATAGGGTTACTCCGGTACAGACGGGCAGCTAATAAATAATTCAGTTAACGATACCCCAAAAAATGCATGTCTACTCGCCGCACTCACGCTCGAATGTGTAAAAAGCCCCGCGAACGGATGCTCGCGGGGCGTTCAAGATACCCAGTTGTTTATTTGACACCGCGGCCTAAATTCTCAGCCACTTTGTCGACGCCTTTCAGTGCGGCGCACGTCTTTTTGTTGGAGCAATGCCCGGTGCAAACGCCACCCTGAGCGCAGTCGGCGCAGGTGCCCTTGCGGTAGATGCGCACGCACACGGCGACAAACGCAATACCGATAACAGCCAGTACAACAACATCGATAGGTGCCATAGCAAGCCTCCTCTAGTTAACCATCACTTACTTTACCCCATTCTCCACCTACCAAATAGGGACAGGTTTATTTTGGTCGGTTTTATCTGCGGAAACGCCACATCTTACTTCTGGAGCAAAGCAATCTGTCCCCCCATTGCGTCAAAAAGCCCGAGTGTCACTAAGACACCCGGGCTCGTGGAAAGGGGTTGATCCTTATTCGGACTTAAGCGGAAACTGCAGCGGAAGCAGTGTTGGTCTCGTCCTCGTCGGTCCAAGCGTGCT
>CBCSNQ010000203.1:0-1660 GCA_965141565.1 uncultured Collinsella sp. | reverse complement strand
AGATCGCCCGCCCGCGCATGATCTTCCTGTCCGAGTGCCAAAACGTGAGCCTTGCCGGCTTTACCGTCCGCAACAGCCCAGCATGGAACATCCATCCCGTTCTGTGCGAACACGTCGATGCCCTGTGCCTGTCCATCGAGGGTCCCAAGAACTCCCACAACACCGACGGCTTCGATCCCGAGAGCTGTGGCTTTGTTCGCATCCTGGGTTGCCAGTTCTCGGTGGGCGACGACTGCATCGCCATCAAGAGCGGCAAACTGGGCATTGAGCCCGAGCTTCGTCCCGCCACGCATGACGTGTTGATCGCTCACTGCTACATGCACGACGGTCATGGCGCCGTGGTGTTGGGGTCCGAGGCTGCCGGCGGCATCAAGGACCTCACCGTGAGCAAGTGCCTCTTTGAGCGCACCGACCGCGGTCTGCGCGTTAAGACTCGTTGCGGTCGCGGCAAGGACGCCGTCAACGAGGGCATCACCTTTGAGCACATTCGCATGGACGAGGTGCTCACGCCTTTCGTGGTCAATTCGTTCTACTTCTGCGATAAGGACGGCAAGACCGACTATGTCCAGAGCCGCGACGTGGTGCCCGTCGACGACCGTACGCCCGGCTTTGGCGCCACGACGTTCCGCGACATCGAGGCCACCAACTGCCACGCGGCCGCGGCCTATATCACGGGACTGCCCGAGAGCAAGGTGACGCGCCTGACGTTCCAGGATGTCCATGTGACCTTTGCCGCCGATGCCGAGCCCTTTGTGCCAGCCATGGCCTGTGGCGTGGAGCCGATGGTGCGCCAGGGCATCATCGCGCAGAACGTGAAAGTCCTCGACCTGCAAAATGTGGTGATCGAGGGTCAGGATGGCGATGAGCTGCAGCTCGAGAACGTCGATAAGATTGTCCGTTCCTAGCTGGAATTGATGACCGGGGCCGCATTGCCGAAAAAATCGGCTATGCGGCCCTTGTGCCATGCGGCCGCGCTACGCATCATAACGAGAAGGTATACATGCTCAATAAAACGATTTGTGTCGGGGTCGATGGCTCGGATGCCGCGATCTCGTCCTATATTTTTGCTCCCACCGAGGATGCTTATGCCCTGGAACCCCGACCTGCAGTTTTGATTGTGCCGGGTGGGGGCTACGATCATATTTCGCCTCGCGAGGGCGAGCCGGTGGCGCTACGCTTACTAGCGATGGGGTATCAGGCTTTTGTTCTGGACTACTCGGTTGCGCCCGCCACCTATCCGCTTGCATTGTAAGAACTTGCGCGGGCGGTCGATACCGTGCGAAGTCATGCGACGGAGTTGTGCGTCGATCCCAATCGAATTACGGTCATGGGTTTTTCGGCGGGTGGACACCTGGTTGGCTTGCTCGGGGCGCTTTGGGACAAACCTTGGCTTGCAGAGTCGATCGCGACATCGCCTGAGTCGATTCGGCCTGACGCACTTTGCTTGTGCTATCCGGTCGTAAGCTCGGGGACCTATGCTCATCGTGGTTCGTTTGAACACCTAACGGGTGCCGATGACGCTTTGGCTCAAAAGTTGTCAATCGAGAATATGGTGGGCGAGGGCTTCCCTCGTACGTTCTTGTGGCATACCGCCGATGATGCATCGGTGTCAGTTCAAAATAGCCTCCTTCTTGCGCAGGCTCTTGCCGACCACGGGATT
>CBCSNQ010000202.1:0-1677 GCA_965141565.1 uncultured Collinsella sp. | reverse complement strand
CAAGGAATTCCACCATAGTGGTAACAATTATCGGATTGTCCCAACGCTCTGCCGCCAACTTGCGCTGATGCTCCCCGGCATCCTCAAACTCACTCGACGCATTATCCGCTACATCAGCGGAACGTTGCATACCTGCAGTGGAGTAATGCTCCAATAGAACATCGCTATCAGAGTTCAGACCAAGTACATCTCGGAAAGTCTTTGCCGTCTGAGTTGTGATAGACAAATATGGAATCACGTAAATGATCCGGCGCTTTCCTGTCTTCAGCGCATGATGCAACGCAAAATTTAGCGACGCCAACGTTTTACCGCCGCCAGTCGGAATCGACAAACGATAAATCCCGGTTTCCCGCGCCCCCGCCAAACAACACTGTTCATTAATCTGATGTCTTATCCTGTTTATTTCCGAACTCGAATCAAAAGATCTCATGCTTTTATCGAGTCGACTAATCAGATTCTGCCAATCAACCGTATTAGGCCGATACTGTTTTCGGGTCTCGAAACAAGCAGCATCCGTCCTATCCGCATCCACCAGTCGCGAATAAATCAGTTTAACGAGCAAACCTAGATAGAAGTATATGCTATCTTTCGACATCCCCAGCGATTTAATTTTCTTCAGGAAACAAGCGATATCTTCCGCTGAACCTCGGAAATTCGATTGCAGATCGAGCGCCAAACCGTTAAGCCCCCGCTTGATTTCTTGATACGCATACTTCTCGTTGCTTTTGTCCGACTCCGTGAACCCAAGAAGAAAAGCTCTATTCCCGGACTCGTCAATGCAATCAGGAAGACCTCCGTGATGTTTAGAAATGGCAAGCTCAAGAATTTCCTTTGCTATCTCTTCAATTTCCCCTTTCGACTCGAAAAAATCATTGACGACAAACGCCCCTTGACGGGCATGCTGCACATCTCCCCTATGCCCATCATCCGATAACAGATATGTTTGGAACTGCTGAGCAACCTTCCCGACATCATGCAAGACGGCTGCCGTACGTGAAATATCAGCGAATTCATCCTCGAAACCACTAGCCAATCTTCCTGCACCATGAAGATGGTCATACAAAGCCTGAGTATTGCCTTCCTCATCTTTACGAGCTAATAGAACCATAACCTGCTCCTTTACAGATACCCCCCTGAATAGTCTTTACTCTACCGCATTCCAGCAAAAGATAAAAACGAAATGATTGATTCGAAGATTACCGTATGATTGATTCGAAGATTATCGTCGCCAAATACCTGTGCATACGTAGTACGCCCCAACACAAATAGTAGTAGGGGGTGTGTTTCTCCTGCCAAACTCGACAGGAGAAACACACCCCCACATACTATCGTCAGTCAGCCACCCAGCCAACCACCTCAGACCTTAGCAACCTCCACGCCCAGCTCGGCGCCGGCTTCGACGCTTACACTGTCGGACGAGGTGTCATGCGCCACGAGGTCCTTGAACTGTTCGACCTTGGCCACATCGTCCGCGGGCACGGTCACCTTCAGCGTGATGCGGTCGGAGATCTCCAGGCCGGCGGCCTTACGGGCTTCCTGCACGGCACGGATCACGTCGCGGGCGTAGCCTTCGGCCAGCAGATCATCGTTGAGCTCGGTGTCAAGGATCACGAAGCCACCGGTCGGCAGCGCGGCGGACACGGAGTTCGCGGCCTCCTGCGCGTCCTTCTCCTCCAC
>CBCSNQ010000201.1:0-1699 GCA_965141565.1 uncultured Collinsella sp. | reverse complement strand
ACGAACGTCTCGACCCTCGAAAAGCCCATGAGCATACTGTTAAGGGAGCGTGCCATGCGGGCCGGTCCAGCGCCCTCCCACGCATATGCCGTCAGAGCCGTCTTGACGAGCGCGGACATCGATGCGGCCTCAATGCCTTTGCCAGACACATCACCCAGAATCATGACGGCGCAGTCGTCGGGAAGACGGATGAGCGTATAGAAATCGCCGCCGACCAACGCCGAGTTCGTGGCCGACAGGTACACCGAATCGGTTGCGATACCCGGAACATCCCCCAGGGAATTTCTCATGCCGATCTGAAGGGTCTGAGCGATATGGCGCTCCTCGCGCTTTTGAGATTCGCCTTCGTAGATCAGTTCAAAGTCATGCGCCAAGTGCACCAAGTAGTCATATTCAAGGTCATCAATCGGCTCTTGGCTGCCATCACGAAGCAGTAGCGCGCGCGTCGTCGGGCTCTTCGCAACAGAAGCAGGAACAATTGCGTCGTTACTGTGCTTGCCATCACCCTTAGAGCGTGGTCGCCCCGCCTCGATGCCGGAGTCGACGTAGAGACCTTGACAAGGCAGACCATGCGCCCTAAGCCAGCCTCCCATAGGCATCGATTCGTCAACGCGAGTTATACGGACGTGTTTAAGGTCCTCGGCACTCGTACCGCCCAAAACAGATGCCTCAAAGCCATCAGGGCCAGCCCCCAGACGTGCCGCTGGCGCCGTCGTGGAAAAGAAAAGCTTCTCGGGATCGTCCGGCAAAGCAACGCGACTGCCGCCTTCAAAATCTATGACGTAGGAATCCAGACTGGCGTCATACTCAACAGGGCAAAAATGGCAGTTGAGCATATTGCAGATCTCGGACGATACCGCCTGGGTAGCCGCGACGGAATCGTCTCGCAAGGTAAACAACTCATCACGTAAGACATTGAGCGAGCGGCCAAGCTCGGCCGTGCGACGAGAGCGAAGACTCGATGCCATGCCGACCAGTTGGATAGACAAGTAATCGCAAATGACCTCGAGTACATTAACGTCATAGGCGAGCGGTGCCTGGGGGCGTTTCCAACCAACTTCCAGCACGCCAAGGATCTGCGTACCGTAAAAAACGGGAAGACAGATCTCGCTGCGGTACGGAGGCATATCCTGCATGCGCAACAGGTGCTTAGAACGATTGTCCAGGTCCATAAACATACCGGAGGCGGCCTTATCACCCTTAAGGTCCTGTTGAATCGACAAGCGACAGGCACGCGACTCACGAAGAACATACGTCGGAATGCCAGCGCCATACGGCAAAAACTCAGGCAGGTAGCTGTCGTACAGCTCCTTGGAAACACCGCGAAGTTTAAAACCGCCGCTCTCAGAAAAATAGATAGCAGCACCCGAAGCATCGAGCGTTCCTACAAGCTGGTTCAAAACGGTATCAAGTAGGCTGGGCAGCTCATCGGAGCCCACGGTACTCATAATGACCGAGAGCGTGCCAGAGAGGCGCTTGTTAGCCACTCTAAGCTCCGAAAGAGCACGCTTGAGCTGACGGTCGTGCGAATACTGTTCTTCGATGCTATGGAGCGCCACCAGGACACGTGGCGCGCGGCGCCCAAAGATGCGTGGAGGCGTTACGGAGCCCGCACGAACCAAGACGGGGATAAAGGAGCCGTCACTCAGCTTGAGCATCAGTTCGTTCTCGGAGCCATCAGTTTCAAATGGCAGACGAT
>CBCSNQ010000200.1:0-1699 GCA_965141565.1 uncultured Collinsella sp. | reverse complement strand
ACCTCCAGCGGCACAATCTTGGTGCCATGGAGCTCGGAGACGCCCAGTGCCGCCGCCACGGTATCGCGGTTGGCCGTGGAAATGCCGCCGCCGGGAAGGATGGTCAGGCGGTCTCCCGCACACTCGATAAGACGCGACAGATGCTCCAGGTTGTCCTCGATCGGCGTGCCGGCGGCACCGCCGTGCGTCAGGATGCGCGTAACGCCGCAATCGGCGAGTGTGTCGACGGCATCGAGTTGAGCCTCGGGCGAGAGCTGGTCAAACGCCATGTGGAAGGTGATGTCGATGGGCTCACGCTTACATTCCTCGGTCGCGCAGCCCGCAGCCATCACGAGGGCGCCAAGCGTAAGTTCGTCGAGCGCCCATCCGCCAGCGCAGGGCTTGCAGCAGCCAAAGACCAAGCCGTCAACGCCGGCGCTCACGGCAAGGCCCAGGTCCATCTCCATCATACGCAGCTCGTCCTGGTTGTAGTGAAAGTCGCCGCCACGCGGGCGAATCATGCACATCACCCGTGCATCGTGCTCGTGGGCATAGTTGGTCGTAGCGCTGATAACGCCGGCCGAAGGCGTGGTGCCACCAACGGCAAGGTTGTCGCACAGCTCGATACGCCTTGCACCGGCATCGATAGCCGCCGGCACCCGCTCAAAGTTCTCGGCACAAAACTCGTACACCATAGATAGACCCCCAAAGACAGCAGATGTTTTCCGACGGGCATTTTCACACATCCCCATGAAGTTGCGGTGGAATAGGGACTGTTTTGGCCTCTTAGACTCCCATTTAGTCCCTATTCCACCGCAACATAAAGGGGGCAGAACCAAAGTAACGCCGCAGGCAGAGGACGGACAGCGAGCGGGCACCAGAGCGAACAAATTGGCATGAAAAGAGGACGGCATAGACCTTCTGGTCATGCCGCCCTCTTTGAATGACAAGTTGTCGCTCTGGTGCCCGCGCAGCGTCGACTGGTCCGCCGTTCGGTAGAACGGCGGAACCTCCTAGCCACCCAGATAGGCCTTGCGGACGTTATCGTCGTGCAGCAGCTCTTGACCGGTGCCGGTCATGGTGATTTTGCCGGTCTCGAGCACGTAACCGCGCGTGGCGATGGAAAGCGCCATCTGCGCGTTTTGCTCGACCAGAAGTACCGTGGTACCGGCCTTGTGCAGGTCCTCGACAATCTGGAAGATCTGTTCGATCAGAATCGGTGCCAGACCCATGGAAGGTTCGTCGAGCATGAGCAGCTTGGGGTTACTCATAAGGGCGCGCCCCATAACGAGCATCTGCTGCTCGCCGCCTGAAAGGGTGCCGGCGACCTGGCGACGACGTTCCTTCAGGCGCGGGAACTGCTCGTAGACGCGCTCCAGGCCCGGAGCCACCGTGGACTTGGGCTGCGTATAGGCACCCATCTCCAGGTTCTCCTCGACCGTCATCTGCAAAAAGGCGCGACGGCCCTCGGGGACCTGAGCCAGGCCCTTACCAACCAGCTTATCGGCGGGCGCATGAGTAATGTCCTCGCCCATAAACTTGATGGAACCGGTCTTGGAACGCAGCAGGCCCGAGACGGTCTTGAGCGTTGTGGACTTGCCGGCACCGTTGGCACCAATCAAGGCCACGATCTCGCCCTCGTTAACGTTAAAGGAGATGTCCTTAATGGCGTGGATGGCGCCGTACCAGACGTTGATGTTGTAGACGGAAAGCATCGGCT
>CBCSNQ010000199.1:0-1752 GCA_965141565.1 uncultured Collinsella sp. | reverse complement strand
CGCTGCGAGCGCGAGGATACCCTTGAGCTGCGCATTCGATACGCGACGGCGCTGGCCGATGTCGGACAGATCGACGAGTCGCAGGCCGTGACTAACCAGCTGGTGCTCGACGTGCCCGAGGAGCAGGAGGTTTGGATGCTTTGCCTGCGCCTGGCCGTGATGCGCCGTGACGGTGACGAGGTCCACCGTGTGATCGATGCGATTGACAAGCAACATGTATATTTGAGCGCCGACAACCGCGAAAAGTTGGCGTTTTGGCGCGACGGGGAGGAGGCCAGATGAGCGTGGCGCAACATATCCGCGACCGTGCAGGCCGCTTTCGTTGGATGGGACTCCTTGTGGTGTGGGCGGTCTTTATTGCTATGGCCGCCGTGTTGCTGGTGGAGCGTGCCGGCGTGCAGTACAGTGCGGGCCAGCATAAGCTGGGGATGCTGGCCGCCAACGATGCGGTGCCGGCCTCCTCGGCAATCTTTGGCCAAAAGCCCACGTGCCTGGTCATTACCGATTCCGATCAAGCTGGCGTCGAGGACGTAAAGGAACAGTTCGACCAGATTTTGCTGGACATGAAGATCGCCCATCGCGATGTTGATATTGCCACCGACGGTGCGGACGCGATTCCATCGCTCACGTCGTTTGATCGCGTGATTGTGCTTATGCCCTCGCTTGACGGACTGGGTACGCATCTGACCGATCTGATGAGTTGGGTGGGTGCGGGCGGCTCACTCATGCTGGGCATGACGCCAGATAACTCGAACTACCTGCAGGCTATTGCTTCCAAGCTTGGGATCGAATCGGCCGGATATGACTATGCGAAAGCCGAAAGTATCGTTCCGAGCGAGGACTTTATGTTGGGCGGAGGAGAGCGCTACGAGTTCTCGGATCCCTTCGATTCTTCGCTTTCGGTTTCATTGCGCGAAACGGCGCACGTATGGGCAAAGACCGGTGACGCGGGCACGCCGCTCATTTGGTCTAACGATTGCGGCTGTGGTCACACCGTGGTGTGCAACATTGGTATCTACGACAAGGTCATGCGTGGGTTCTATGCTTCGGCCATAAGCCTGCTGGGTGATGCTACGGCCTATCCGGTCATCAACAGCGCCGTGTTCTATTTGGACGACTTTCCCAGCCCCGTGCCCTCGGGCGACGGTACTTATATCAAGCGTGACTACGGCCTTTCCATTGCCGATTTTTACACCAAGGTCTGGTGGCCCGATCTGCAAAAGCTCGCGCAAAAATATGGCATTCGCTATACCGGCGTGATGATCGAAAACTACGAGGACGCGGTCAACCAGACCGAGCCCGCGCGACAGGCCGATACCACGCAGTTCCGCTATTTTGGCGGCATGCTGCTGCAGATGGGCGGTGAGCTGGGCTTTCACGGCTACAACCATCAGCCGCTCGCGCTCTGGGACACCGACTACGGCACGCTGTACGACTACAAGACCTGGAAGAACAAAGAGACGCTTGTCGCTTCACTCAACGAACTTATCGCGTTTCAGGACGAGGTCCTGCCCAACGCGCGCGGCTCGGTCTACGTGCCACCGTCAAATATCCTTTCGGCCCGCGCGCGCAAGCTTATCGGTACCGATGTTCCGCGCATTAAGACCATTGCCAGTACGTATTTTGAGGATGGCACCGACCTGCCGTACGTGAAGGAGTTTGGCGTGGCGAGCGATGGCATTGTGGAGCAGCCGCGCATTGTCTCGGGCGGCATGGTCGACGATTCCTATATGCGCCTGGCTGCCGTGTCCG
>CBCSNQ010000198.1:0-1757 GCA_965141565.1 uncultured Collinsella sp. | reverse complement strand
CGCGCGGCTTATCGACCAGTGCGG
Organism: uncultured Collinsella sp.; assembly: GCA_965141565.1. GTDB lineage: Bacteria > Actinomycetota > Coriobacteriia > Coriobacteriales > Coriobacteriaceae > Collinsella. The sequence continues at coordinate 1,733 of CBCSNQ010000198.1, read as the reverse complement.
ACTCACCGCTCTCGCGGTACTGACGGCACCAAGCCTTGACCGAAGACTCGCTGGGAATCTTGTGCTTGATCATGGCCTCGCGAACCGTCAAGCCGTTTTCCAGACGGTCCTTAACCACGGCGAGCTTTACGTCGTACGAATAGGTATGATGATGCGAACCGGCATTGAGAACGGCGTCGGCACCGCCCACGGCATACGCGCGGGCCCACTGACGAGCCGTGGCCTGGGGAATGCCAAGCTCCGCGGCGAGAGCGCGATGACCGACCCCCTCTTGGAGGATCTCGACGGCGCGCTGCCTAACCTCGGGCGCATGCGTGCGAGTCCTAGTTGCTTCCGACATACCTGCCACTTCTTAGCCTTAGCCGTTAATCTGCTTTCTTACGTGCAAGTTAGATAGTAGCATTTTACTGTTTGCTCAAAGCAGTTAATTAAAATAGACGCGGCGTTATCTGGGCATTTGGCACCAAATTACGACATTTCTTTATCGATTATTTACGCTGGTAGCTGACTCGCAGCTAATCGTCATTCGCTTGTCAACAAAATTGGCATCTCTTTATGTCCTTTGGTATAGAGGATATAGTTATTAACCCCTCCCCCAATATTTTTGAGTGATCTGCAAGGCAGCAGACGTCCTCACTCCTCATGATTACCGCGCATTGCCATTCATCGGAGCAAAACAAAAAGGGCGGGACCTGCTGCGCTTGCAGGCCCCGCACCGGTTGACACCCGACGGGACACAGCCGGGCGAGACGGATCCGTGCTACCGCCCCGCCTGGCCGCGATGTTCAACTACAGCTCGTTGGCCGCGTGATACGCCGTGCGAATGGCGCTCGCAATGTCGGCGGTGCGCTCACCCGAGCAGTCGCCCACGCAGGTCACGGGCACCGTCACGCCATCCAGGTCAAACGCGTTGGCCTTGGAGCCCACGGCCATCACCACGTAATCGCAGGCGATCTTCACCGGCTCCTCGGCGCCGTCCTCGGTGGTGCGAACAGCCTCCACGCCCTCGTCGGTAATGGCGGTCAGGCGGGTCTTCACGTGCTGCTCCACGTTGTGCTCTGCAAAGTCGCTCATAATCAGCGGCAGAATGGTCTCGGACTCGCCCGCGGCAATCTTGTCGAGCATCTCGACGATCGCCACCTCGCAGCCGTGCTGCAGCAGATACTCGGCAGTCTCGGTGCCCACCAGGCCACCGCCAATGACGGCGACGCGGCCGCTGAGCTCCACCTTGCCGGCCAGCACGTCCCAGCTCGAGACGACCTTGTCCGAGTCGGCGCCCGGAACGGGGATGACCACGTCGTGCGCGCCCACGGCCACAATCGCGGCGTCGGCGGCGTTGAGGTCCTCAGCGGTAGCGGCATGGCTGAGCTCAACCTTCACGCCCAGGCCAGGCAGAATCTTCTCGTAGTACTCGACCGAGCGCATGATCTCGTCCTTGCGCGGAGGCGCAGCCGCCAGCACAATCTGGCCGCCCAGATGATCGCTCGCCTCGTAGACGATCACGTCGTAGCCGCGCTTGGCCGCCACGCGCGCGGCCTCCAGGCCGGCGATGCCGCCGCCCACCACGGCGATCTTCTTGTCGCCCTCGCCCGGCTTGATGGCGATGGTCGCCTCGTCGCCGTTCTCGGCATTGAGCACGCACGAAATGTACTTGCGGTTTTGAATCGCATCGACGCAACCCTTGTTGCAGTTGAGGCACTCGCGGATGGGCTCACCCGTGGCGGCCTTCAGCG
>CBCSNQ010000197.1:0-1771 GCA_965141565.1 uncultured Collinsella sp. | reverse complement strand
GACCGCGCACCTGCACGGTGGCATTGGGCGCTTCCTCGCCATAGCCAACCTCGCCAGCGACGGGGCCCTTATCATCGCCTGGCTGCAGCAGGCCCATAACCTGATAACGCGTCACGCCCATGTCGGCATAGTCGTAGACCGAGTACGTATTGATCTCGGCCCAGGTATGGTCGGTGTTCTCGGAGCTGTTGCCGCGCGAGACCGTCAGGTACATGGTCACAATGCCAGAGTCGTCGTAGACCTCGTACAGCTCGTCCTTATCGCGCAGGTGCTTGTCCCCATCCGAGGAATCGGCCTTTTTAATCTTGCCTTGCTTCTTGGTCTTTTTTGTCGAGGATTCGTCCTGAGACGAACAGCCCGAAAGTAACAGCGCACCGGCAGCCGCCTCAAAAAGGCGACGGCGAGACATCATCCTATCGGTCATCAGGACCTCCCCAATGGTTGCGATACACGCGAACTACTGCGCGCTCAAACGCGCCGTGCGGCACGCCCTTATGGCGACGTTCCTCATAGCGCTGTTCGGCACGGTCGAGCATGCGGCCCAGCTGTGTAAAGCGACCCGTTTTGTCTGTCGCCACAATAGGCTGCTGACTCAGGATACGATACGGCAAGTTGGCGGTATAGGTATCGAGCCGCAGCAGCGCCACGATAAAAAACACCGCTGCACCCAACAAAAAGCCAAAGCCGTAAAACTGCTGCGGTAAGAGCAGAGAAACGGCAGTCGCCAGCCCGGCCACACCGGCAAACAGCCCCGAGGCCAGCACAGCCCCCTTGTAGTCGGTAAAGTACAGCAAGATGAGCAACACCGTATTGCCCACGGCATACAAGCCGTAGCCCACGCACAACGTGCGAAAATACCCGTGCATCAGGTTGTTAAAGCCCAACGGTAGGGCCGACAGCACCGTGGTCTCGAGCGAGATGACCGCCGCCGTCACAAACAGCTGCTTGAGCGCGCAAAACCGTAGTTCTCGGTTGAGCGTGGCAAGCATTTCCTCCTCGGCCACCACAATGTCGCCCACCACGCCACCGTCGTTGAACAGGCTGTAGTAGTCGCGGTAGCGCGGATAAAAGTTGACCTCGACCGAGACCACAAAGTTGACGGACGTGACCAGGATCGTCAAAAACGCGATGAGCGCCGGCACATCGTGGTAGGGCGCACCATAAAACAAGCCCTTGACCTGCACGCCAATGGGACCGGCCCAAATTATCACCAAGTGAGCAAAGAGGCCCAGGTTGGTGAACAAGCCCGTGAGCGCCAACGGCATAAACTGATCAAGCCACCGTAAAAAGAGCCAGGGGCTGCGGTCGCTCTGCGGAAAATACCGGTACAGCAGCACCACATCCCAGGCGAGCATGACGCCGTAGCCTAGGGCGATTGACGCCAGCAAGCCCTCGACCGGCGGCAGTCCCAGCGCCAGCGCGGCCAGGGCGCACAGGCACGCCACGCCAATGGCAGCCGCAAAGCTGCACAGGATGCCGCGGTAATCTTTGATGGCCGTGAGATAGCTCATGCCGTTCCAGTTGACGATCATAATGTTGAACAGCCACAGACACAGCAGCCCCTGCAGCAGCGTGGCGCCCGAGAACAGCAAAAAGACGCCGTAGAGCATCGTGCCCACAACGAGCATGATGGCATTAGACCCCCAAAACGAAGGCAGGATCTCATCCTCGCGCTCGGCAAAGAGCATATCGGCCAAAAAGCGCGTGACCGGCATAGAGAAAAAGCTCGTGAGCGTAAGCGACGCCAGCAGCGTATAGGTCACCATGCACA
>CBCSNQ010000196.1:0-1814 GCA_965141565.1 uncultured Collinsella sp. | reverse complement strand
TGAGCACCAGGCGGCCGAGCATGGCGAAGCCCATGGCAGGCAGGATGTTGGCGGCCACGCCAAAGCCAGCAAGGACAAAGGGCGGGATGAAGTCGAGCATGCCCTGGATAGCGTCAGCACCCAGATAGAACGACAGCGAGCACAGCAGGAACGCCATGATGATACCGGTCAAACCGATCAGGAAGTGCATCGCATAGACACCCTTAAGGTTGCCCTGGCCGGAGAAGACATCGGCGCGGTCAACCAAGATCGGCAGGGCGGCGTTGAGGATGTTCTTGATGGCAAGGCACAGCGTGGCGATGGGCATGGCAAGCGCGATGGCTGCCTCGGTGCTCTGGCCCAGCTGGATAGCGAAGGCGCAGGCGAGCACGCCGCCGATCGTCTCATCAGGCGGCACGTAGGCGCCGATGGAGATCGAGCCCATGAACAGCAGCTCCAGACTCGCACCGATCGCGAGGCCGGACTGCAGGTCCCCCAGCACCAGGCCCACGAGCGGGCACAGGACGATGGGGCGGAACGCATAGAGCGTACCGAGCTGGCAGTCGAACTTACCAAATGCGGCGATAAGTCCGATGAGGATTGCTTGGGTAAGCATATATCCCCCTTTCCTAATAGGACACTACGAAGAGCTCAGGCTCTTCGAATTCAAACGCCTAGAGCACGCTTGCGCAGTCGACCTTGGGGTCATCGGCAAGGGGTCGAATCTCGACCTCAACGCCACGACTCAGCATCTCGCGCACATCGGCTTCCTCGGCCGCGGTCAGGAAGATCTGACGAGAGACCTGACGAGCATCGGGACGCTTCTCGTCCTTGGGCTTGGTGTTGCCCAGGTTGACCGACTTGATCTGCGGGCAGCCCTCAACAAGCTGCTTTGCCTCAGCGATAGTGGCGACACAGATGATCATCTTGTACTTGTCAGTCACGCCCGAGTTGATAGCTTCGATCGCATGCTCCATATCTTTGATGACGAGCTTGCAGCCGGCAGGCTTGCCCATCTTGAGCGTCGTCTTCCACACCGGGTCGTTGGCGACCTTATCGCCCACGCAGAAGATGCAGTTGGAGCCAAGGCCCTGAACCCAGGAAACTGCGACCTGGCCATGAAGCAGGCGATGGTCAACGCGAAGTAGCTGAATCATAATGTGACCCCCCAAAGGTCTTGTGCCGTCATACGGCGTGTCAGTAGGTGCTGCGGATTAGAACTCTTCCTCCTCCTCGTCATCGACCAAAAGATCGTTGACAAACTTCACGCGCGTATCGTCCGCAGCGACGATGGCGCGAATCGTCTCCTCAACCGGCGCCGACTCGTCAGAGAACAGCAGCTGGATGAGCAGAGGAAGGTTCATGTTGGTAACGAGGTACGTGCGGGGACGCGTCTGGACGATCTTGGTGAACTCGTTGTTGACGCTGCCGCCAAAGAGGTCGGTGCAGACAACGACATCATCGTCGGCAGACATGCCTGCCAGCAGTTTTTGGGCCTCCTCGGCCACGTCCATGCGGCCATCGACGAACATCGAAAGATCGTGGACGTTGTCGCGAGCGCCCGAGAGCAGCTCGACGCTCTCCTTGATACCGGTAGCGAAGTGCGCATGGCTGGCGATGATGTACTGTCTCATTCTGTGTTCCTCTCAATAGCCCGGCACGTTCCCGCACCCGTTTTCTTTAGTAGTCGAACTGGTGATAGTAGCGACGATACTTGAGGTTATGCTTGGTGACCGTCTCGTAGTAGCGAGCCAGGCGGTCGGTCACGAGCACCGTCAGAATCCACGGGGAGACGATGACGCGGAACTCGTCGTCAAGGCCGGGGATCGCGAACT
>CBCSNQ010000195.1:0-1853 GCA_965141565.1 uncultured Collinsella sp. | reverse complement strand
GAGCTCTATAGCGTTTCCAAAATCACCGTCAAACGAGCTATCGAGCAAATCACCGAGGAAGGTCTTATTACCAGCCGGCGCGGATCGGGCACCTACGTTAAGGACACGGCGGGACTTCCCGGCCAGGCGTTTTTCCAGGGCAAAAACGACCGTGCCCCGGGCTTTTCGTATGAGCACCGCGGGGAAAAGGTGACCTCGGTGGTCTACGATTTCTCGATTGTTAATCCACCAGCGGACATCGCAGCCCAGCTGGGAATTGCCGAGGATGACTTTGCCTATCACGTCGTGCGCGTGCGTCAGGCCGATGGGAAGCCCATCGTTATCGAGTACACCTACATGCCCCTCGAGCTGATTCCGGGGCTGAAAAAGAAGGACCTGTACGGATCGGTCTACCATTTCATCCGCGAGCAATGCGGGCTGAAAATTTCGAGCTTCCACCGTACCATTCGCGCCGTGGCAGCAACCGAGGAAGAAGCCGAGCGCCTGGACACCAAGCCTGGCTCTCCCCTGCTCGAGCTCACCCAGATTGGCTTTTTGGACAGCGGCGCCGCCTTTGAGTATTCGGTCTCGCGCAACGTTGGCGACCGCTTTGAGTTGCACAACGTAACGTTGGCATAGGTTTTTGCAGTCATGCGGGCGCTCGTTTTGAACAGTTTTACGCAGCGCCCGCGCAACACAATGAGGTATGAATATGTCCGATTTGATTAAACTGACGCCGATCTTCCACGAGAAGATCTGGGGCGGTCGCCAGCTCGAAACCGTATTTGGCTACGACATTCCCGATGGCCCCATCGGTGAGTGCTGGGCCATCTCGGCCCACCCCAACGGCGACTGCCAGATTGCGGAGGGCCCGTATGCCGGCCACACGCTGTCGTGGCTGTGGGCCGAGCATCGCGAGCTCTTTGGCAACTGCGAGGGCAAGGAGTTCCCGCTGCTCATTAAGATTCTGGACGCCAAGGACGACCTTTCGATCCAGATTCATCCCAACGACGAGTACGCTGCCGAGCACGAGAACGGTAGCCTGGGCAAAACCGAGTGTTGGTATGTGCTGGACTGCGAGCCCGACGCCACGATCATCGTCGGCCAGCGTGCCAAGGACCGCGCCGAGGCCGCACAAATGATCGAGGAAGGACGTTGGGACGACATGCTCAACGTGTTGCCGATTCACAAGGGCGACTTTTTCCAGATTGATTCCGGTACCGTGCACGCCATCAAGACCGGCACGCTCATTTTGGAGACGCAGCAGTCGAGCGACGTGACGTATCGTCTGTACGACTACGACCGTCCCGGCACTGACGGCAACCTGCGCCCGCTGCACATTGAGCAGAGCCTCGACTGCATCGACTTTGATGCTCAGGCTCCGACCGACGGCACGGTGACCGCGCCCGAGGTGGACGGCGTGACCGAGCTCGAGTCCAACCCCTGCTACACCGTCGATCGCGTGCGCGTCAACGGCAGCAAGACCCTCGACCAGCGCTGGCCCTTCATGTGCCTGTCGGTCATCGACGGCGAAGGCACCGTCTGCGGCGACCCCGTCCACAAGGGAAGCCACCTGCTGGCCCCGAGCACCGTCAGCTCCATCGACCTCGAAGGCAAGATGGAACTGATCATCAGCCACCTGTAGGTCGCACCAACAACCCAAACGCAACAAGGGGCTCTCCCGTCCATGTGCGGGAGAGCCCCTTGCCATATCTATTTATCAGCCCACCCGGCTCTCCAGATCAAAAAGCGAACGAGCAGAGCGACGTTCGCAAGCACCGTTACCCAAGGACCTGGGCGGGCGTATAGGGCAACATCGATCGCGAGTTCCGCACGCAAAGGAGAGCACTTAATGTGCTCTCCGTCTTGCGCAG
>CBCSNQ010000194.1:0-1923 GCA_965141565.1 uncultured Collinsella sp. | reverse complement strand
ACCCCGTCCCCAAATGCAGGTGTGGGTTAGATGACGTAGTCGTAGCCATGGTTGGGAGCGACAAGTTGATCGAGCGTCACACCGTCGAGGTAGTCGTTGATGAGCTTGTCCAGGTTCTTCCACACGTCGAGCGTGGGGCACTCATCCGAACGCGAGCAGCCCTTGCAGTCGCCATCCAGGCAGGCGACCGGCGCCAGACTGCCCTCGGTCAGGCGCAAGATCTCGCCCACCGTGTATTGCTCGGGCGGGCGCGTGAGCACATAGCCGCCGCCCTTGCCGCGCATGCCCGAGAGCATGTTGGCGCGCACGAGCGTAGCCAAAATGTTCTCGAGATATTTCTCGGAAATCCCCTGTCGCGCCGCGATCTCTTTGAGCGGGATGCGACCGGCTGCCTGGTGCTCGGCCAGATCGACCATAACGCGCAGGGCATATCTGCCCTTAGTAGAAACCAACATGTATAGTGCTGCCTTTCGGTCATTTAGTCCGTAGAAATTCTAGCCGAAATATTGGTTTTGAAAATACCCGTTCCGGTCAAGATGGTTAATCGACTCGTAATAATCTTCTATTTCCTATTGCGTTACTAGGCTTTACTGTCTACTATGCTTGCCAACAGTAAAACGAACAACCCATAAGGTTTGTGGGTTTCGCTGCTACACACACCGTAAAACCACACGGTATCCAGTCATTTGAACACTTTGGAGGTTCACCATGAGCAATGTTTACACGTCCATCGATCAGCTTATCGGCCACACTCCGCTTCTGGAGCTCACTCACTTTGAGGCCGATGAGGACCTCAAGGCCCGCGTGCTCGTCAAGCTGGAATACTTCAACCCCGCCGGCTCCGTCAAAGACCGCGTCGCCAAGAACATGATCGACGAGGCCGAGAAGGTCGGCAAGCTCGTGCGCGGCGGCGACTACACCATCATCGAGCCCACGAGTGGCAACACCGGCGTCGGCATCGCCTCGGTGGCGGCGGCTCGCGGCTACAAGGTGATCATCACCATGCCCGAGACTATGTCCGTCGAACGCCGCAAGCTTATGCAGGCATATGGCGCACAGCTCGTGCTCACCGACGGTTCCAAGGGCATGAAGGGCGCCATCGCCAAGGCCGAGGAACTGCAGAAGGAGACGCCAAACAGCATCATCGCCGGCCAGTTTGTGAACCCCGCCAACCCCGCCATCCACAAGGCCACGACCGGCCCCGAGATCTGGGATGACACCGACGGCGAGGTCGACATCTTCGTCGCCGGCGTTGGAACCGGCGGCACCGTGACCGGCGTGGGTGAGTTCCTTAAGGAGCAGAACCCCGAAATCAAGGTCGTCGCCGTCGAGCCCGCCACTTCCCCGGTGCTCTCCAAGGGCCAAGCCGGCCCGCACAAGATCCAGGGTATCGGCGCCGGTTTTGTGCCCGACGTCCTCGACACCCAGGTCTATGACGAGATCATCCCCGTCGAGAACGACGACGCCTTTGCGACCGGCCGCGCCGTGGGCCACAAGGAGGGCGTGCTCGTGGGCATTTCGTCCGGCGCCGCCGTGTGGGCCGCGCTGCAGCTGGCCAAGCGCCCCGAGAACGAGGGCAAGACCATCGTGGCCCTGCTTGCCGACACCGGCGAGCGCTACCTGTCCACGGCGCTCTTCCAGGACTAGGGCCTGTCGCCCATAGGTTGAGCCCACGGACGAGCCGGTCTCCTCTCTCCCGGCAGTCTGAGCCCATCCAATCAGGGTGTCCCACGAGACGCCCGAACTTGCTACAATGTCTGCGGCGCGGAACCAGCCTCCCGCGCCGCTTTTCTTTTTTGGCCACATGCCACCAAGGAGAACCTCCCCATGCACAACAAGCGCGTGCTCGTCGCCATGAGCGGCGGCGTCGATTCCAGCGTGACCGCGTACCTGCTCAAAAGCCAGGGCTACGAATGCGTCGGC
>CBCSNQ010000193.1:0-1924 GCA_965141565.1 uncultured Collinsella sp. | reverse complement strand
GCGCCGCGCCTGCCGATTGACCGCTGCTTTACGATCAAGGGCGTCGGCACCGTCGTGACGGGAACGCTGCACGATGCGCCGGTTGCGGTGGGCGACGAGCTGATGGCCTTGCCGTCGCGTACGGTCTGTCGCGTGCGCGGGATTCAGGTGCATGGTGACACGCCGCTGGCACTGCCCGGACAGCGCGTGGCGCTCAACTTGGTGGGCGATGCTGTCGCCGCGCTCGATCGCGGTGAGATGCTCGGCGTGGAGGGCCGTTTTGGTCAGACGTTGCGCTTTATGATGACATTCACCTACCTGGGTCGCGAGGGCGCCAAGCCGCGCGTGCTCGAGTCGGGCGCGCGCGTGCATGTGATGGCCGGCACGGCCGAGGTTGTTGGCCGCATCATGCTTTTGGAGGGCGAGGCCCCCATGGCGGTGGGCGAGACCCGTACCGTACAAGTGCGCTTGGAGGAGCCGCTGCCGCTGCGAGCCGGAGACCATGTCGTGGTGCTGTCGTATTCGCCCGTTATGATCATTGGCGGCGGGCGTGTGCTGCTTTCGCGCTGCCGTCGCTCGCGCGAGCTTTCGGCGGGGGAGCGCACGCTGCTTGCAGCGCTTGAGGCCGGCGATGCCGTCGCTGGTGTTGAGGCGTGGTTGGCGCTGCAGACGTTGCCGGTCGTGGCTGCCGACGTTGCCGCGGCGCTAGATTTTGTTTCCGGTGAGGCCGATGCCGCGCTGAACGAGTTGGTAACGCGAGGTATTGTGTGCGAGCTTGCCGGCTCGGGCGGTGCGCTGTATGTGAATGCTGCCGCGCTCGACGCCGCGATGGATGCACTGGCGGCGATCCTGACCGCCATGCACGCGGCGGCTCCCAAGGAGACGGGCTTTACGCCCGGCGCCGTTGCCCATGCTGCGTGGCCTGCCGCTGATGAAGTCGTTGCCGCGGCTCTGATTGCCGAGGGCTGCTCGCGTGGTGTGTGCGCCGCCGAGGGTGCCGAGGTATTCGATCCGCATTCGGCTGCCGCGGCGGCACGCGTGGTGCGAGAGGCATGCGAGCGGATCGTCGCGCTGCTTGACGAGGCCGGCCTGGATGCACCGACGTTGCCCGAGGTGGGCGAACAGCTGCAGCTCGGCCGCGACACCATGACGCGTGCCCTGCGCGAGCTTTCGCTCAATCGCTCGATCGTTAAGGTCGAGCGCGACGTTGCCCTGTCCGCTTCCGCCGAGGCCCATGCGCGTGAGCTTGTCGCCGCCGCCATTGAGGCAGCCGGCGGCGCTGCCACCACGAGTGTGCTGCGCGAGGCCCTGGGCGTGTCACGCAAACGTGCCATCAGCATCTTGGAGCACCTGGATGCCGTACGCTTCACAGTCCTCGACAAGGATGCCGGCGGCCTGCGCTCCCTGCGCTAGATTGGCTGCTCGGTTTGGTAAAATACCGGCGCACTTGGGAACGGATGGGCTCCGGTGGGCTCCGCGGTCCTCAAAACCGTTGCGAGGCGTGCAAAACGTCTTGGATGTGTTCGATTCACATACGTTCCCGCCATACGCTACCAGCGCTTTTGTGCTCGCGGTCTTGCTGCGTGCCGCAAAGGCGCTGTTTTGTTTTTGTACGGGTCCGCCGTGTCGCCTGTCCTGCTGTCTACGGTAACTGATCCCGTGCGTTGGGTTTTGAGCATGCCGATGGGGGTGGTTTGCCGTATGACTACCGTAAGACGGGCCGATCTTTCTTGCGTCGTCCAGGCGGGCGGGCTGTCCTCACGCATGGGCCGCGATAAGGCGCGCATGACGTTTTGCGGCGAACCGCTCATCGAGCGCGTGCTGGGTCGGCTGGCGCCAGGTGCCGGCGAGTTGGTCGTGACGACTTCGCGTCCCAGCGAGCTTGCCTATCTTGAGGAGCTTATGTTTGATGGCCTGCGCCCCCGCGTGGTGATGGACGTCGACG
>CBCSNQ010000192.1:0-1936 GCA_965141565.1 uncultured Collinsella sp. | reverse complement strand
ACCGAGCCGTACGCTTGAACTGAGAAGGGGGAGGCCTCGCGGCCTCCCCCTTTTTTGCGTTTACGGGATTGTGTCTCACATAGTAGCTGTGTTTTATAACCCTCGTTTGTCGCATCTTCTGTGAACGGGCTACAATAACTTAGTCTGTGCGATATGGAGGTGAACATGGCTGAAGCTGGTATCGGCGTTGATATCGTCGAGATTTCCCGCATGAAATCAATTCTTGAAAAGACGCCGTCGTTTGCTCGGCGTGTGTTTACCGAAGAAGAGCGTGCGTATTGCGATACATCATCGCGTCCCGCTGCTCACTATGCGAGCCGCTTTGCTTCGCGCGAGGCGGTACTTAAAGCTCTCGGCACGGGTTTTAGTCAAGGCGTGGGTCGCAAGGATGTTTCGGTTACGCGTGATAAACTCGGCAAACCGAAGGCGCTGCTTTCGGGCCGTGCTCTCGAGATCGCTCAAGAACTGGGTGTTGTTGAGGTCGCTCTTTCCATTACGCTTACAGGAGACTTGGCCGTTGCGAATGCCATCGCGATTACCGAAGATGCTCGGCCTAAGCCAAAAGAGGAAAAGGTGAGCACCAAGAAACGCGTAGCGCAGACATTTAAAGAGGCTCGCTCTGTTTTAGATGAGCTTGAGCAGCTGCAGAATTCAGCATTGACGGAGCACCTGGGCGATGCTTCGCAAGATACGCTAGGAGCATAGATGAAACCGGTTTTGAGTACCGAAGAAGTCGTTCGTCTCGAGGATATCATCGAACGCGAAGGGACTTCGAAGGCCGAGCTTATGGAGCTAGCGGGTGAGTTTGCCGCCAACGAGGTCTTGAAGCTCAATCCCGATCGGGTTCTCGTTCTGGTCGGTTTTGGTAATAATGGCGGCGACGGTTGGGTTGCCGCCGATATCCTGAGCCATAAGGGTGTGGACGTGGATATCGTTTCTCCGGTTGAGCCGGATGAGATTCCTGCTGCTCTGGCACGTCATGTTGCTCGTCGTACTGCCGGCCGCGATGTGCACGTTTGCGTCGGCCCCTCGCGTGACGAACTCGAGGTTTTGATCGATAAGGCCGATGTTGTTGTCGATGCCATTTTTGGTAGCGGTTTCCACGGAAATCTGCGTGCGCCGTTCTCCATATGGATTCCTACGGTCAATGAATGCGCCGATTGTGTCGTATCCATTGATGTTCCCTCGGGCCTGAATGCCGAGACGGGCGTTGTTGATGACGACTGCATTCGTGCCGAGCATACGGTGACGATGATTGCGCCCAAGATTGGTCTGTATAGCGCTGATGGTCCTGAGTATGCTGGCGATTTGATCTGCGGCAATCTTTACGACCGTCTTGACGAGGTCATCGATGATGTCGACCACGCCGCCGAGATTGTCGAGCCCGGTGACTTAGTTGATTACTTTGCCCCACTACCTACGAATATCGATAAGTATTCCCGTGGCTCTGTGCTTATTGTCGCCGGATCTGCGCAATATCCTGGTGCTGCCATTATGGCGGCCAAGTCTGCAGCTCGCGCGGGTGCTGGTTACGTGGCAGTCGCGGCTCCTGACGCCTGCGCCAATCTTATTCGCATGGCACTTCCTTCGATTCCCGTCTTTGCTATTCCGTCTGATTCCCGCGGCTCCTTTGGCGCCGCTGCGCGCATGACTGTGTGCGAGATTGCAAAGAAGTACAGCTGTGTGCTGTGCGGTCCCGGTATGACGACATCTGCCGGCGCTATGCAGGTGGTTTCGGGCTTGCTCGAGCTTGATGTGCCGCTTATCTTGGACGCCGATGCACTCAACTGCCTTGCTAAGATTGCCATTGACGGTATTGATAGTAATCCCGAGATGTATCGTCGCGAGCAGCCGTTGGTTATGACGCCGCACTATCGTGAACTTTCGCGTCTCGTCGCCGGTGATGAGGTCAATGATCTTGGAACCGCGATTGCCG
>CBCSNQ010000191.1:0-1956 GCA_965141565.1 uncultured Collinsella sp. | reverse complement strand
TATCGGCGGTACCGTTTCGCGATATTCGGCAGTGCTCAAGCGAGCAAATACTCAAGATTGGGCAAATCGACAAGCTGGCATAGGCGCTGTGGAGGGGGGGCGCCCCGTAAGGAGTGTCCCAAACTGCCGGCAAAAAAGGAACGTCCCTATCTGCCGCATTCCCGAAGCAAGGCAACGCCGATGTTTTGGCAGCGACAGCGAGCGGGTCGCATTTGAGACAAGGTGACGTGAAACGAAAGGGCGCTGACCTTCTGGTCGCGCCCTTGAAGTTGAACGTCAGATTGTCCAAATGCGGCCCGCGCAGCGTCGGCAGGTTACGGCGTTTGGTAAAACGCCGTAACTCAACGCCGTAACTCTACAGTTCAGTCACGACAACGTTGTTGTAGATCTCGTCCCAGCGGTCCATGACCAGGTGACCGGTCTTGGGATCCATGGCGTTGAGCTTGCCGCAGGTATTGGCGGTCTTGAGCACCGTGACGTCGTCGGCACCAGCAGCAATGGCATGCGCAAAACCGGCGATGGTCGAGTCACCGGAACCCGTCGCGTTCACAGCCGCAATCGCGGGCGTCTTGGCGCGGAACGCGCGGCCCTCATGGAAGCCCACCGAACCGGCAGCGCCCATCGAAACGACAACCCAGGGGATACCGGCAAAGCGGTCATCGGCGGCAAGCGCCTCGCGCAGGGCATCGACATCATCGGTCGTAAAGGACGTACCCAGCAGGCCGTTAATCTCGGTCAGGTTGGGCTTTACGAGCTCAGGCTTAGCGTCGGACTCCAGCGCGGCCTCCAGCGATGCACCTGAGGTGTCGAGCAGCACCTTGGCGCCCGCCTCCTCGGCGATCTTGACGAGCTCGGCATAGTAGCCGGCATCGACCCCACGCGGCAGCGAGCCCGAAAGCGTCACAACGTCCGCCTTCGCTGCAAGCTCGGCAAACTTGGCCGTAAAGGCCTCGAGCTCGGCCGGGGCGATCTGCGGACCGCTCTCCAAAAGCTCGGTCTGATTGCCCTCGTGCAGGATATTCAGGCAAATGCGCGTCTCACCGGCGATGGGCACAAAGTCGTTCTTGACGCCGTCGGCATCCATAAGCTCAGCCATATAGGCACCCATGTGGCCGCCGAGTAGGCCGGTCGCGAGCACGTCGTCGCCCAGCTGCAGCAGCACACGGCTCACGTTGAGACCCTTGCCGCCAGCGGTCTTTTCGGGCGTCACGCGGTTAACGTCGTCGATGATCAGCTTGTCGAGTTGATAGCGTGTATCGATCGACGGGTTCATGGTAACGGTCAGAATCATATTGAACTCCTGTTCCGGGGCGGCATGACCCGCCCCAAACATACGATAACTCGTTAAAGGATCTCGATCTCAAAGCCGCGGGTAACGGTCTCCCCCGGCTTGGCAACCAGGCAGCCACGCTTGTGCTCCAGAATATCGTCCTCGTCGGAGCAGGTGGACAGGCCGCCCCACGGTTCAACAGCCACAAAGTCGCCCTCGGGCTTGCTCCACACAATCAGGTACGGCATATCGGGGAACGTCAGGCGCACGCCCTTGTCCTCAGTTTTCTTGGTCAGCGTAACCACGCGGCTCTCAAGCACGTCAAAGATGGTCTCCGCGAAGTCGAAGAGTTCGTGGGTAAGCGGCAAGTCGTGGCCGACCATCGGGTTCTTGCTGCGATGCTCAACATCAATCAGGCCCGTCGAGGGAACGGCAGTACACAGCTCGTCGGCCTCGCGCTGCTCAAAACGGAGCTCATAGTCGTCATAGGACTCACCCTCGTCGAGCGGGCACTTAAAGCCGGGGTGACCGCCCACAAAGAATGGCATGTCCTCGGTGCCCTCATTGGTCACCTCGTAGGACACGTTCACCTTTTCCGAATCGATCGTGTAACGAGCAACGATCTTAAACGGATACGGGTACTGCTCGAGCAACTCGGCATGGTCGGCAGAGCTTAGGCTCAGCGC
>CBCSNQ010000190.1:0-1978 GCA_965141565.1 uncultured Collinsella sp. | reverse complement strand
TGACAGCGGATTGGGTCATATGAGCGAAAGCCCGCCAGGGCGAGCAAGGTGCCTTGAAACGAGGCGGCATTGACCTTTTGGTCATGCCGCCGAAGTTGAAAGGCAGATTGCCGCTCTGGCGGGCTTGCAGCGTCGACTGGTTACGCGGTTTGGTAAAACCGCGTAACTAACAAACCTGGGTTTTACCGATCATGATGTTGAGGATCTCGATGTCGGTGTCCTTCATGCCCACGCGGCCCACGTAGCCCATGCTGGCAATCGTCTGCTCGACGGTATCTTGGATCAGGCCCTCGCCGGCGCGGAAGCCGCGACCCTGCATGGCCATATCATGGCCCAGAATCGCCGCATCGACGGCAGCCGAGATCTTGGCGGCACAGCTCGCTTTGGCGCCGTCGCACACGATGCCGCCCACGTTACCGAGCGTGTTCGAGACCGTCGCGCCAATCTGCTCGCGCGTGCCACCGCACAGCCAGGTAATCGCGGCGCCGGCGCCGCACGCGGCGCAAATAGCACCGCAAAACGCCGAGAGCGCACCAATATAGCTCTTGATATGCACGGCGATAAGATCGGACAGCATCACGGCGCGCACCAGGCGCTCGTGGTCGCAACGCAGGTACTCGGCATACTCCATGACGGGCAACGCGCAGGTAATACCTTGATTGCCCGAGCCGCACACAATGGCGACCGGCAGCGCGCAACCGTTCATGCGGGCGTCGGACCCGGCGGCCGCACGGGCACGGGCACGGCAGGCGACGTCATCGGCACGAGCACCCAGCAGCGTACGACCCACCTCGGCGCCCCAAGCGTGCGCAAGGCCCTCGGCACTGATTGCGCCATTCAGCTCAATCTGACGCTCAACGGCAGCGCGGGCGTCCTCAATGTCACCGTCCTCGATAAAGTCGATGATGGACTCAATGCTCATAGGGGCATCGGCCTTATCCGCCGCACGCTCGGCCACCACGCGCTCGGCGCAGGCGGCACACTCCCCCGCCGACTTGCCGCATACCGGAATACCATCGAGCGTATGGCACGTGACATTAGTGTGGTGATCGGTAATCTCGACGACCGCGGTATGGCCCCCGGCCGTCGCAGTCACCTTGATGTAGAGGTTGGGCACACCTTCGACAAGCGACACATCGCAGTAGCCGGCGTCGGCGAGGAGCTCGGCCACGCGAGCGCGGTCTTCATCGTTAACGCTCTCGAGCACCTCGAGCGCGCTCTTAGCGTCGCCGCCCACGGCACCCAGCACGGCCGCGGCCTCAATACCGTGCATACCGCCCGAGTTGGGCACGGTCACGCTCTTGACGTTCTTGATGATGTTGCCCGAGCAGGCAACATCCATATGATCGGGCTCGCAACCGAGCGTCTGGCTCGCCAGTGCCGCTGCATAGGCAACGGCAATGGGCTCGGTACAGCCGAGCGCGCAGACAAGCTCGCGGTTCAAAACATCGCAAAACGCGGCATCACGAAGGGAATCGGCAGGCATAGGTATCTCCTACTTGTATAACGGGCTGGGCTCTCAATAATAATTAGCTCCTTTATTTGATAACAATGCATCAAAAACTGCAACCATGGTTCCGGCGGACGGCGCTCGAGCACAAACTGGTGGCATTATTCATGAGAAGCCGATCTTGTTGCATGCTAAAGCGTTTGACCAAAAAACGCCCGAGCGTTTACACAAAAGTCGCGCTATCATGCAGTCGAACGCGGTAAACACCTTTAGCATTTGCGCCGCACAGACCAGAGAGGAACCATCCATGAAGATCGGTATCGGTAACGACCACGCCGCCGTCGAGCTCAAGAACATCATCTCCGAGCACCTGAAGGAGCGCGGCTGCGAGGTCGTGAACTTTGGCACCGACACCTCCGAGAGCTTTGACTACCCCATCGCCGGCTACAAGGTGGGTAAGGCCGTTGCCAACGGCGACGTCGACCTGGGCATCCTGATCTGCGGCACCGGCGTCGGGATTAGCCTGGC
>CBCSNQ010000189.1:0-1980 GCA_965141565.1 uncultured Collinsella sp. | reverse complement strand
CGAGGTAGCCCTCCTGGTCGAAGTGCATGATCTCGATCTTCTCGGTCTCCTTCATTCCCGCTCCTTTCACGAGCAGTTTGAATTGTCGCACGGAATGAACGGGCTTGCCGCCCCGTCGCACCGCTTAACCTTGTGGACATCTTGGCCCCAAGCTCAACAATTCAAAGGTTCTTAATACCAGTGAACGATTACAGGTTAGCCGTTTTTAATACCGATTTTATAATTTCATCCTCCCCTCTCGGTAGACGGTCAGTTTTTGCCGCTCATCGGTCAAGCGACATATATCCGTAAAAACGAGCGCCCCCGCCATGCGCAGGGACGCTCTAGACGCTAATAGTTGTAGGTATATCCGCCGGCGTCGCCGCGGGTAAAAGACTTGGCATGTTCGATTGCCTGCCCACTCGAGTCATAGGTCAGGCCTTCCAGCACGAGCGCCAGATCGCCCGGCTCAAGATTGAGCAAACTCGCATCGCGTGCGCCCAGCGCCTCGATATCGAGTTTCTCTACCGACTGATCTGGCTTGCGTCCCAACATATCGTAGGTCTCGAACAGGCTGAAGACCGAAATGTCCACGTCTTCGATGCCCGGAAACAGCAGGCACGGAATCAGTGTCATCTCGATCGATACGGGCTCACCATCGATGCAGTTGAGGCGGCGCACCGAGTAAAGCAGATCGTCCTCGGCGATGCCAAACAAGTCGGCATAATACGGGCCGGCGTAGCGTTTGGAGCGCGCCAGGATGCGCACCGACGGCGTCGCGCCCGATGCCAAAACCGACTGGCGGAAGCCGCCCTTGCGTTCGTGCTCGTCAAACCACTTGTGTCCCACAAAGGCGCCTTTGCCCTGCACGCGACGAATCTGGCCACTTTTGACCAGCTCGTCCATGGCGCTTCGGATTGTCAGGCGTGTCGTGCCAAACTCCTCGGCCAGCTCGTTTTCGGACGGAATCATCGAGCCCGTCGGGTAGTCGCCGCGCTCGATTCGCTCCGCAATACAGCGGCGAATTTGTTTGTAAACCGGCAAGTCTTCTACTGCATCAGCCATTCGACACCCACCTTCGTCGCAACGCCGTCTGCCTCGCCGTTATCGGCAAAACGATACTTGGTCGGCAGAATCACGGACTTGCAATACTCGACAAAGCCATCGGTCTCGTCGCGCTCGTGCGAAGCCTTGTAAAACACCGGCGTGCCCTCCTGAGCATTCAGCAACTTGGCCTCGTCGGCGTTCAGACGGCTGATGGAAATATGCTCCTTGCCGTGCGTCACATGGACATTCCCCTCCTTGAGCAAAACGTCGTAGAGGCTTTCCTGCTCAAAATCGTGATCGGGAAGCGAGGGGCACAAAGACAGATTGACGTAAGCCGTCTCGATCGATGCCGGGGAACCGTTGACCACACGCACGCGCCGAATGCAGAAGAGCGGCATGCCCAGGTCGATCTGGGCTTTTTGGGCAAGATCGATATCGGCATACACGACCTTGGACCAAACCAGGTGCGCGGTCGACTTTGAGCCAACCCTCTCCACCGCCTGCGTATAGTTCCATGTTTCCTGAAAGATGTTCAGCGGTTTGGGAGGACACACATAGGTGCCCGAACCGCGGCGGCTTTCCAAAGTTCCGCACGAAATAAGGCGCGTGATCGCAGCACGCAACGCCGTGCGCGACACGCCCAGCTCTTCACAGAGCACACGCTCGGCGGGCAGCCGGTCACCACCCTGCAGGTCATACTGTTTGATATACCAAAGAATGCCCTCAAAGACGCGATCTTTGGGCGGAATCGCATATGGTTCACTCGACATGGGCAAGGCTCCTCAACCGCTTGATGCTGCGGGCATCATTGCTCCGGACGCCCCATGGCGTCGAAGGCTTCTTTGATCTGCTCCGCAACGTTCCGATACGATCGATATAGGCCGGAGTCTCGCTTGACTTCGCCCGCGGTCACCGGAATCTCAAGTTTCGAAATCTCATCCTCGCCGGTTTGCA
>CBCSNQ010000188.1:0-1989 GCA_965141565.1 uncultured Collinsella sp. | reverse complement strand
GTGCGCTACCTGTCGTGCGGCTTTATCCTCGAAGAGGGCTATCCCATGGATAAGCTCCGCCAGATTGTGCAGACGATGGCCGAAACGGCGCATGAGGCGGGCGTGTCCATAATCACGGGCGACACCAAGGTAGTCGAGCGCGGCGGGGCCGACGGCGTCTACATCAATACCGCCGGCGTGGGCGAGGTTCCCACGGGCGTGGCGCTCAGCGGCGCCAACTGCCGCCCCGGCGACGTCATTCTGGTGTCGGGCACACTGGGCGACCACGGTATCGCCATCATGAGCCAACGCGAGGGCTTGGCGTTTTCGAGCACGATCGAAAGCGATGCCGCACCGCTCAACCACCTGATTGCCGACGTTCTGGCCGCAGCACCCGACACACGCTGCTTCCGCGACCCCACGCGCGGTGGCCTGGCCTCGACGCTCAACGAGTTTGCCCAGGCCAGCAATGTTGCCATGGAGGTCGACGAGGATGCCGTGCCCGTGCGTCCCGACGTGCAGGCCGCCTGCGAGATGCTCGGCTACGATGTGCTGCAGGTGGCAAACGAGGGCAAGATGGTTGCCGTCGTGCCGGCCGAACAAGCCGATGCGGCGCTGGCCGCCATGCGCGCCGCCCGCTACGGCGAGAACGCCGCGATTATCGGCCGCGTGCTGCCACTTGGATCGGACGCTCGACCCGCCGTGCGCGTACGTACCGGCTGGGGCTCGACCCGCATCCTCGACATGCTCGTAGGAGAGCAGCTGCCGAGAATTTGCTAACGACAAAGGCTCAGGGCTATTAAAGATATTCAGATTCCAAACATGCCCGGCACGCATGCCCAGTATCATGGGGTGCGTTTTACAACTCAAGCGGCAGGAGCACCCATGGCAGCAGCTTTTTCCCATGTGATCTTTGACCTGGACGGCACCATTCTCAACACGCTCGAGGACCTGGCGGCCGCCGGCAACCATACCTGCGAGGCGCACGGCTGGCCCACGTTTGCCGTTGACGAGTACCGCTACAAGGTGGGAAACGGCATGCTCAAGCTGGTTGAGCGCTTTATGCCCGCCGAGTACGCAGGCGACGGCCGCATGTTTGAGCAGACGCTTGCCGAGTTTAGGGCTTACTACGGCGAGCACAAGGAAGACCACACCGCTCCCTATGCCGGCACGATCGAGATGCTCGACCGCTTGCGCGCCGCGGGCGTTCAGCTTGCCGTGCTCACTAACAAGGACCACATCTCGGCGGCTCCGCTTATCGAAAAGTATTTTGGTTCCGAGCGCTTTGCGCTGGTGCAGGGCCGTGTCGATGCGTTTCCGCCCAAGCCCGAAGCACCCGTCACGCTGCATGTGATGGAAGAGCTAGGCGCCGACCCGGCGACCACGCTCTACGTAGGCGATTCCAATGTCGATATCCTGACCGGCCACAACGCCGGCCTTAAGAGTGCGGGCGTCAGCTGGGGTTTCCGCGGCCGCGCAGAGCTGGAAGCCACCGGCGCCGACTACGTGGTGGACACCCAGGACGAGCTCGCAGCGCTAATTCTGGGCGAGTAACGAGCGACACTGCTTAACGCAGCTGCGACAATTCTTCCGCGCGGAAAGCGCATCCCGTTTTGGAGCTCCGGAATGGGATGCGCTTTCCGTTTGAGGCGCATCAGGGAAACCGCATCCCGTTTCAGAGCAATATTCCGGGTCGCACTTTCCGCAACCCACCCCATCCGGAAAATGCGACCCACTATTCGGCCAAAAACCGGGTCGCGGTTTCCCAAGCACTCGATGCAACGCTGGCACAAGGAGTGTCCCCAACTGCCGGCAGAAAAGGAACGTCCCCAGCTGCCGCCTTCGGCAGCGATGGCAACGCCACAGGTACAAGCGCCACTTTAAGCCAGCCAAGGGAACGACGTTGTTTTGGCAACGACAGACACTATGACCCAATCCGAGGGCACCAAAAAGACAGGAGCCCCCGCTCGTGACCGCGGGTCGGGGCTGCGACAATGATGTTGAAGTGCC
>CBCSNQ010000187.1:0-1995 GCA_965141565.1 uncultured Collinsella sp. | reverse complement strand
AGGATGAGCGGGTACTCATCGTCGGGAAGCTCGGAGGGCGCCTCCCAGTCGTGCGCCATCAGGTTGGCGCGGCCGTCCTTGGTGGTGAACTTGCCACCAGCGAACATGTCGGGCGTACCGTGGTCGTTCACATCGGTGCTCTTGACGGGCCACTGGGCGTAGCCGCCCTCGGGAGCCATCTTCTCGTAGGTCGCGCCCACAAAGTTGGGGCACAGGCTAATGCACTCGTTCCAGATCTGCTCGGTGTTGTCGTAGTGCATGGGATAGCCCATACGCGTGGACAGGTCCGCGAAGATCTCCCAGTCGTGACGGCACTCGCCCTTGGGCGGAACGGCCGCGTCAAAGTGCTGGAAGCTACGGTCGGATGCGGTAAAGACACCCTCGTGCTCGCCCCAGGAAGTGGCAGGCAGGATGACGTCGGCGAGCATGGTCGTCTGCGTCATAAAGATGTCCTGGCAAATGAACAGATCCAGCTCGGAGAGCGTCTTGCGCATACCGGCCGAATCGGGCTCGGTCTGCACCGGGTCCTCGCCGTAGTTGTAGAAGCAGTGCACCTTGCCCTCGTCGACCAGGTGACCCAGGTCGGTGAGCTTGTAGCCCTCCTCGAGCGGGAGCTTTTCCTCGGGCACGCCCCAAGCCTTGGCAAACTTGGCACGCACTGCCGGGTCGGTAACCTTCTGGTAGCCAGGGTACAGGTTGGGCAGCATGCCCATATCGCAGGAGCCCTGGACGTTGTTCTGACCACGCACGGGCGCGAGGCCGGAATTGGGTTTGCCGATCTGGCCGGCAACGCAGGCGATGGAGGCGATGGTGTGCACCGTCTTCAGGTTCTGCTTCTGCTGGCATACGCCCATGCCCCAGCCAATGATGGCGGAGGGCTTCGCCGTGGCGTACATCTCGGCAGCTTGGTGGATCAACGCGGGCTCGACACCCGTGATGTCCTGTACGGATTCGGGAGTGTAGTTCTTGATGGTCTCCCACCACTCGTCAAAGCCGTTCGTGTGCTCGGCGACGAATTCCTTGTCGTAGAGGCCATCGTTGACCAAGCAGTTGGCAAAGGCGTTGAGGAACGCGACATTGCAACCGTTCTTGATCGGAAGGTAGAGATCGGCGATACGCGCGGTTTCGATATGGCGCGGGTCGGCGACGATGATCTTGCAACCCTTTTCTTTGGCTCGCACGATACGCCTTGCGACGATGGGGTGCGAATCGGCAGGGTTATAGCCGAAGAGGAAAATGCAGCCCGCATCCTCCATACCGGGGATGGAGCATGACATGCAACCTGAACCAACCGTGTCCATCAGACCGAGGACAGTAGGGCCGTGTCAAGTACGGGCGCAGTTGTCCACGCTGTGGGTGCCGATGCACGCACGCGTAAACTTCTGCATGACGTAGTTCGCCTCATTGCCGCCGCCTCGCGAAGAGCCGGTGGTCATGACAGCGTTAGGACCATATTCGTCAATTATGGCCTGCATCTTAGATGCGGTGAAATCCAGCGCCTCGTCCCAGCTTACGCGCTCAAGATCCGCGCCCTTAGTGCGGCGGATCATCGGGTGCAGTACGCGAGGAGTCAAGATCTTGGTGTCGTTGATGAAGTCGTAGCCGCTCATGCCCTTAAGGCACAGCTCGCTCTGGTTGGTGATGCCGTTGAGCGGTTCGGTGCCCACGACCTGGCCGTTTTGGACCAGGAGGTTAAACTGGCAACCGGCGCCGCAGTACGGGCAGATCACTTTATGCTTCTCCATGACACCCTCCTTCCTTTCTCTGCTACCGAATACTCGGTACTTATTTGACAATCATTGGGCTTGTATGGCCGCCCGCCTACGCCTCGTTTTCGATGGTGGCGCGGGCACGCTCGGCAGTCAGTTCTGCCAAACGTTCCTCGTCTACCAGGGTGAGGCCCTTGGTCGGGCACGCCTCGGCACACGCCGGACCGCCGGGACGGTCCACGCACAGGTCGCACTTGAGCACGAAGCTCTTGGTCTGCGAACCCAC
>CBCSNQ010000186.1:0-1999 GCA_965141565.1 uncultured Collinsella sp. | reverse complement strand
CTACGCCAACGCGCGGCACTACCCGGTCTTTCTCACGACCGACGACTCACTGTTCTTTGACGGCGTCATCTATGAGGTCAAACGGCATATCGAGCAGCTCGCGTCCATCGACTTCGCGCAGCGCGAGATCGATGCCCTAAGGACAGATGTATCGCCTGAGTCCATCTGCCGACGCATCCGAGGCCTCAACCCGTCATTTCTGGACGAAGCGGTCGCCCTGTTCGCATCGTTTGCAGAGCCCCTCGACCCGCGTACGTTTTTGCAAATCGAACGTCTCTGTGCAAAATCGACCCTCGCCGGATGCCACAACATGCTGGCACCCTATGACGGAGGTTTGTTATTCGTAGCGACAAGTGACTCGGAGCAGACGCTCGATGTGGAGCGAATCGTGCAGGCGCTCACGGAGCTCATCGAGACTAGCGGTATCGACGGCGGAGCGGAAGGGCTCGGCATCAGCGATATTCTGTTTGGAGACGAGGCGGTGGCGCAGGCGATCTCGCAGGCGATTTACGCACAGCGCCTATCTTGTCAACGAGCCGAGGGCCCCATCCGCTATGCGCAGCTCGGCATCCTGAGAACCGTGATGCCTTTTGCGGAAACCCCGGAGATGCGGTCGTTCTCGGAGGCGATTCTCTCGCCGATACGCGAGCACGACAGCGAGCATGGCAGTGAGTTGGAATCCACGCTCGCCGCATTCATCGAGAACGACCGACGTATCGAGCAAACCGCCAAGCAGACCAGCCAGCACCCGAACACGATTCGATATCGCCTCGATAAGGTGACAGCTCTCACCGGGCTGAGCTACAAATGCGCCCCGGAGATGGAGCAGCTGTCGCTCGCCTACGCCATCGAACGCGCTCGCTCGCTTCAGTAAGCCCGCCCCGCCTTGAGGTTAGGAGCGGCGGGCGCGGAGCTTTTCGTAGCCTTCGGAGAAGAAGGCGACCGTGGCGGCGTCGGCCTCGGCGGCGTCCGTCTCGGTTGCGGGGACCACGCCGTGCTCGTCGCTCACCAGGAACAGCGCGCCCTTAAGCTGCGCGGGAATATCTACGCGCGTGACCGGAATGCCCTTGGTCTGGGCCAGCTGCTCAATGAGCGTCGCCGTGCCGCACAGGCACTCGTCCGCCGGCGCCACAAAGGCGAGCTCGCCGTTGTTGACGGCAGCGAGCAGCTCGGGCGCCACGCCGGTCTCGTCGGCCTCGGAGCGAGCCTCGGCGGAACGGGCACGCAGCGCCTTGGCCGACGTATCGGCTAGTGGCTCGTACTCCCCCACCGTCATGGCGGCGTTGCCGTTAACGTCGATCACCAGCATGAGCACACCGTCGTATGCGGTGTAATCACCCTCGGCAAGCGACCACTCAACGTGTTGTTTGGCCCAGCTGAGCATGTTGTGGGTAAGCGGCTCGCCCTGCACCAGGCGCTCGGACAGCGCGCGAATGTGGCGGTTGAGCATGGGCACCTTTTTGTTGGACATGCGCCAACGGCAGACAAGCGCGGGCTTGTCGAGCGTAAACTTCTCGACCGCCTCCTGATTGGCGCAAAAGTCCTCGTACGCACGCTGATCCTCGGCATTGCCAAACAGCTCGGCATCATCAATCTGGGGCATGGTCATACCTTTCGTGTTAGTCATTCCGTCCTCTTATACCAAAAAGACGGCCCTCCAAACGGAGCGACCGTCTTTTGCGGAGATTATTTTGACGATACGGCCAGGCGACCGATCGGCTTAATGGGATAGAACAACATCCCATTAAGGGTTTTCCAAGTGCCCGAGATTGCCCCGAAAGAGGAGCGCCGCGTACTAAATGTACGCAAGCGACGGTTTGAGGGGCAAGGTCGGGTGCTTGGGAAAGCCTCTAGTGCCTAAAATGCCTGGCCCCCGTGAAGACCATCGCAATGCCATGCTCGTTGCAGGCCTGGACGCTCTCGTCGTCGCGCTTGGAGCCGCCGGGCTGGATGATGCAGGTCACGCCGTGCGCGGCAAGCACGTCGACGTTGTCGCGGA
>CBCSNQ010000185.1:0-2061 GCA_965141565.1 uncultured Collinsella sp. | reverse complement strand
GGATCCAAGACGCCGGATGCATCGATTTCGGAGAATAACTCCGTCACTTCTTCCGGAGTCAAAGGGTTCTTGTCAGCCATAAACTTCCTGTCATATCAATCAGTCGAGCTCGTGCGCACGCGCACCTTCGAACTGCATTCGATAGTAACGGGCATAGGTGCCGCCACGGGCGAGAAGCTCCTCGTGCGTGCCACGCTCCACAACGCGACCATGCTCAACGGTCGCAATCTCATCGGCATGCTTAATGGTCGAAAGACGGTGGGCGATAATAATCGTGGTGCGGCCGCGTGCCAGCTCTTCGAGTGACTCCTGCACCGCCTCCTCGCTCTCGTTATCCAAAGCACTCGTCGCCTCGTCCAAAATCAGGATCTTGGGGTTCTTGAGAAACACGCGCGCGATGGCAACGCGCTGCTTCTGTCCGCCCGAAAGACGGCTGCCGCGCTCGCCCACCACGGTGTCGTAGCCCTGCGGAAGCGATTCGATAAAGGTATCGATATTGGCGCGGCGGGCCGCCTCGGCGATCTCTTCCGCCGTAGCGCCCGGCTTGCCGTAGGCGATGTTCTCGCCAATCGTACCGTCAAACAGATAGACATCCTGCTGCACCAGGCCGATGGCGCGGCGCAGGCTCTGCTGCGTCACATCGCGCACGTCCTGACCGTCGATGCTAATGGATCCGGTAGCCACGTCATAAAAGCGCGGCAGCAGCGAACAGGTCGTGGACTTGCCGCCGCCCGAAGGGCCAACCAAAGCGATGGTCTGCCCGGGCTTGATGGACAGGTCCATATGGTCGATAACGAGACGCTCGTCGGCATAGCCCTCGCCCAGCTCGACATCCTCGTAGTTAAAGCACACGTCGTGATACTCCACGGCGCCGGCAGTCACCTGCAGATCCGTAGCGCCCGGCTTGTCCTGGATATCCGGCGCGGTCGAGAGCACCTCGTCCATACGCTTAAAGCCGGCGATAGCCTTCTGATACGTTTCGGCCGAATTGACGAGCGTCTCAAGCGGCGTGCAGAACAGCGAAATATAGAGTGCGAAGGTCGCCATATCGACCGCCTGTAGCTGTCCCTGGGCGACCAGCCATCCGCCCAGCAGCACTACGATCACATAGAGCACACCCGAGAGCAGGCCATACGTCGCGGTATAGACGCCCATGGCGTGATACATGTTCTCCTTGGACAAAAGGTAGCGGTCGTTAGAGGCGCGGAACTTGGCACGCTCGGTCTCCTCGTTGGCAAAGCTCTTGACCACGCGCATGCCCGCCAGAGAATCCTGCAGCTGTGCATTAATGCCGCTGATCTTCTTGCGGTTGTCGCTAAAGACCTCGCGCATGCGCATGTTCTGCCAAAACATGACGACCGCAAACGCCGCCGTCACCACGGCCATGGCAAGCGCCAGCACCGGAGCGATGGTAAAGAGGATCACAAACGAGCCGATAATCTCGATACCGCAGATGATGATCCACTCGGGTACGTGATGCGCCGCCTCGCAGATATCGAACAGGTCGTTGACCACGCGGCTCATCATGTCGCCCGAGCTGTTGCGGTCGAAGTACGCAAAGCTAAAGCGCTCATACTGGTCGAACAGGTCCTCGCGCATTTTGGACTCCATGCGCGCGCCCATCACGTGACCCCAATAGCTCACAAAGTAGCGGCAGGCGCAGCGGACGGCATACATCAGCACCAAGCCCACCGCGATCATGCCGAGCGTCTGCATAATGGCAGCCTGACCCTGAGTAAATAGCCCACCGGTCAAATTGCGCAGGATAATGGGGAACGCCAGGTCAATGGCGGCAAGCACCAGAGCACAAACAGTATCAGCAACAAAAAGCCCCATCTGGGGCTTGTAATACGAAAGAAACCTCTTCAGCATGTGATCCTCAAAGAAATATCAGCAACGTAAGGCCCTGGAACAAAGCAATCAGTAGTACTTGTCCCAGGGCTATCCCCACTCGTTAAAGCTCCGTGCCCCCAAGGCGGTGTGCGATGCTGTCGCAGGCAAGCGCGCCCACGACGGTCTTGGCGTCTTCGATCTTGCCGTCGAGCACGGCGTCGATCAGCT
>CBCSNQ010000184.1:0-2062 GCA_965141565.1 uncultured Collinsella sp. | reverse complement strand
GTTATTGCTCTTCATATGTTTGGTGCCCTGCACCATCGCCGGTCACTCCTCTACAGCTCAGGTTGTCTAAACAAATAATAGCCGATTAGCGAGCTCATACGCCGGACAACGCAGCTTGGCTGCACCGTCCGGGCCACGTAACCCCACTCAACCAATCAAGCCATATGTTGCTTTCATCGTCTCGAGCAACTGCGCCATCGTTACGCCCGCAACCCCAATCTGTTTCAGATTGACGTCGCCCACCTCACAATCTTTGACAAACGCAAGCATATCGTCCTTCAGTTCTCCGCCCAGGTCGACACCTTCCGACTCGCCGAGCAGCTGAGCAAGTCTCAGCGCATCGCGTTTATGCTTTTTTACCTTCCTCGAATCAACGTTCTCCCCCGCTTCCCTTCTAGCTTTTAGGTCGAGATACGCCTTCGCTTTGAACGGGACAATGTATTCCGTCCCCAGGACCGAAACGCCGCCTACGGTCCGAATTCCCTGAAGGAACAAGCTGTAGTAAGCATCGTCCAACAAAATTGCCGAAAGACTGCTTATGTTTTCATCAACGTGAATTGGCGCCACATCAATCCCCTCACGACCCTTTAGAAAGTCGGGGCACTTCGCGAAGAGTTCAATCATATGGGGGTAACCCGGCATCTTAGGCTCTGTAAACCGATAAAAACATGAGCCTTTGCCTTCGCCCCAGCCGCAGCGGTAACCGCCATCACGCACCAAAGTCCATATAGCTTCTGCCGTCTGAGGCAACCGGTCATCGGCGACAATTACCACATCAAAATCGTGAGTCGCCCTAAACGGAAGTCCCGCCTCCGCGAGCAAAATGTCGCATGCCGTGCCGCCGATAAGGGCATACGATCCTGCGGCTTCTTGCATATGCTGCTGAAATTCTTGGAGACCTTCTACAGCGCTTCTTGCCATGGATATTCCTTTCCAAACATGCGATCGACTTCGAGCTGAATTCGCTCATCGTCGATTGCCGCCAAAGATAGCGCAAGCGAAATGTCGTCGACACGGGAGGAGCCGGCAAACACGGGCGCATAGCGCCACACTTGGATCATCGCCGTCTCGTTATCCGGCAACTCCCCGTCTGCGACTTCGAGGTCGCTCAGTTGACGCCATGTACTTCTTAAGACGGCCTTTTGTTCCATGCCCGGCGCAGCGAGCATCGAACGCGCGGCGAGCGCCGTCTCCCCGGCGTCAACAAGATAGTCGATCTGCGGCGTCTTCCTTGCAAAAAAGACCTTCGAGACAGGCGAGGAGAGCTCTGCCATGTGCTCGCTGAGCAGAAGATCGACGGCAACAGGGAACACGACGACACGTCGCTCGCGACGCTCGCGCCTCGCGATTCCCCTGTCAACAAGCTCGGTTATGGCCTCACTCGCACGGCTTGCCGAGATCCCAAGCGCACGACAAAGGTCATAGGGACGATATGGCTCCTGGGCTGCTCCCCAGATTGCGGCAGCCTGCGCGTTGGGTGACATCTTGATCGCGTGATTGTGAAACCAAGCACCGCCCCTCTCCGTGCAAGCTGCGCCCATAAATGGAATAAAAGCCTGTCTACCTGGACAGACAAAGGGAATCCCTTGTGCGACCAATGCTTTGCGCTGACGTGCATCGGCATCAGGAAACGAAACGACAACAGGAGTCTCCGCGCGCAAGGCTAGCTGACTATAGACTCTCTTAGCCTCGGGAAGCCCGACGCCAGTAGGCAAACTTGCAAGCAAAAACGAAAAACCGTTTGCGTCAACAGCGCGGACCTCAATCGCCCGCAGATGCAGCGGCAAGCGTACGAATCCAGGCCAAGTTTTGGTCTTGGCGGAGAGACCTAGTGCTTCTTGTAAGTAGATTAGCGCTTCGTTCATTTCCATCTTTTTCGTTTGATTCCAGTTTATATTGGAATTATACATAATTCTCGGAATTGACGAGATTCCTTTCGTGCCTAAGTCCATATTTGCGTTTTCAGAATATCCCGGATCGGCGGGGCGATTCGGGATACAATATCAATAGAAAACGACGCACCCCGCGTAAATGTTTGGGAGCGCGGGCGGCCTAGTTTTCT
>CBCSNQ010000183.1:0-2064 GCA_965141565.1 uncultured Collinsella sp. | reverse complement strand
TGCAAGAAGTGCGGCCACAAGTTCTAAGCTGCCCGCAACATCAAGTTGCTAGCAATGGCCCGGATGCCACGGCACCCGGGCCTTTTTCTATCCCCACTCATTTGGTATCCCTACTCATTGGGGACAGACTTAAATGAGTACCCTAACTGGGTAAGCATACACTCATTGGGGACAGACTTACATGACTGGTCGTTTGGGACGTTCTTAAACGACTAGCCTATGAGGACAGTCTTTAGATTAATATATCTGGCCATCTGGGATGGGCTTCAACGAAAGCGGTACTTAGGGACAGTCCTCAGGTGCCGGCAATTTGGGACGGTCCTTTGATGTCTGATGCCCCCAGAGGGGTGAAGTAATACAGCCTTCTCTGTCTTTTAGGGCTTTGTTTTTTCGCCCCTTTATGTTTCGCAAGGACTTTCGCACGCGCATTTATGCGCATATTATTGCGCGATAATGCGTGTAACAGCGCAAACATGCGCAAACTATGGCTAAATAGTGACTGAAAAGCAAATAGACACGCAAATACGAGCAAATACGCGCGCAATTGTGCGAATATAGGGCTGTTAGAAATGAAGAACCTTCGATGACTCAGGAGGCACATGATGGCAGATTCCAAACAGGCTCCGCTCGACGCCGAGGCAGCCGCAAAGGCGGCGTTTGCCTCGGTCCAGGATCAGCCGTTCCCCGATGATATCTTTACGGCCCCCGAGCTCCGCTGGGCCGTGATCGGGTGCGGCGTTATCGCCAACCAGATGGCCCAGTCCCTCGCTCTGGCCGGCCGCAAACTCGCGGGTGTCGCCAACCGTACGCTGTCCAAGGCCCAGTCTTTTGCCGAGCAGTATGGCGTCGAGAAGGTGTACGAGACGGTTGAGGACCTCTACGCCGATCCGGACATCGACGCCGTCTATATCACCACGCCGCACAACACGCATATCACCTATCTGCGTGCCGCGTTGGCCGCCGGCAAGCATGTGCTCTGCGAGAAGGCCATTACCCTTAACTCTGCCGAGCTCGACGAGGCCCGTGCCATCGCCGACGAGCACAACGTGGTCCTTATGGACGCCACCACGGTGCTTCACATGCCGCTGTATCAGGAGCTGCGCCGTCGCATGGATGCTGGCGAGTTTGGCCACATGAATCTCGCTCAGCTCAACTTTGGCAGCTACAAGGAGTACGGCGATCTGACCAATCGTTTCTACAACCGTAGCCTTGCCGGCGGCGCCATGCTCGACATTGGCGTGTATGCGCTCTCCGTCATGCGCCTGTTTATGGCCAGCCAACCCGCCGAGGTCGTCTCGCTGGGCAATACCTGCGAGACTGGCGTTGACGTTGCGGGTGGCATTGTCTGCCGTAATGCTGAGCAGCAGCTGGGCGTCGTGAGCCTTACGCTCCACTCCAAACAGCCCAAGCGCTCGGTCATCAGTTTCGATAAGTGCTATATCGAGGTCAACGAGTATCCGCGCGCCGACCATGCGACCATCGTGTGGACTGCGGACGGTCACCGTGAGGAGGTCCACGCTGGCACCGAAGCCTACGCACTGTGCTACGAGATGGCCGACCTGGAGAAGGCCGTTGCTGGCGATGATTCGAAGCGCGAGCTTCTAGGCTATGCTTCTGATGTTATGGATCTGATGACCAAGCTCCGCGCCGATTGGGGAGTCGTGTACCCCGAGGAGGAGTAAGCGATGCTTGCGGAAGATAGGCTCAACGCGATCGTGTCGATGGTGCAGCAGGCCGGCTCGGTTACCGTGCCGGAGCTTGCTGAGGCCCTGGGCGTGACGGCGTCTACCATTCGGCGCGACCTGCAGACGCTCGACCGCGCACACCGTATCGCCAAGGTACACGGAGGCGCGACGAGTCTGGAGCGCGCGCATGTGACGCGCGACCTGACGATCGGCGAGCGCAGTGATCTCCATAACGATGACAAGGAGCGCATCTGCGCCCGTGCTGCGGCCCTGGTGGAGCCCGATAGCTTTGTGTATATCGATTCGGGCTCCACGACCCTCAAGCTCATCGAGCATCTTCCGCGCCTTGAGGGCGTCACCTATGTGACTGATTCCGTGC
>CBCSNQ010000182.1:0-2066 GCA_965141565.1 uncultured Collinsella sp. | reverse complement strand
CTTTCGGGTTCACCATCCATGGTGGGGCGCGTTTCTAACGAAGCCGTAACGGCCGTTGGGCTCTTTTGGCGCCAGTTATTCGCGACCCGCACGCCACTCATGGTATGTTTATCGTGATAACAAGGACGGAGGTGCCCGTGGCACGCAATAAGTACCCGGAGGAGGCGGTCGAGAAGATTCTCGACGTTGCCGAGCGGCTCTTTGTGGAGCGCGGCTACGAGCACACCACGATGATCTGAAGAGCAATACGCTAAATCGAAAAAGGCAATCGAAGTCGCGCCTGTGGACTTAGCGAGAGTCGAGATTCCCGCCCCATCCATCGCCACCCGGCGGAAGGTCGTCGATGTCCTCGACCGCTTCGACTCCCTAACGAAATCGCTCGCCGACGGTATCCCTGCCGAGATCGAGGCACGCCGGGCGCAGTACGGGTACTGCCGCGACCGCCTGCTCGACTTCCGAAACTAAGTGAGAATGAGTTATCGGTATGCTTTTTTATAAAATATAAAAAAGTACCCCCATAACTGATAAAATGGACGCTGAAAAAAGGGGGTGCATCTTGCGTATATACCGACGTGAAAAGTATCTGAAGCGAATGCGTGGTTTCTACCACGATGACGGGATGATCAAGGTGATTACCGGTGTTCGCAGATGCGGTAAATCCTGTCTCATGCAATCAATCGCAAACGAGCTTGTGGAATCCGGTGTAGCGAGCGACCATATCATCTATATCGACCTCGACTCACGGGAGAACAGGAAGGTCAAGACGGCCGATGAGCTCGAAAAACTGATTGACATGTCGACCCCAGCAGACACTGAGGGGACGAAGTACCTCTTCATCGATGAGATTCAGAACGTCAAGGAATTCGAGCTGCTCATCAACGGCTACCGGACAGATGGCGGTTGGTCCATCTTCATTACCGGTTCGAATTCATATCTGCTTTCTGGTCAGCTTGTTACAAAGCTGACGGGTCGCTATATCGAGTTCGAGGTGTTCCCGCTCGACTTTGCGGAATATATCGATATGAAGCGTTTTCTCGGCAAGCCTGTCAATGACGTTCTCGTGGGAGAGTTTACCGAGTATCTGACCCTTGGAGGATTTCCCAAGGCGCTGGAGTATGAGGGCGAGGATGAAAAGCGCACCTATATCAAGAGCGTTATTCATGAGATCTTTGAAAAGGACGTCAAACATTCGAACAAGATTAAGAATGTCTCGGTTTTCGATGCCGTCCAGACGTATCTCATCAACAACTTTGGTGCGCCGACGAACCTGAAGAACCTCCTTGCGTACTTCAATGATGTCGAGAAGATTCCCATCAAGCGCGAAACGCTCAATCGGTATATCCAGATTCTTGTTGACGCGAAGATCCTTTATCGCTGCTCGAGGTTCGATCTCAAGTCTCGGCGGTCGCTTATCCGCGAAGAGAAGTACTACCTGGCTGATCCCGGCTTCTATTTTGCCATGAACACGGATGCGAGGATTAACTACGGGCCGGCGTTGGAGAACGTGCTCTACCTCTATCTTGCATCGCGCGGGTACGAGCTTTCTGTGGGCCGTATTGGGAAGCTCGAGTGTGACTTCATCGCTCGTAGGTGCAATGCTTACGCCTACATCCAGGTCTCTATGTCGATTGCCGACAGAGGCGTCGAGGAGCGCGAGTACAGGCCGTTCGGCCACATCAGGGATGGGTATCCGCGCTACTTGTTCACGCTTGATCCTCTATTGCAGGAGAGGGATGGCGTCAGGCACCTTAATATGGCGTCGTTTATGCAAGATGGCGGTGATCTTATTTGAGCGGCGGCCAGATTCTTTTGCTCCCTAGTGCGCAAACAGTGCGGGCATCAAATGAGGACCATTGCCTCACGTAGAATCGATAGATTGAGGACTTGTTTTGATGTTGACAAGCTTTTGGCCAGTGACTCCTATTGCCGAGTGGGAATAGCGGAAATAACAGCCTCCGGACCTTTTGGTTCGGAGGCTTTCTTTTTCAAGACTTTAGTCTGCTGGCCGCGCAGCGGCCAGCTTTAAACCACCCGCTCCGCGGGTGGAGACAAACGGCTTTACCAAG
>CBCSNQ010000181.1:0-2114 GCA_965141565.1 uncultured Collinsella sp. | reverse complement strand
CCAGACCGGAGGGGCCCCGCGGGCGGGAATCTGGGCGTACACATTTCCTACACATCTAAGTACTCTCGGCTGGCTGGTT
This sequence comes from uncultured Collinsella sp., assembly GCA_965141565.1. Classification (GTDB taxonomy): domain Bacteria; phylum Actinomycetota; class Coriobacteriia; order Coriobacteriales; family Coriobacteriaceae; genus Collinsella. The sequence continues at coordinate 2,035 of CBCSNQ010000181.1, read as the reverse complement.
AAAAACAGGAGGGGACCTCGCATCCGAGATCCCCTCTTTCGCCCATCTATAGCAATAGACTCTTAAATACCTTATGCCAGCAGCTTGCGACCGGACTCCTCGATCGCGTCAAGTGCTGCATCTGCCTCGGCGGCATCCGCGCCCTTAGCGAAGATGTACAGCTTAATCTTGGGCTCGGTGCCGGAAGGACGAACAATACCCTTGTTGCCACCCTCAAGATCGAACTCAATAACATTAGCCTTCGGCAGGCCGTTCACGCAGGTGTTGTAATCAACGACGGCCTCAATCTTGGAACCGGCGAGCTCCGCGGGCGGGTTCTCGCGCAGACCGGCCATGATGCCGGCCATCTTTGCCGCACCCTCAGCACCCGGATAGCTCAGCGAAATCGTCTTGTTGTGATAGTAGCCATACTTCTCGTACAGCTCGTGCATCGCGTCGGCAAGGTTCTTTCCCTGGAGCTTGTAATACTGCGCCATCTGGCAAATCAAAAGCGAAGTGCTCACGGCGTCCTTGTCGCGCACGTGGTCGCCGGCCAGATAGCCGTAGCTCTCCTCAAAACCGAAGATAAAGCGATCGACCTCGCCAGCATCGGAAAGAGAAGTAATGATGTCGCCGATGTACTTGAAGCCCGTCAGGCAACGACGGAGCTCAAAACCGTACTCATCGGCCAGAGCGTCAACCATGGCGGAAGAAACGATAGTAGTGACAGCAACCTTCTTAGTGAGGTCCTCACCGCGAGCAGCGCGGGTCTTGCAGATATAGTCGAGCAGCAGAACGCCCATCTCATTGCCGGTCAGCAGCAGATAGTCATCGCTATTCTTAACGGCAACGCCAACGCGATCGGCGTCAGGATCGGTTGCAAGCAGCAGATCAGGGTGAACCTGCTCGCACAGGTCAATGCCCTTCTGCATGGCCTGGCGAATCTCGGGGTTAGGATACGGGCAGGTCGGGAAATCGCCGTTAGGCTCCTTCTGCTCGGGAACAACCGTGACATCGGTGATGCCAGCGCGCTCGAGCACCGTCGTGACGGGAATGAGGCCGGTGCCGTTGAGCGGAGTGTAGACGAGCTTAAGCGGAGCGCCAGCGATCTCCTCGGCAGAAAGGTTGGTCACGCCGCGGGCGAGAACGGCGTCATAATAACGCTCGAGGCACGAGTCATCGATCCATTTGACCAGACCCTGCTCAAGAGCCTCATCGAAGTCCATGGACTTCACGCCGGTAAACGTATCGGTCTCGGCGATAGCCTTAGAAATTGCATCGGCAGCCTCGCTGGTAATCTGGCAGCCGTCGGGGCCATAGGCCTTATAGCCGTTATAAGGCGCTGGATTATGACTAGCGGTCATGCAAATGCCACCGGAGCACTTAAGGTCACGGACGGCCCAGGAAAGCGTCGGCACGGGAGAAATCTTAGGATACACGAGAGCAGTCACGCCGTTTGCGGCAAGAATGGCAGCCGTCGTCTTAACGAACAGTTCACCCTTATTGCGGCTATCGCGAGCGATGGCAACCGTCGGATGCTCGAAGGTCGCATTGAGATAGTCAGCAAAACCCTGCGTCGCGCGACCAACCGTATAGATATTCATACGGTTAGTGCCTGCACCGATAGTGCCACGTAGACCGGCGGTACCGAAGGCGAGATCTTGGAAGAAAGCGTCGGTGATGGCGTCTTCGTCACCCTGCTCCTTCATCGTGTTGAGCTCAGCGAGGAGCTCCTCGTCCTTGACATTGGCAATCCAAGTATCAAGCAGCTCATGAACATCTGCCATGTGAGTCCTTCCGTCACAATCAATAAAACAACCCGTGTAAAACAGGACAAGCGCATCAGCGCGCTAAAGCAAATATTAGTCCATTGAGAACAGAGAACCGGCCACAGAACGGTGAACGTTTATATTCACCGGTGGATGATTGGATTGATTTAATTGCTTAGTGAATGCCGCCTATAACGCAAAAAGGAGGAGGCCGCGAGGCCTCCCCCTTCCAAGTTCAAGCGTACGGCTCGGTGCCGTCCACCGGTCAGCGGCGCCCTGGCCTCCCA
>CBCSNQ010000180.1:0-2131 GCA_965141565.1 uncultured Collinsella sp. | reverse complement strand
ATTGTCTCGGGCGGCATGGTCGACGATTCCTATATGCGCCTGGCTGCCGTGTCCGAGCTCAACATGCACTACGTGAGTACGCACTTTATGCATCCGGACGACTTGCTCGATCCCGATCGCGGTGCCAAGGAGGGCTGGGAGGTCTACAAGGGCGGCCTGGTTGACTACCTGGAGTGGCTTACCAAGTCTGCGCCCGACCTGCGGCACCAGACGGCGTCGGAGTGCTCCGGTGCCATCCAGCGCTTTTCGTCGGTTACGGTGAGCGTGGATACCAGTGCGGATGCCTGGACGCTCAGCCTGGGCAACTTTCATGACGAGGCTTGGCTCATGTTCCGCGCCAATAATGGCGAGCCGGGTGCGGTGACGGGTGGCGAACTGACGCACCTTACGGGCAATCTGTATCTGCTCAAGGCAAATGATAAGACCGTGACGATCGAGCGCAAGGAGGGTGGCGATAAATGAGAATCTGCTTGGTACTCGAGGGTTGCTACCCCTATGTGCACGGCGGCGTATCTACCTGGATGCATGGCTACATTACGGCCATGCCCGAGCACGAGTTTGTGCTGTGGGTGATCGGCGCGCATGCTGCCGACCGTGGCAAGTTTGTCTACGAGCTGCCCGACAACGTGGTCGAGGTGCACGAGGTGTTCCTGGACGATGCCCTGCGGCTTTCGGGCGAGCAACATGAAGCCAGTTTTAACGACCGTGAGCGCGAGGCGCTACGCCGTCTGGTGTCGCTCTCCAATCCGGACTGGGACGTGTTATTCGATATCTTCCACCGCCGTCGCGTGCATCCGCTCTCGTTTTTGCAGAGCCGCACGTTTATGGATATCTTTCGCGACGTGTGCCTGGCCGAGTATCCCTACACGCCCTTTGCCGATGCATTCCACACCATGCGCTCCATGTTGCTGCCCGTGCTCTACCTGTTGGGCAGCGAGGTGCCGGTGGCCGATGTGTACCATGCCATCTCGACCGGCTACGGTGGCCTGCTCGCCTGCCTGGGCTCAAGCGTTCACCATGCGCCGGTGCTGCTGACCGAGCATGGCATCTATACCCGCGAGCGCGAGGAAGAGATCATTCGCGCCGATTGGGTGGTGCCGTCGTTTAAGGACCGCTGGATCCGCTTTTTCTACCTGCTTTCGGAGGAGATCTACCGCCGCGCCTTCCGCGTGACGAGTTTGTTCCATAACGCCCGCAAGACGCAGATTGATATGGGCTGCGATGCGGACAAATGCCTGGTCATCCCCAACGGCATCCAGTTCGACCGCTTTAAGGATATTCCCTTAAAGACCGATGACGGCTGGGTGGACATTGGCGCGGTGGTGCGCCTGGCGCCCATCAAGGATGTCAAGACCATGATTTATGCCTTCTTTGAGCTGCACGAGCGCCTGCCCAAGGTGCGCCTGCACATCATGGGCGGCGTGGACGACGAAGAGTACGGCGCCGAGTGCCACGCGCTGGTCGATACCCTGGGCGTGCGCGACCTGATCTTTACCGGTCGCGTCAACGTGGTCGAGTACATGGAAAAGCTCGACTTTACCATTTTGACGAGCATCTCCGAGGGCCAGCCGCTCAGCGTGCTGGAGTCGCTTGCAGCGCGTCGTCCCTGCGTGACGACTGAGGTGGGCTGCTGTCGCGAGCTTCTCGAAGGCGCCCCGGGCGACGACTTTGGCGTGGCGGGTTTTGTGACGCCGCCTATGTATCGCAAGGGCTTGGCTGATGCCATGGAGCGCATGTGCACAAGTCGCGCCCGCCGTATCGAGATGGGGGAGCGCGGCCAGCGTCGCGTTGCCACGTACTTCTTGCACGAGCAGATGCTCGCCAACTATCGCGCGCTGTACGACGAGACTGCGCGTGCGTTTGACCTGCCCAGAGAGGGGGAGTAGCCGGTGGCCGGAATCGGTTTTGAGCTCAAACGCCTGTTTAGGCGCAAGGGTCTGTTTGCCACGATGCGCGCCTATGGCTACGCCGGCATTGTGTGCACGGGCCCCATGCTGCTGGGCGTGCTGCTCCAGGTGGGTATCTTGGTGCTGTGCGGTCTGTGGGGCGTGGGTCGCGCCAACCAGGACCTGCTTGTGTGCATGGTGACCTATACGCTGCTGGCGTCGCTTACGCTCACGAGCTTTTTCTC
>CBCSNQ010000179.1:0-2180 GCA_965141565.1 uncultured Collinsella sp. | reverse complement strand
CCCGGGGCCTCCTTGCCCGCCAAGAAGCGGTCGAAGGCGAGCGCGATGGAGCGCGGAGAATTGCCGAGCTCGGCCTCTGCCTCGGCCACGGCGTCGAGCGCCTTGAGCACGTTGGCGGCAATGGCCTTGCCCTCGGGGCCGCGCTGCGCCAGACGCACGAACCAGCCGGAGGCATTGACCGCATCGCGCGCGATGGCGGCGAACGAATCGCGTCCCACGCGACGAAACGCGTAGCGCAGCACCTCGCGGGCACGCGTCACGAGCGGCAAGCCCTGCAAACCCGGCACATCGGAATCGCTCATGATGCCCGCATCGATGTTGCGGCGCGACGTCTCGCCCGTGTGCTCGTCGAGCTTGGTCGCCAGCGCCAGGAACTCCTGGGCGCCGAGCGCAAACATCGGCGAGGCCAGCAGTGGCATGAGACCCTGCGCTGTATCGGCCGGATTGGCGAGCGCGCAGACCAGGGCACGCACCGTCTGCACCTCGGCTGCCTGGGCAAAGACCGAGCCGCCTGCGATCACGCAGTCGAGCCCTTGGTCGCGGAAGGCCTGCGCATAGATATCGGCGTTGGTCATGCGGCCCAGCAGCAGCACCATGCCGCCCTGGGGCTGGCCGGCATCGGCAAGCGCATGGAATCGCTCGGCGATCGCATGAGCTTTCGCCTGCGTTCGCTCCTGCGTGCTGCCACCGGCAACGAACAGCGCCTGGCGGCGCGAAGCCTTTGCCTTGAGCTTGTCCTTGCGTTTGTCGCTCGGTTCAAGATCCAAGAACCCCTGCATCAAACCACCGGTGTCGCCGTCAAAGACGCGCGCCACGTAGCGCAGCACCTCGTCGTGGCTGCGGAAGTTGCGGACAAGCTTGACGAGCTCGCCGGCGGGGGCATCGGACGTGGCGACCGTCTCGGACGCCGTCGTCGAACCCACCTTGCGCTCCTGGCGACGGAACACCTCGACCTCGGCGCCACGGAAGCGGTAGATCGACTGCTGCGCATCGCCCACGGTGCACAGCGCGCGCTCCCCCGTGCCCGTCAGGTATCGGATCAAATCGACCTGCATCTGATCGGTATCTTGGAACTCGTCGATCATGACCATCTTAAAGCGGCCCTCATAGGCAGCTCGAATAGCCGGGTAGTCGCGCAGCGCCTCGTACGCCATGCGCAACAGATCGTTATTGTCGAGCGCGGACTGGTCGGCCTTGAGCGCGCGGTACTCCGCCTCTACGGCACGGGCAAGCTCCACCAGCGCATCGAGCGCCGGGCCGCCGCAGGCAAGCACGATATTGATAAACGCATCGGCTGCCTCGGCCTTGAGTAGCTCCACCTGCTCCTTAGGAAACGCCTTGCTCGCGCGCGGCATGCTGCACGACATCATGAGTCGCGCCGCATCCTCCATGGTTTTGCCGCTCGCCTCAAACGCGTCGATGGCGTCGAGTGCCACCTGCGCTTTCTCGGTCGTGGCCTTGCTTGCGCCCAGCGCCGCACGATAGGCATCGGCAAGCGCCGAGGCGTCGGCCTGGCCGCGCGCCACGCACACATCGTCCATGCCGCCCGGAAGCTGGCTCGATAGCTCCAGCAGGTCGCGCACCAGGCCTTTGATGGTGGTACCGGCGCCAAACGACCCGCCCTCGCCCGCCATGGGATACCAGGCGTAGAGGGCCTTAAGCGAAGTGGCGAGCTCGGGCGCGGCATCGGGCGCCGTCGCGCGCCCCAGCACATGCTCGACAGCCTGATCCATAAGCTCATCGGTATCGGTAAGCACCGTGAACTCGGGGTCGATGCCCAGCTCCAGCGCATGCGCGCGCAGGATACGCGAGCACATGCCGTGAATGGTCGAGATCCAAGCGTCGTCGACGGTCAGGGCCTCCTCGTCCATACCCTCTTCGATAAGCGCACGGCGCACGCGGTCGCGAATCTCGGCCGCGGCGTCTTTGGTAAAGGTAATGGCGAGCACCTGGTCCAGATGCTCGACAAACGGACCGGATTCGGGCGAGAGCGCATAGACGATGCGGCGCGTGAGGGTAAAGGTCTTGCCCGAGCCGGCACCTGCCGAGACAAACAGCGGGCGGTCGAGCGTTTTGACGACTTGCAGCTGTTGCGGCATCAAGGTCGAAAGATCCATGGTCTACACGTCCCTCCTTACAAACGTTCCTTCGTGGTTATACGAGCAGCGCGCATGCGCGGC
>CBCSNQ010000178.1:0-2182 GCA_965141565.1 uncultured Collinsella sp. | reverse complement strand
CGCTCGACCTCGGCATTGTTGGCGCTTTGCTCCAAGCGGCCGATCTCGGAGAGCAGCGAGCGGCGCTCGCCCTCAAGACGGGCGATCTCACCGGCGGCATCGCCCTCGGCGGCACGGGCCTCCTCGACGGCAACGTTGGCCTCGACGACCTGATCCGACACATGCTCAAACACGGCAGCCAGATCGGGCTCAAGCCCCTCCAGCTCGCGAATGCGACGCTTACGCTCCAGAGCACCCGACGCCTCGCCGGCATCGAGGCCCACACGCACCAGGCCGCCACAGCTTACGCGGGCGCCATCGGGAGTCACATAGGTCACACCGTCAACGACAGGCGCAGCCAGCGCGGCAGCCAAGTCATCGACCACGTAATAGCCGCCGAGCAGCGCCTCGACGACGGGTCCGTAGCCTGCACGCACGGACAGACGATCAACCAGGCGGGTACCGGCAGCGCCCTCAGCGGCGGTAGAGCCGCTCACGCCGCGCGTCACCAACAGTGCTTCGCCCGAGGCCTTCTTTTGGTCCAGAGCCGCACGACCGGCACGCTCAAGCGTGGCGGCGTCATCAAACAGCAGCGCATCGATATCGCCGGCGAGCAATTGCTCAACCAGGCCCTCAAGCTCGCGCGGGGCCTCCAGCACGTCGCCCAGACGACCCAAGACATCGTCGCCCAGCGCACCCACCAGACGGCTCACGAGCGGCGAGCTGTCGGCCATGCGGGCATCGAGTTTCTTTTGGCTGGCAAGCTCCGAGCGCACCTCGGACAGCTTGTTGCGCGCCTCACTCTCACGATTACGCAAGTCCTTCAGGGCTGCACGGGCGACCTCGGTGGCCTCACGCGCATCGGCCTGGGCCTGGCGCGCTTCCTCAAGAGCACCCTCAAGCTCCTCTGCGCGGTTGCGACGGCTCTCGAGCGAGGCCGTGACCTCCTCGAGCTGCTCGTCAATCTGCTCCAGGCGCGAGGCATACATGTTGTCCTCGACCTCGGCATTGCTCAGCGAGTCCTTCACCTTGGCGAGCTCGAGCGCGGCGTTGTCGGCCACGCGCTGCACATCGCGTTGCTCACGCGTAAGCTGCGAAATCTGATTGTCGAGCGCCACGCGCCGCTCGTGGAGCTCTGCGGCGGCAGGACCAGCGGCGTCAACGTCCTCCTGGGCCTGCATGTGCGCGCCGGTCACTTCCTCAAGCTGCGCACGCGCGTCCTCGAGCTCCTCGACCACGCGACGACGCTGATGCTCGGAGCTCGAAATCTGCCCGCGCATGTCAGACAGGCGCGACACCATGTTGTGGCCCTTTTCCTCGAGCAGGCGCATGTCGGAGTTAATGCGGCCGACCACATCTTGCATATGGCGGCGCTGCTCGCCCAGATCGCCCACAAACAGGCCCTTTTCCTCGAGCATGACCTGGAGCTTATCGAGCTCGCGCTCCTTTTCGCCCATGCGGTACTGCGCAAGCTCCAGCTCGGCGGCACCTTCCTTGGAGCGGCTCTCCAGGTCGTTCCACTGCGACTGCAGCGAACGCAGCTCGTCGACAGCCAGCATCTGCGTAAGCTCGTTCGCGCGCGAGGACAGCTCTTTGTACTTACGCGCGCGATCGACCTGACGCTCTAGCGGCCGCAGCTGACGGGCGATCTCCTTATTGATGTCGCGGGCACGCGTCAGGTGCTCGTCCATCGACTTAATCTTTTTGAGCGCACGCTCCTTGCGGCGCTTGTGCTTGGAGATGCCGGCGGCCTCCTCGATGAGGGCGCGGCGCTCCTCGGGGCGGCTCTGCAAAATGGCGTCGAGCTTGCCCTGGCTGATGATGGAATGTGTATCCTTGCCCAGGCCCGAATCGTGCAGGATGTCCTGAATGTCCATCAGGCGGCACGGACTCGAGTTGATGAGGTACTCGCTTTCGCCCGAGCGATACATGCGACGGGTGATGGCGACCTCGTCAAAATCGACGGGCAGCATATGGTCCGAGTTATCGAGCACCAGCGTGACCTCGGCGACACCCACCGGCTTGCGCGCTGACGAGCCAGAGAAGATGACATCCTCCATGGCCTGGCCGCGCAACTGCTTGGCGCTCTGCTCGCCCAGGACCCACAGGATGGAGTCGGAGATGTTCGATTTTCCCGAGCCGTTGGGACCGACGATGACGGTCAGGCCCGGCTCAAACGTCATATGGGCGCGGTCGGCAAACG
>CBCSNQ010000177.1:0-2240 GCA_965141565.1 uncultured Collinsella sp. | reverse complement strand
CCACTATACTTTTGAATATCTGAGCATTTTGAAAGGCAGGATATGACCGCAACCGCCAGCCGAACCACTAACCGCAGGCCCGAGCTTTTGGCCCCCGCCGGAGGCCCGGAGCCCTTTGCCGCCGCGCTCGCCGCCGGGGCAGACGCCATCTACTGCGGCATGGGCAGCTTCAACGCCCGCCGCAAGGCAACCAACTTTACCGACGAGGCCTTTGAGCAAGCCTGCCGCGCCGCGCATCTAGCCGGGTCGCGCGTCTACGTCACGGTCAACATCGTCATCAAGCAGTCCGAGATGGGCGATGCACTGCAGCTCATTCATCGCTGCTCCACGCTGGGCGCCGATGCCTTCATTATCCAGGACTGGGGTCTGTTCTTTGAGGTCAAGCGCACCATGCCCGGCATCGAGACACATATCTCGACCCAGGCGAACATCCACGACGACCGCGGAACCCTTTGGTGCCGTGAGCAGGGCGCCGACCGCGTGACTCTCTCGCGCGAGCTCTCCATCGACGAAATCGCCGCCATTCACGACGCCGCGCCCGATGTGGACCTTGAGGTCTTCAGCCATGGCGCCATCTGCTTTTGCTACTCGGGCCTATGCCTGCTCTCGAGTTTTGCCATGGCGGGCCGCTCGGCCAACCGCGGCATGTGCGCTCAGCCCTGTCGCCTGCCTTACGAGTTGATCAACGAGAACGGCCGCTCGCTCTCCCCCGCCGGTCGCGGGCGCGCGCTGTGCCCGCGCGACACCAACACGTCGCAGCTTGTTCGCCGTCTGTATGACGCCGGCGCCGCATCGCTCAAGCTCGAGGGCCGCATGAAGGCGCCCGATTACGTGTACTCCATCGTTGATGTGTATCGTCATCAGATCGACGACATGCTGGCCGGGGTCGCCGTAGATAAGGACGAGGACGCCGCTCGCCAGCGCCAACTCAAGCGCTGCTTTAACCGCGACTTTACGCACGCCTATCAGGACGGCACCTCGGGCGACGAGATGATGAGTTACGAGCGCTCCAACAACCGCGGCCAGATTGTGGGCACGGTGCTGGGCAGCCGTCTGGCCAACCGCGACGTGCGCGGGCTCAAACCCGACGACCGTCGTCGCCGCGCCGCCATCGCCCGCATTGAGTTGTTTGAGCCCGTGGGCAAGGGCGACCTGCTGGAGCTTCGTCACGACAATGAGTTTGACCAGTTCCTGACCACCATCGCTGCCGAGGATGCCGCTGCCGGCGACATCCTCGAGTGCCGCGTGCCCCGCAGCATGCCCGAGGGCTGCCGCGTCCGCGTGATTCGCAGTCAGCGCGCCATCGACGCCGCCGGCGCCGCGCTCAAGCGCGATGTGCTGCGCCGCCGAGCTGTTGACGTGTCCGTCGTGGCGCGCCTGGGCGAGCCGTTTACCGTTACGCTCACCTGCTGCGACGACCCTTCGCTTACGGCCACGGCCACGGGCTTTACCGTCGAGGCTGCCAAGACCCGCGCCGTCGAGGCATCCGATCTGGTTGAGCACGTCGGGCGCATGGGCTCCTCTCCCTTTGAGGCCGCAAGCTTTGACGTTTCGCTCGACGCCGGCTGCGGTATGGGCTTTTCCGCCGTGCACAAGGTGCGCGCCGCCGCTTGTAAGGCGCTGGAAGAGGCCATTCTGGCACCGTACGAGGAGCGCGCGAAAACGCTCGAGCTGCCGGCGATTGTAACCAGTGATTCCCGCCCCGCGCCCGAGCACTACCGCGATGAGCCGCAGATCTGCGCCGCCGTCACCTCGCTCGAGGCCGCCGAGGCAGCTCGCGCCGAGGGCGCCACGCGCATCTACATGACCACCGATGCGCTCGATGCGGCCGAGCTCTCCCCCGCCGATGCGTTTGAGCAGGGCATCGTACCCGTACTCGACGAGGTCTGCCGCGCCGTCGACCACGAGCGCGTCGATCCCTGGATCAATGCCGGAGCTACCGTCGCCGTCGGTAATATCTCCGAGCTCGCCGTAGCCGCGCAGGCCGGCGCCACGGCCGAAATTCGCTCTTGCCTGCCGGTGCACAACACGCCCTGCATGGAGGCGCTTGCCGAGCGCGGAGCCGGTGCGTTTTGGCTCTCGCCCGAAATCACGCTCGACGAGATTGTCTCGCTCGGTGCCGCCGCGCCCGCGGCTTTGGGCATCACCGTCTTTGGCCGCCCGCGCGTCATGACAAGCGAGCATTGCATTCTGCAGGTTGCCAACGGCTGCATCCACGATTGCGCCAACTGCCGCCTGCG
>CBCSNQ010000176.1:0-2261 GCA_965141565.1 uncultured Collinsella sp. | reverse complement strand
ATTCCTTTCATGCGAGAAATAGTTCAATTATCAGCTGATAGAACGAAAAATGAGATCGTGAATCGTTGTAGATTCCAAGAAGATATATTCCTTGGCGGCATCATTACTAAACCGTACAGTGAAGCAACGTATAGCTTTCGCTGAAAGGAGCGATGATGGGGCAGATGGTGGTGCTATCGGCCGAGGAAGTTTCCAAGGTGCTGACAATCGAGGATGCAATCGCTGCTGTGGAGGAGGCATATCGCCAGAAGGCAACGGGCAAGGGTGTTGCGTGGCCGATGGTATATGAGCAGTTCGAACCCGGCGTGGCCGATATGGATATCCGCTCGGGCGAGTTGGCGGGAAGCGGTCTCTTCGGCCTCAAACTCACTGCTTGGTTCTCTCAGAATCCCAAAAAGGGGCTGCCCGAGATCTTTGGCACCACGCTGCTGTGCGACAACGCGACGGGCGAGCCGCTGGCGCTGCTTAATGCCTCCGCTGTCACTGGGCTTCGCACCGGTGCCGCCGCTGCGCTCGGTGCCAAGTGGCTGGCTCGGGAGGATGCGTCCAATAAGACGGTCGAGCCCGGGCATATCGTGCCCACGCACGGCGCGACCGGTGCCAACTCCCTGGTTATTTCCACGCTTGTCGAACCGGGCGATCACGTAGTCTCCGTCAAGCCCACCTACCAGCAGCTTTACTCGATTCCCGAGATGTGCGGTGCGAAGGTCGATATCCTTCAGCTCGATCGTAAGAACGGTTACCACGTCGACGTTGACGCGCTTGATGCCCTGGTGACCGACGATACCAAGCTCATCTGCATCAATAACCCGGACAACCCCACGGGCGCCCTGCTCGACACCGATACGCTCAAGGCGATTGTCGAGGTTGCGCGCAAACACGACGCGTGGGTGCTCTGCGACGAGGTCTACCGTCTGCTTACTCAGACGGATGAGTACTGCGAGTCCGTGATCGACCTGTACGACAAGGCCGTCGTCACCGCATCCATGTCCAAGGTCTGGTCGTTCGCCGGCCTGCGTCTGGGCTGGGCGGTCACCAAGAGCCCGGAACTTCGCCGCGCGCTGCTCTCGCATCGCGACTACAACCTGATTTCCGCCGGCATATTCAGCGAGACGGTGGCGGAGCTGATTCTGGGCAACGCTTCCGTGATCCTTGAGCGCAGCCGTCGCATCGTCCGTCAGAACCTTGCTGTTCTGGAGAAATGGGTCGAGAGCGAGCCGCACCTGTCGTTCGTCAAGCCCGAGGCGGGTACCACCGCGCTCGTGTATTACGACTACGACATCGACTCCAGGACGTTCTGCATCGACATGATTAAGAAGTCCGGCGCACTCGTCACCCCGGGCGATTGCTTCGAGGAGCCCAAGAGCATGCGCATCGGCTATGCATACTCCGATAACACCGACGACCTGCAGAAGGGCCTGGATGCCATTTCTGCGTACATGCGTACGCTCGAGTAGAGGCTCGAGATCGAAGTGATGGGGCCGATCGGTTTAGGACCGAGGCCCCTATTTTCTCTCAAGGCTACCGAACACTTTTGTCATTTAGGTGCCCACGGGGTCGTATCGCTGCGACGCCGTGGGCATAATGGTGTGGAAGGTGCAAGTTACGCGAAATGGGAGGACACATGGCGCTGATTTATGTCGTTGAGGACGACGAGCCCATTCGTCGTGAGCTTGTCGACATCCTTGCCCGCGCCGGGTTTGAAATCGAGGCCTGCGAATCGTTTGAGCATGTCTCGCGCGATATTCTCGCCGCCGCGCCCGACCTGGTGCTGCTCGATCTCACACTCCCTGTCAAAGACGGCCAGCACATCTGCCATGAGGTCCGTCGCGAATCCGAGGTCCCCATCATCGTTCTCACGTCGCGCACGACCGAGATCGACGAAGTCATGGCCATGACGCTCGGCGCGGACGACTTTGTTCCCAAGCCCTACAGCGCGCGCGTGCTTGTGGCGCGCATCAACGCACTGCTGCGTCGCACCGCGGCGGCAGGCGAGCGCAGTACACTTGTCCACAAGGGGCTGGAGCTCGACCTCGCCCGCTCAATGGTCACCAACACGCAAACCGGCACTAGCACCGAGCTCACCAAAAACGAACTGCGTATCCTCTCACTGCTTCTGAGTCGCGCGGGCAAGATTGTTTCGCGCTCGGCCATCATGCAGGACCTGTGGGACTCCGACGCCTTCGTGGACGACAATACGCTCACCGTCAACATCAACCGCCTGCGCACCACGCTCGAAAAAATCGGCATCAAGGGGTATT
>CBCSNQ010000175.1:0-2267 GCA_965141565.1 uncultured Collinsella sp. | reverse complement strand
TGGACGCCGTGCAGATGAATGCCGATGTCGCAGCTCGCATGGGTATCGCCGATGGCGAGGTCGTCGAGCTTGTGAGCGACATGGGCCGCGATCGCGTGCGCGTGGAGACGACGCCCTATCTGCACCCGGCGTGCATCTTCACCTCGGCCGCTCCCGGCGGACGCGCATTCGGTGCTGAGGGTGGTGGCCGGCAGGCCCTGGGCGTCGGGCCGCTCGACCATACGCCGTTGCGTTGGGACCCGTTGACGGGTGCCGCGCTCACCCAGGAAAACGCCGTTCGCGTGGAAAAGATTGCCGCGCACGGGGATAATGACGAGTAATTGACTCAGCTGATGTATTCGACTGATCCACGTTTTTTTGAAAGGCTGCACATGAGCGATAGCCAGAACATGTCCGATGAGGTACGCGCCCGCCTTCGCGCTATTCCTTCCGTCAACGAGCTGCTCGCAGAGTGGCCGGTGGTGAAGGCGGCGGGGGAGACCTGCGACGCGGTGGTCCATGCTGCCGTGACGGCTGAGCTCGACGAGGAGCGCGCCGCCATTCGCGCCGGTGCCGCCCCGCGTTCCAGGCGCGAGCTGGCCTCGGCCATCGAGTGGCGTGCGCATCGCTCCGCGCTGCCGAGCCTGCGTCCCGCCGTCAACGCCACGGGTGTGGTTATCCATACCAACTTGGGTCGAGCCCCGCTCGCGGAGTCGGCCGCCAAGGCCGTGGCCGAGGTCGCGCGCGGCTACAGCACGCTCGAGTACAGCGTGGACACCTGCTCGCGCGGGTCGCGCAAGGAGCACGCCGCACAACTGATTCGCTTGCTTACCGGTGCCGAGGACGCGCTTGTGGTCAATAACAACGCCGCTGCGGTGCTGCTGGTGCTGGCGACTCACGCTGCGGGCAAAGAGGTTATCGTCAGCCGCGGCGAGCTTGTCGAGATCGGCGGCAGCTTCCGCATCCCCGATGTCATGGCGGCTTCGGGCGCCAAACTCGTTGAGGTCGGCGCCACCAACCGCACGCATTTGGGCGACTACGAGCGCGCCATCACGCCCGATACGGTGATGATCCTCAAGGTCCATCCTTCCAACTATCGCATCGAGGGTTTCCACGAGGAGGTGGGCTCTCGGGAGCTTGTGGCGCTTGCTCACAAGCATGGCCTGCTGTTCTACGAGGACCAGGGGTCGGGCGCGCTGTTGCCCGATGACATCTTGGTGCGCGGCGGCGAAGAAACCACGCCGGCTTCGGTTTCGGCAGGGCTCGATCTGGTGTCGTGCTCGGGCGATAAACTGCTCGGTGCCGCACAGGCGGGCATTATCATGGGCCGTCGCGATCTGGTCCAGGCCTGTGGGTCGCATCCGCTTATGCGCGCCCTGCGCCCGGGTAAGCTCGCGCTGGCGGCACTCGAGGCTACACTGCGCATCTACATGGACGGGGCGGATGTGGCCCATCGTGAGGTGCCGGTGCTCAACATGCTCACGCTCCCGCAGGCTCATCTGGAGCGTCGCGCACGCAAGCTGCGCGAGCTGATGGTGGCGGGCCTCGATAAGGCTGGCTGCCCGTGTGCCGTGCAGGTGAAAATCGTCGAGGAGTCGTCGACTCCCGGCGGTGGTTCGCTGCCTACCGTCGAGCTGCCCACCATGTGCGTTGCCGTGCGCCTCGTTGATGAGCGTCTTTCCGTTGACGCGCTCAAGCGCTCGCTCGTCCAAGATTTCGACACGCCGGTCGTCACGCGCGCCTCGCACGATCGCGTCCTGTTTGACGTGCGTACGCTCGTGGGTGACCGCGATATCGAGACGGCGGCATCGACGCTCGTTGCGTGCGTTAAGAAGGCGATTGCTCGATGAGTGAGGTTCAGGCGCTGGTGGAGTGTCCCGTTATCGTTGGCACGGCGGGCCACGTCGACCACGGTAAGTCGGCGCTGATCGAGGCGCTGACCGGCAAGAATCCCGATCGTCTGGAGGTTGAGCGCCGTCGCGGTATGACCGTGGAGCTGGGTTTTGGCGAGCTGGCACTGCCGAGCGGCAAGATCGTCGGCCTGGTTGATGTGCCGGGCCACGCGCATTACCTGCGCGCCATGGTGCAGGGTGCCACGGGTATCGACGTGGCCGTGCTGGTGGTCTCTGCCGTTGAGGGCGTAATGCCGCAGACGCGCGAGCACGTGCATGTACTGGAGTTGCTGGGTGTCACGCATATGGTGGTGGCGCTGACCATGCGCGATCTGGCCGATGCCGAGATGACCGAGCTTGCCGAGCTCGATGTCGATGACTTTTTGTCGGGTACCG
>CBCSNQ010000174.1:0-2275 GCA_965141565.1 uncultured Collinsella sp. | reverse complement strand
CCATCGGCCGCATGCTCGGTCTCGCCGCCGGAAAGCTCGGGGACAAGCTTGCCCAAGCTGGGGAACAGCAGGCCAAAGCCATGGTTTTGTGCGGTGATCTCCACGCGACGGCTTACCAGGTTCATGACCGGCTGGTTGCCACCGCGGTGACCGAACTTAAGCTTTTCCATCTGGGCGCCGCAGGCCAGGCTGATCATCTGATGACCCAGGCAAATGCCAAAGACCGGCACCTTGCCGATCAGCTGCTGCACCTGCTCGTAGGTCTCCACCACGGCATCGGGGTCGCCGGGGCCGTTGGACAAAAAGACGCCATCGGGATTCATGTCGAGCACCTCACTCGCGGGCGTATCCCACGGCACGACGGTAAGGTCGCAGCCGGCGCGGACGAGGCCCTCCAGAATGCCGCGCTTCACACCGCAGTCGTAGGCGACCACTTTGTGACGGGCAGGAGCGGCAACCGCAAGTGCAAAGTCATGCGTGGCAGGCAGGTCGGCGGCCACAAACTCGTGAGGCGCGGGGCAGCTTACGGTCTTGACCAGGTTCTCGCCTACCAGCGCGGGCGCTGCGGCCAGACGCTCGGCAAGCTCGTCGACATCGAAGATCTCGGTCGAGATAATGCCCATTTTGGAACCATTGTCGCGCAGATGGCGCACCAGAGCGCGGGTGTCGACGCCCTCGATAGCGACGATGCCGTGAGCGCGCAGGTACTCCGGCACGCTAACGGCCGAGCGCCAGTTAGAAGGCGTGGCGCACATGTCGCGAACGATCATGCCGCGCATGGCCGGAGCGCTCGCAGGGCGCACGGCGTCGCCGGGGAAGGCCGACTGGACGTCGGTCTCGTCGATACCGTAGTTGCCGATCTGCGGATAGGTCATGGTTACGATTTGGCCGGCATAACTCGGGTCGGTCATGACCTCAAAGTAGCCCTCGAGCGAGGTGTTGAAGCAGACTTCGCCGGTCGCGGTGCCCTCGGCGCCGCATGCACGTCCATAAAAAATGGTCCCATCCTCAAGATACAGGATGCAGGGACCGCAGGTGCCCTTGCTGGTTTTGGCCAGCATACGCTGGCAAAGCTCGCTGGGCGCGAAGGTGCGGGCGGCAGCGCCCGCGGTATGGTTGTTCGCCATAATTCTCCTTCCCGGTCTCACAGGACCGGCTTAAAGGTGTGTAGTTAGGCCTCGCGGTATTGTAACCGCAAGTATGCCTCATGGCGTTAATTTCATCGAAATGTTTACGAAATGATAATTATGACTTTCTATGCATAATGATTTTTCTGGGACGGGGATTAAAAAATCATCCCGCGAGGCTTGTGGCTCACGCGGGATGATGACGTCTTATTATTTCTTGTCCTGCTCCAGCAGTTCGGACGGTGTGCGATCGGGCTTGCCGCCGCGGAAAATCTCGCGGCCATGCAGACGATGCTCCAGGTCACGTTCGGCCTTTTCCTCGTCAATCTTGGTCTGGCTCACCACCGGGTCCTCAATCAACGACGACACCGAGTTCACCTGCTTCTGAATGCGCTCGGCGATGGTGTCATCCATACTCACGATGCGCATCTTCCAGTCGATACTCGTGGCGTTGGATGAGCTCTTGTTCCACACGAACGTCAAAATGGCGCTCTGGTGGCCGCGCGCGGGGAACATGCCAAAGAAGGAATCGTGCTGAATGTTGCTATCCTCGTCGATATAAGCGTGAACGTTATACACCACGCGGTCGATCTTATCGTTGAGCAACGCGTTGGTCGCAAGCGCCGCGGCCTGAATCTGCCCGTTGGACAGCAGCTCGAGCTCGTTGGCAGACGATGTGTCCAACACCGTCACCTCGACCGTGCCCGTGCGTTCATCGGCTTCATCGACGGTGAAGTCGAGCGGGAACTGCGTAAAGCCGTTGCCCCATTCAAGTCCACCCTTCAGCGCCGTCGAAACGGTATCGACCGAAACGCTCTCGGACAGGTTGGCGGTGTTCAGACGACGCATCACGCCGTAGCCAATCTGCATGCCCACGATCAGCACCAAAATACCGATGACCACGGCCATCGCGGTCTTCGTAATGGTATGGCTCACCTGCGAGCCCGAAGGATCGTCCTCGGACAGCGGGTCGATATGTTTTGCCTGGCTCGCGCGGTCCTCGCTGCGCAGCTGCGCTAGCGCCGCTTTGTCACCGCGCTTGGCCGCAGCCTCCTTCTCACGCATGCGCTCGGTACGCTTTTTGGCGAGCGTGGGATCCAAGACGCCGGATGCATCGATTTCGGAGAATAACTCCGTCACTTCTTCCG
>CBCSNQ010000173.1:0-2355 GCA_965141565.1 uncultured Collinsella sp. | reverse complement strand
GGCGAGGTTGGCTATGGCGAGGAAGCGCCCAATGCCACCGTGCAGGTGCGCGGTCAGACATCGAGCAATAACTCGCAAAAGAATTACAAGGTGGAGCTCAAAAAGGGCAAGGGTACCTGGCGCCAACAGCGCGCGATTGCGCTCAACAAGCACATGGGCGAGGGTATGCGTTTTCGCAACAAGATGGCCTACGACCTTATCCGCGGGATTCCCCAGATGATGGGCCTGCGCACGCAGTTTGTGCATCTGTGGGTGTGCGACCAGACCGAAAAGTCCAACGATACCTTTGAGGACTACGGCCTGTTTACGCAGGTGGAGCAGCTCAACAAGACGGCGCTTAAGGCACATGGCCTGGATAAGAGCGGTCACCTGTACAAGGTGAACAGCTTTGATTTCCATCGCTACGAGGACACTATTAAGCTTGCCGATGATCCCGACTACAACCAGGCAAACTTTGAGGGCATGCTCGAGATCAAGGGCGATTCGGACCACACCAAGCTCATCGAGATGCTCGATGCGCTCAACGATGAATCGCAAAAGATCGATGATGTGCTCGATACCTACTTTGATACCGAGAATCTGGTCTATTGGCTGGCGTTTCAGATCCTGACGGGCAACTGCGATACGCAGAACCGTAACTGCTATCTGTACAGCCCTCTCAACTTAAATTCCTGGTACTTTTTAGATTGGGATAACGACGGCATGCTGCGCAAGCTGGAGCTTTCTCTTACCGGGTTTTCGGACTACGCGAGCTGGGAGCGCGGCGTGAGCAACTACTGGGGCAACGTGCTGTTTAACCGTGCGTTGCGCAGCAAGTCGTTCCGCAGCGAACTCGACCGTGCCGTCAAGGACCTGCGTACGTATTTGACCGAGACTCGCCTGACCAAGATGATCAAGCACTACCGCGAGGTGACTGAATCCCTGGTCTTTGCTTCGCCCGATATCGACAATCTGCCTGTCACCAAGGACCAATACGAGCAGATCGCCGCGGCGATTCCCTCCGAGATCGAGGAGAACTACAAGAGCTTTCGCGAGAGTTTTAAAAAGCCCATGCCGTTCTACATCGGCGTGCCGCAGATCGATAACGGTAAGCTGCGCATTAACTGGGATGCGTCCTACGACTTTGAGGCGCGCGATATTCGCTACACCGTAGAGCTTGCGCGCGACTATGCCATAAGCGATGTGGTCTTTAAGGCCGAGGACGTGCTGCTTCCCGAGGTGACCTGCGATGCGCCCGATGCCGGACAGTATTTTGTGCGCGTGCGTGCCAACAACTCCGACGGCTATACGCAAGATGCGTTTGACTACTATGTGACCGACGACGGCAAGCACTACGGCATGAGGTGTTTTTACGTGCAAGACGGCGGTAAGGTCGTGGAGGACACGTATGAGGAGGGCTAGCGCGCTGCTTGAGCGCTTGTCGGCTCCGCCTGTGCGTACCACGCAGGAGCGTTACCGCCACGAGCTCAAATATCTCATTAACGAGGGCGAGCACGCCGCGCTTGCCTGTCGCATGGCGCCGGTGTTTAAGCTGGACAAGCATGCGCGGGCGGGCGGTTACACCATTCGCAGCCTGTATTTTGACGACTACTGCAACTCGGCCTACGAGGAAAAAGACGCCGGCATTCTCATGCGCAAAAAGTATCGCGTGCGCATCTATAACGGCAGCGACAAGGTGATTAAGCTTGAGCGCAAAAAGAAGTACGGCAGCTGGATCTACAAGGAGGACGCGCCGCTTACGCGCGGCGAGTTTGAGCAGATTCTGGCTTGCGACTACGACTTTTTGCTGAGGAGCCCTTATCCGCTCTGTCGCGAGTTCTACATCGAGTGCATCTGCAACATGATGCGCCCGCGGACCATCGTGGACTACGAGCGCGAGCCGTGGGTGATGGATGAGGGCACCGTGCGCATTACGTTTGACATGAACGTGCGTGCCGCGGTGGGTAGCTTTGACATCTTTGACGTGACGCTGCCCGCGCTGCCGGTCCTGGAGCCCGGCAAGCTGGTGATGGAGGTCAAGTTTACGGAGTTTTGCCCGCAGCTGGTGCGCGATTTGGTGCCGCCGGGCGCGGCCGAGCTTACGGCGGTCTCCAAGTACTGCCTGTGTTACGAAAAGACCGCCTACCTGCGCGGATTTAATTACTGGGAATCGGATTTTGAGAACCGAGGGGATATTTAGACCATGAGCACCAGGGACTTTTTTAAGAACTCCGTCTTGGAGGCGTTTGGCCAGGTCGACCCTGCCAAGATTGGCCTGTCGCTGCTCGTGGCGCTCGCCATGGGCATCCTGATCTATTACGTGTACAAGCGCTTTTTTACCGGCGTGGTGTATTCGCGTAGCTTTGCCGTGACGCT
>CBCSNQ010000172.1:0-2362 GCA_965141565.1 uncultured Collinsella sp. | reverse complement strand
GAGGCATCGGGCTCGCCCTGGATGAGGTTCTTGCCCGTAAACTTGGTAATGGCGGTGCCGTCGTGGTTGGGCTCCAGGAAGCTGTCGTGCTTCTCGGAAGTAATGCCCGAAAGCGGCTGGAACCAGTGCGCGTAGTGCGTCGCGCCCTTGGAGATGGCCCAGACCTTCATGGCATGGGCAACGGCGTTGGCCACATCCAGGTCGAGCGGCTCACCGCCCTCGAGGGTTGCAGCAAGGCGCTTCCAAATGTCCTTGGGGAGGTAGTCCTTCATGACTTCCTCAGAGAACACCATGGTCCCGAAGCGGTCAGTAAGTTCGGCCATACGGAACTCCCTTCGTATCGGCACCGCGTGAGAAGCGGTGTTGATTACTAACGAACGAGTCATAGCTTAGACTCGCCGTGTTTCCGCGACATTACCGTTATGTTGCTGTCGCGAAACCAATCAATGAGGTTACCCTATCGAGGCGGCGTTGCCACCCTCAACAGCCAATCAACTGCATAAATTGCAGACCTCTCCCCATGGTTTAAGGGTAGTCAATTTGGGATGGAGCTCTATTAACTGGTATTTTGCATCAGATACCAGTCTTTATAGTCCGTGCCTAGATTAGCCGCTCTGTTATAGAGAAAGCCGATAGCAAGGCATCTTTGATTGGTATCCCCGAATAACGAGTGAAACTCCACCGTGACACAGTGGTGCTGTAGAATCCTTACAACACATCACACTATTACGTATCTAGAGGAGCACGATATGCGCGTCGACGAGGTTTTTAAGCAGGCAGCATCCCAGGGCACCGCGCCCGTTTCGTTTGAGATGTTCCCGCCCAAGGGCGAGCTCACCCTCGACACGGCTCGCGAAGTGGCAGGCAATCTGTGCAAGCTTTCGCCGAGCTTTGTCTCGGTCACCTGCTCGGCCGGCGGCTCGGGCAACGGTGCCACCACCGCCCCCATCGCGCATATGATTTCGAGCGAATTCGACACGCCCTCGGTGGCACACCTCACCTGCGTGGGCCGCGCCCACGCCGACATCGCCGCCAAGATCGACGAGTATCGCACCGCCGGCGTGGAAAACATCCTGGCCCTGCGTGGCGATCTCCCTGCCGGCGCGACCGAGGACGACAAGCCCGCCTCCGACTACGCCTACGCCCGCGACCTCATCCCCGAGCTCGTCGACGCCGGCTTTTGCGTGGGCGCCGCAGCCTACCCCGAGGGCCACATTGCCTGTGAGGATCTCAACCTCTCGGTCGAACACCTCAAGCAAAAACAGGACGCCGGCGCGAGCTTCTTTGTGACACAGCTCTTCTTTGATAACGAGTGCTTCTACCGTTTTCGCGAGCTTGCCGACAAGGCCGGCATCACCGTGCCCATTACCGCGGGCATCATGCCGTTTATGGGCAAGTCACAGATCAGCCGCATGGTCTTTATGTGCGGCGCTTCGCTGCCCTCCCCCGTCATCAAGATTCTCGCCAAGTACGAGAACGACCCCGAGAGCCTGCAGGCAGCCGGTGTAGATTATGCCGCCCGCCAGCTTTGCGACCTCAAGGAGCACGGCACCGACGGCCTGCACCTGTACACTATGAACCGTCCTGCAATCGCCGCGACCATTATGGAGCGCCTGGGGTAATGGAAAAACCGCACATCGATACAACCGCTGTCGAAGTGCCGGCCGACCTTGCGTCGCCGGCGCTTTACCGTGTCGATGCTGCGCACCATCCCCGTGTCGACCGTGCCGAGATGCTGCGGTATCTGGGTTACGGCGGCCAGCAGATCGAGCCCGAGCTGTCACGACGTATTGAGCTTGTGGTCGAGCGTCTGGAACTTGACATTGAGCCCCGTGGCGTGCGCCGCGTGTTTGCCGTCGATGCCACGGGCGTGGACGAACAAAGTGAGCCTTGCATTCGCTTGGTCGGCACCAACGTTGAGCTGCGAGGTCGCGATATCTATCGACATCTCAAAGATGCCCGCTTTGCCGCGCTCATGGCATGTACCCTCGGCATGGACGCCGAGCGTCGCCTGCGCACCACGGGAGCCCAACATCCCCTGGAGGGCGCCGTGCTCGACGCCGCGTGCTCCGCTTACGTGGAAGCCGCCGTTGAGCAAATGGACCAGCAGGTCAAGACGGACGCCGCCGCACACGGACTCGCCGGCAACTGGCGCTTTAGCCCCGGCTACGGCGACTGCCCGCTCTCGGCCCAGCGCTCGATCGTCAATGCGCTCAACGCCACGCGGCTCATCGGGCTTACCGTCACGCCGACCAGCCTGCTCATGCCCACCAAGAGCGTGACCGCGGTGATCGGCCTGTTCGACGGCGAAGTCCACGACGCCCAGAGCCGCCCCACCTGCAATATCTGCCGCATGCGCGAG
>CBCSNQ010000171.1:0-2364 GCA_965141565.1 uncultured Collinsella sp. | reverse complement strand
CTGCATGTAGAACGGCTGGGCCATATACATGCCATCGAGCCAGATCTGGTTGGGATAGACGGCCTTGTGCCAAAACACGCCTTCTTTGGTGCGCGGCTGGGTCTCGAGCTGGCGGTAGATGGTGTCCATGGCGGCACGGTACTTGGGCTTGCCCACCAGGTCATAGAGCTTGTAGAGGGTCTTGCCCGCATTAACGTTATCGAGGTTGTACTCCTCGGGGTTGTAATGTTTGATGGTACCGTCGTCCTGGACAAAGAAATCGATGTAGTCGTCGGCGAACGTCAGGTAGCGCTGCTCACCCGTGATCTCGTACAGCTCGATGAGCGCCTTGATCATGCAGCCGTCGATATAGTTCCAGGTGTTCTCCTTACCGGCACGGAGCTTTTCGATATTCCAAGCCGGCGCCTGCGGCGTAGAGGTTTCGATCAACTGCTCGATATAACGGTCCAGGATTTGATTGCAACCCATTGCTGTCCCCTCTGACGTTAATGATAGGTGAACGTTAACCCTAGTGTAACGCGAACGGGGAATATAGGGTGAACGTTAACCCTATATTCCCCGCGAACGGCAGACTTTTAACGGCAAACGGTGGCTAAGCCCGCGGCGATGCGATGCGCCAGGCGCTCATAGCCAGCCGGGCTGTAATGCAGACCGTCCGGCATATAGAGTTCGCGGTGCTCCGGCAAAAACGGGCTGATGCCGCTTTGCGCATACAGGTCAATCACCGGAACGGAGTAACGGTCACAGACCTCCAGCATCGCTCGCACGTAGGCGTCTTGCGTCAGACCCAAATGGTTCGCCTCATCGCTTGCCGGGATATCCTTCTCGTGCTTACCACTCGTCTTGCATGGCGTCATAAACACGAGCTTTGCCTGAGGTGAGCGCGCCGTGATGGTTCGGATCAGATAGTCGACCGCACCATAGAACTCATGCACATCGGTGCTGCCCAACTCGCCAAGCGGCACGTTGCGGCTAAAGTCGTTAACGCCGCCAAAGACAACATAGACATCGGCCGCATCGTCGATGCCGTCCAAGCGCTCGACAAATGAATCGGTACGGTCGGCCTTGATGGCGATACGCGAACCCTTGATGCCAAAGTTCTCGACGACCGCGCCTCCCAGCAACGCGCCCAAATGCGAGGTCCACGAGATGTCGTTGCCTCCCCCACCGCAGCCGTTGTCGCCCCAGGTCGTTGAGTCGCCAAAGCAGCAAATGGTCGATTCACTCAAGTTCTTCGTTTCCATAATCTTCTCCTCATCCGCCCATTGGCGGCCATACAGGTACGTACCGTTTATTTGCAACATGCCGAGGGGCTAAGCACGGTCGCATTTCGCAACGTGCGAATCGAGCCATTCGATATCCTCGACAAGATGTGTCACTCCCAGATGGTGTCCACCCGGACACACCTCGTGCCTCAGAGCATCTCTGCGGCCCAGCAACTTGTAGGCATCGCGCACGATCTTGAGCTGTTCATCCACATTTTTCAGCCCGCGCGAACCGTTCAGATGATCTTCTTCGCAGCTCTGCACTAACAACGGGCGCGGCGCAATAAGCGAGGCAATATCGCCCATGTCGAGCAAGCGCCAAAGTCCGGGTGTGTAGTTGCAGCTGCAATTGCCGTTGAGATGCAGCAGCGAATCATCGACACCGTACAGGTAGCCCGAGACAAACGCCTTGCATACACGTGGGTCGAGCGCCGCCAGATACAGCGTCATGTATCCGCCGCCCGAAAAGCCAAAACAGCCCAGGTCGTCCATGGCAATGTCGCCGCGCGCCTCTAGGTAATCGATCAGACGCATGTTATCCCAGGCGTTGAGGCCCGCAACGGTAAGTCCCAGCGGCTCGGCCATGCGCGCCTGGTTTAGGCACGTGCCGCGCAGAAAGCTGTTCTCGTCATCGCCCTGACCCTTCCAGTCACGACGGTATCCCCAACCGCGTGCGTCGGGGCAGACGGTCACGTAACCCATACGCGCCAAACGTAGACCGTAGTCGTAATTGAACTTACGCACAGCATCATCGACCGCCGGCACGCCCGTCACGCCCGCAACACTTGCGGCGCCTGCTCCCTGATGGCCATGCGGGCAGACATAGCAACACTTGCGGCCGCGCGCATCGAGCTTAGGCGACTGCGGCTCGAGCAGGTAGAACGGCATCCAAACGTCGCGCTCCACCTGCAGCATCGCATGGGTGCGCACGATACCGCCGGCAATCTGCACCCGATCGAGCTCGCGCGCCTCAATCGACACGCGATCCATAATCGATAGGCCCAACAGGTCAAACAGCCGAACCCTCGTCGCAATCTGCCATGCCTCAAAGTCTTCGGGCGTCGTGCCCTTAAATGCGGCGGAGCGGCCCTCACGCTTA
>CBCSNQ010000170.1:0-2420 GCA_965141565.1 uncultured Collinsella sp. | reverse complement strand
GGCTGGATGATGCAGGTCACGCCGTGCGCGGCAAGCACGTCGACGTTGTCGCGGAACGGGAAGAACGCGTCGCTTGCACAGGCAAAGCCGCCCTTCTCCACGCCCTCGCGCTCGCAGAAGTCCTCGGCGCGCTCGCAGGCAAGCAGTGCAGAGTCAACGCGGTTGGGCTGACCCGGGCCCATGCCAATGCCGGCCTTACCCTTGGAGACCAGGATGGCGTTGGACTTGACGCCCTTGCAGACCTTCCAGGCAAACTCGAGCTCGGCCATCTCGGCGTCGGTGGGCTTGCGGTCGGTGGGGAACGTAAAGGTCGCGGGATCCTCGGTCACGTGGTCGACCTCCTGCACCAGCATGCCGCCGTCGACGGAGCGCAGCTCCACCTGGGCGCCGTGGTCCACGCCGCCGGTGGCCAGCACGCGCAGGTTGGGGCGCTTGGCCATGCGCTCGAGCGCCTCGGCAGTGTAGCTCGGAGCGATGATAACCTCGACGAACTGCTTGTTCTGATCGGCAAAGTGCTCAACCAGCTCATAGGGAACCTCGCGGTTGCAGGCGATGATGCCGCCGAAGGCGCTCTTGGGATCGCAGGCGAAGGCGCGGTCGTAGGCGGCCGTGATGTCCTCGGCCACGGCGGAGCCGCAGGGGTTCTGATGCTTGAGGATCACGCAGGCCGGCTCGTCGAACTCGCGGACCAGGTTCCAAGCGGCGTCGGCATCCAGATAGTTGTTGTAGCTGAGCGGCTTGCCCTGGATCTGCTCGGAGCCCACGAGCGGGAACTGCGAGCTCGCGGTATTCTCGCAGCCCTCGGCAAAGCGATAGACCGTGGCCTTTTGCTGCGGGTTCTCGCCATAGCGCAGGTCGTCGACCTTCTCCAGCGAGATCTCGAGCTTGGCAGAGGTGTCCGCCACGTCGCTTGCCTGGGCGGCAAGCCAACGGGAGATAGCCGTGTCGTAGGCGGCGGTGGTCTGGTAGACCTTCACCTGCAGGCGACGACGGGTGGAAAGCGTGGTGCAGCCACCGGTCTCGCGCATCTCGGCCAGGACGGCATCATAGTCGGCCGGGTCGGAGATGACGGTAACGCTCGCGGCGTTCTTGGCGGCAGAGCGCAGCATGGAGGGGCCACCGATGTCGATGTGCTCGATGGCGTCCGCGAAGGTGACCTCGGGGTTGGCGACGGTCTTCTCGAACTCGTACAGGTTGACGACGACCAGGTCGATCAGCTTAATGCCGTGCTGTGCCGCCTCCTGCATGTGCTGCTCGGAATCGCGGCGGGCCAGCAGCGCGCCGTGAACCTTGGGGTGCAGGGTCTTAACGCGGCCGTCCATCATCTCGGGATAGCCCGTGAACTCCTCGATGGGGGTTACGGGGACGCCCGCGTCCTCGATGGCACGAGCCGTGCCGCCCGTAGAGATGATCTCGACGCCAAAGTCATCGACCAGCGTCCGTGCGAAATCGACGACGCCCGTCTTATCGGTAACCGAGATCAACGCGCGTGCGATCTTCACATCAGATCCCATGCAGTCCTCCTGTCTGGTACGCCGCCGTGCTCTGTGAGCCGGTGATACGTCGATCTGCAGCGCTCGCGCAGCGGCATTGAAAATACTGATTCAATGTAGCGCATCGAGCGCATCGATGCACCCCGCAACGGGCGCATATGCAGAAAAAGTTTGCGAGCGGAGGGGATGGGCACGGCACCGGGCACGGTGAGTTCATGGAACACAGGGGCACCATAATTAGATGCCAATAGCGTGGTAGAACTGTGCTCGATATGCATCCGCAAAAGAAAGAGGCACCATGGTCTCGCGGGTTCTCTACCGACCGTTTGATACCGAAGACTTCGACGCCATCGCGCTGATTCTGCAGCAGCTTTGGCATAACAATTCGGATAACGATGAGTACAACCGCCTTGAGGCCGCGTGCGACCTCGCCTATTGCCTTTCGTCGTCGACGTTTTCACAGGTTGCCGTAATCGACGGTCAGGCGCGTGGCATTTCGCTCGCGCGTGCGGGACAGAGCTCCGGCGCCACTATCAACGAGCATTGGATGGATACCGAACGCGCGCTGCTATCGCAGATGCGTGAGCTAGAGCCCGATGCGTGCGCCGAGTATCTCTCGTTTGTGCGCGCAACCATCCGAACCAACAACCGCCTGCTCGAGAGCAGCCCGTTGCCGCACGACAACGAGGTCACGCTGCTTGCCGTGGATCGCGATGTCCATAGCCTGGGCGTTGGCACGGTTCTGCTCGATGCCGCCGTCTCGCACCTGTCCTCGCTTGGAGCGACGAGGGCGCACCTGTACACCGACTCCAACTGCTCGTGGAAGTTCTACGAGCTGCACGGCTTTAAGCGCACGGCCACGCACCGCGCCAACCGCGAAGAGCGCCGTCACGACATGCCGCGCGAAAGCTTCCTCTACGAACTCGA
>CBCSNQ010000169.1:0-2425 GCA_965141565.1 uncultured Collinsella sp. | reverse complement strand
CCACAACCATATGTCGCAGCCGCTCAACATCTACGAGGTGCATATTGGCTCGTGGAAGCGCCACGGCGACACGCCACAGGGCGAGCCGGACGAGTACGGCAACTACCCAGGTCCCATGGATCCCTTCCCCGCGCAACACGGCGAGTTCTACACATACGACGACCTGTCGGTGGAGCTCGTGGACTACGTGCACGACATGGGCTATACGCATATCGAGGTCATGCCGCTTATGGAGCATCCTTTCGACGGCTCCTGGGGCTACCAGACGACCGGCTACTACGCCGCCACGTCGCGCTACGGCAACCCTCAGCAGCTCATGCACTTTATTGATGCGTGCCACGAGGCGGGCATCGGCGTGATCATGGACTGGGTGCCCGGCGGTTTTTGCGCCGACTCCCACGGCCTTGCCACCTTTAACGGCCACATGCTGTTTGAGCACGAGATCCACCCCAACTGGGGCACGCACAAGTTTGACTTCGCACGCGGCGAGGTCCGCTCCTTCTTGGTCTCCAACGTGCTGTATTGGCTCGAAAACTTCCACGTTGACGGCATTCGCATGGATGGCGTGTCCAGCATGCTGTACCTCAACTTTGGCATCGACGATCCCGGCCAGAAGAAGTTCAACAAGTACGGTACCGAGGAGGACCTGGACGCCAGCGCGTTTATCCGCCAGGTCAACTGCGCCGTAGAGGCGCACTACCCCGACGTGATGATGATGGCCGAAGAGTCTACCGCGTGGCCGCTCGTGACCTATCCGCCGCAGGACGGCGGCCTGGGCTTCCACTACAAGTGGGACATGGGCTGGATGAACGACACCCTGCATTACATGCAGACCGATTTTCCATGGCGCCCCGGCAACCACGGCCTGCTCACGTTCTCCATCATGTACGCCTTTACCGAGAACTTTATTTGTCCGCTGAGCCACGACGAGGTCGTGCACGGCAAGTGCTCGCTGATCGGCCGCATGCCGGGCGACTGGTGGCGCCAGTTTGCCGGTCTGCGCACGCTGGCTTTCTACCAGATGACGCACCCCGGTGCCAAGCTCAACTTTATGGGTAACGAGATCGGCCAGTTTATTGAGTGGCGCTATTACGAGTCCATCCAGTGGTTTCTGACCGAGGAGTACGAGACCCACCGTCATCATCAGGCGTTCATTAAGGCGCTCAACCACCTGTACACCGCCGAGCCCGCCCTGTATGAGCGCGGTTACACCGACGACGGCTTTACCTGGATTGACGCGGACAACTCCAAGCAGTCCATCGTGAGCTTTGTGCGCCAGGGCGAGGACGTCGATGACGATCTGGTGATCCTGATCAACTTTGACCCGGCGAGCTACGAGAGCTTCCGCGTGGGCGTGCCGCGCGAGGGTGACTGGGAGGTTATCTTTGATTCAGACCGTCCCGAGTTTGGCGGAAGCGGCTATGCTGGCGAAGAGCCCTACACCTGCTCGAGCGAGCCCTATCCCTGGAACGGGCAGATGGACTCTATTGAGATTAAGGTGCCCGGTCTGGCAGGCGTGGTGCTTAAGCGCCGCGGCCCCAGCAGCTACAAGCCGCCGGTGGTTGAGGAGCCCAAGAAGGCGACGCGTAAGCGTACGTCCTCGGTAAAGCCCAAGCCCGCGGCTGCTAAGAAGGCTCCGGCTAAGGCGAAGGCTGCCAAGCCCGCTGCCAAGGCTACGGCCAAGTCCACCACGGCCAAGAAGGCAGCCACCAAAAAGGCTGCTCCCAAGGCTAAGGCAGCAGCTGTTAAGGCTCCTGCCAAGGATGCGTAACAAAGCCGTTACGGCTGTAATTACCCGCCCCGCGGGGGCGTAGGATACAAGTCATAACCGTTCCGGGAGAAACATCCCCGGGGGAAAGGAACGTATGAATAAGATCTTCGACAACAAGCAGGAGTTTACCGAGCTCTATCGCGATGCCGTCATGAGCATCAGCGGCAAGAGCGTCGAGGCCGCCAGCGACCTCGACCGCTTTAACGCCCTGGCCAAGCTCGTGGCCGAGAAGGCGCGCACAGTTGCCACCAAGAGCGACGCACGCGCCACCGCCGAGGGTAAGAAGCGCGTGTACTACTTCTCGATCGAATTTTTGATCGGCCGCCTGCTTGACAACTACCTGCTCAACTTTGGCGTGCGCGACATGGTCGCCGAGGCGCTCGACGACATGGGCTTTGACTTGTCCGTCATCGAGAACCAGGAGCCCGATCCGGCGCTGGGCAACGGTGGCCTGGGCCGTCTGGCCGCATGCTTCCTGGATTCCATGGCAGCCGAGGGCATTGCCGGCTACGGCAACGGCATGCGCTACCGCTACGGCCTGTTTAAGCAGAAGATCGTCAACGGCAGCCAGGTCGAGGCCACCGACGAGTGGCTCACCCACGGCTATCCCTGGGAGGTCCGTCGTCAGGACAAGGCCGTGACCATTAAGTTTGG
>CBCSNQ010000168.1:0-2467 GCA_965141565.1 uncultured Collinsella sp. | reverse complement strand
GCGTTGCGCTTGGAGCTTGCCACGGCTTTTGAGGCCCGCGGTGTGCTGTTTGAGATCGCGCCGCTGGGGGAGGATGCCGTCGCGTCTGATGTCGCTTGCGGGACCGCCGCTCAGCCTGCCTTTATTGAGGTCGCCGGCCCCCATGCCCGTGCTCATGTCTATGCGGACGCCATCGATAAGTTGGTGAAAGCGCACAAGGAGTCCAAGGCCGAGAAAACTACTGCAACGCCCGCCGACCCCGCGCGCGCGCTCGTGGTGTCTGCCCGGGCGCCCCAGCTGTTTGGTGAGCTCGCCTCTCGTCTGGCGGCTCGTCATATCGCTGCCGAGACAGTTGAGTTCACGGCGTTTTCCCAATCCATTGCGGGCAGGCAGTTTGCGGCGCTCGCCGGCCTGATCGAGCGTATGAAGGCCGCCGATGAGGGCACGGTGTCAAAGACCGAGTGGTGGCCCGCGCCGGAGCTTACCGACTGGATCTACAGTCCGCTTTCGGGCGCTGATGCCGTCAATGCCCGTACCTTCGATAAGAATATGCGTCTCTCGCGCAGCAAGACTACCGCGGGCGTTAAGAGCCTGCTGCAGAGCGTTCAGGGCCAGGTGAGGGGCGCGCGCAAGGCGGCGAGCGACGAGAACTGGTTTAAGAACGTACCGTGTGTGGTCTCGGACGTGTTCCAGGCACTGTGGCGTGACAAACCCGTGACGGCGCTCAAGGCCATGCTTGCCGTTGCCGAGGCGTTGCCCGATCGCTCGCTGGGTAGCTTGGATGGCCAAGCCCGTCGCCAGGCGGAGGTGGCCCTGCTGCGCCACGTCATCGACATCCTTATGAACGACTCCCGCGCGCTCGACGTGTCGCAGGCCGCGACCGTGCCCGTGCTCGATGACATTCGCACCAAGGTGGACAAGCGTAGCGCCGCCTACGATTACGAGACCCACGAGGTTGACCGTGCGCCACGTGCTCAGGTTAACTTTGCTTCGCTTGCCGATGCGGCGGCTCTACGCCCCGGCAGCTACGATGCCGTGCTGTTTGCCGATGTCGATCTGGACAGCTATCCGCTTTCGCACGAGGAAGGGCCGCTGGCCACGCTGACGGCGAGCCTTGGTCGCGAGGGCGTGACGCTTGAGCCCGCGGCCTTGCTGCGCGTGCGCTTTGGCCACGCGATGCAGGCGGCACGCGGCCCGGTTGCGCTTGCGCGCGTGACGCACGATCGCCAAGCGCGCGAGTGCTATCCGGCTGCCGTGTGGACCGAGTTGCGGGCGCATGCCGAGGCCGCTGAAGCTGCTAAGGCAGCTGACGACGCTAAGGTCGCTGACACCGACAAGGCCACTGACGCCGACAAGGCGAAGTGCGTGGGTGAGGGCGATATCGTAAGGGATTTCGATCCCGCGGCAGGCGAAGGTCTCAAGCGCGAGCGCGTGACCTGTGAAGCCCCTCAGCATCTGAGTGCCGAGGCCGTGCCGTATTTGGTCCTGCGCCGTCGTGACGGCGAGGGCGAGGACGCGCCGCTTGTGCCGCGCCTGACGTCCGCCTCGCAGATCGAGGCCTATTCTACCTGCCCGCTGTGCTGGTTTGTCTCGTATCGCGTCAAGCCCCAGTCTATCGACGCGGGCTTTGGCAACATGGAGAAAGGCAACTTCGTCCACGACGTGCTGGAACATCTGCATGCCCGTCTGCCCCAAGAGGGCATGGAGCGCGTGACGCCCATGAATCTGTCGCGCGCACAGGAGCTGCTGCGCGAGGTCTTTGACGAGACCTTGGCCGAGCACGCCGGCAAGCGCGGCACCGAGGGCCCACTGGTGCCGCTCTCCCCGGTGGAGGAGCGTCAGGTGGCCGAGATCTTGCCGCAGCTGGAAGGCGTGCTCGCCTACGAGTCCGAGGCGCTTGCCCCCTTTGCCCCGCGCTATCTGGAGTTTGCGTTCAACGACCTCAAGGTCGAGTATGCCGGTTGGCCGCTCGGTGGGCGCATCGACCGCGTTGACGTGGATGCCGAGAATCGCGCCGTGGTAATCGACTACAAGCATCGTTCGGGTGTCGAGGAGTTTAAGCTCGCCGACCCCACGGTGCGCGACGAGGAGTCGGGCGAGGCCCCCATCGACGACCCGCGCTGGCTGCCGCCCCATACCCAGACACTCATCTACGCCCAGGCCATGCGTCGGGCGCTGGGCCTAGATACCCGTGCTGCGCTCTATTTTTCGACCAAGGGCGGCAAGCCCGCGCTGCGTGGTGCGGCGAGCGCCGAGTTGCTCGAGGAAGAGCGCGGCGACGGTCGCATCCCGGGCCTCAAGAAGGGCTTTCCGGGCGAGGGCGGCAACATGGACTTCGATGCGCTGCTCGACCGCGTGGAGGCCGGCATTGCCGAGCGCTTGCACGAACTCGAGGCGGGCGACGTCGCCGCTGTCGACCCGACGTCGGCGCAAGCCGCGCATGCGCGCTGCTCGTATAACCACGAAGGAACGTTTGTAAGGAGGGACG
>CBCSNQ010000167.1:0-2544 GCA_965141565.1 uncultured Collinsella sp. | reverse complement strand
CTCGGCGGTCAGCAGGCAGTGCTCGCACACCATGAGCTCGGGACGGTCGGCGTCGACCGGACCCAAGACGCCGGGTTCAGCAGCCAGCTCGGCAATACGCTCCCTATCATTGCTGAGCAACTCGGCAGGCAAGTATACCCACCCCGCGCCAAGCCCGCGCAGCCAGGCAAACGTGGCCCGATTGGCGCAGAACCCCGGCGCCGCCACGTCAAACGTCGTGCCCAGCTCGCGGGCCATCGCCACCTGTCCCAGATTGCGGCAGACGACGCGCCCGGCACGTTGCATAAGCGCTCGAGTCCGCTCGGCGTCGCCTGCGCGGCACACCTCGTCGAGCACCACCGTCGCATCGGACAGATCCCGCTCATCGCGCGGATCCAAATCCATCAGCTCCCAGGCAAAGACCATACGAGCAAAAGCCTCATGCTTTGCCGGCTCCGCCGGTCCCGCCAACTCCGTCGGCACGTCGCCATCTGCCAGAACGCCCTCAAACGGCAGCACCTCAACGGACCGCTCAGCAGGCGCGACCGCATCTGCCTCGACCCGCATGCGCTCCAACACCGGTGCCGTCTGCCCCAGCACGCCGGCACTGCGAATCAGATAGACCTCACAGCCCGCGTCCACCTTGCGTTTGCAATGCACGACGATGCACTCTCCCGCAGCGGCATCCACGGGGCAAGGCACCTGTGGCCAGCGCTTGGGCACATCGGGACGCGCGTCGGCACCCGGGTAAAATCGGATCTCGAGCGTATCGCCCGCCGCCACGGCGGCATCAAGCTCAACCGTCACCTCTTCGTGACCCACCGCCACCAAGTGACCCACGCGCACGCCCTGGTTGATCGCGCGCTCAAAGCTCATGAGCTCGGCGCCCGAACGACCCCGCAGATACGCATCGGTAAAGCCGCGGTTGAACGACCTTCCCAGCTCGCGCTCAAGCGCCGGCACCGCATCGGCATCCCATGTGCCGTCGCGCAGCATATCGAGCGCCCGACGCCACACCCTCACCACGTTAAAGACGTAGTCGGGATTCTTCATGCGGCCCTCGATCTTGAGCGATGCCACGCCGGCGGCAACAAGCTCGGGCAGATGCGCGATGCCCAGATAGTCACGCGGACAAAGCAGGCGATCCCCTTCGACAGCGACAACACTCTGCCCCGCCTCGTCCACCAAGTCATAGGATAGACGGCACGGTTGCGTGCAATCACCGCGCATCGCAGAGCGGCCACGTCGAAGGGCCGAGAACCCGCACGCACCCGAGTATCCAATGCAAATAGCGCCGTGACAGAATACCTCGATGGGCACACCAGTAGCGCAAAGCGTCTCAATCTCCGCCACGCTCAGCTCGCGCGCCGTCGTCACGCGCTCAACGCCCAACTCCTTGGCAGCCAACTGCACGGCACCCTCGCTATGAGCGCCCGCCTGAGTGGACAGGTGAATCTCGACCCCCGGAATCGCCGCACGAAGCGCACAAGCCAGCCCGGCATCGGCCACAATCAACGCATCGGCACCCAACGCGCGCGCATGCGCCCCCAACGCCACGGCGTCGGCAAACTCATCATCGAACACGAACACGTTGAGCGTCACGTACACACGCACGCCATGGGCATGGGCCACGGCACAACCGCGCGCGAACTCATCATCGCTAAAGCCATGCGCGCTCACTCGAGCGTTGAATCCGTCCAGCCCCGCATAGATGGCATCGGCACCCGCCGCAATCGCCGCGAGCATCTGGTCAAGTCCGCCAGCAGGCGCCAGCAGTTCGGGCAGCGCCACTTCAGCCGCCGCCAACTCGCTTTCGCATTGTCCGCTCGATTCCACCGGCCGAATCGCCATCGGTAAACTCCTTGCCAAGGTGTGCTTTCACTCTGAAAATTGCTGCCAACCAGCATACACGAGGCCCCGCATGCCCCGATTGGTTTATCGTGTAATAACTTATGTCCATCCTGCCCGGTAGCATACCTGCCGCCTGGCACGACATACCTGGAGGTCAATATATGGGTCCTCGCCAACGACAGGGGCGCAGTCGCTCTAAGACGCATGCCCTTCCCATGATCTTGCTCTCGTTTTTGGGCTTTCTGCTTATCGCGGGCGTAGCGTTTGGCATCGGCATGATCGGCAACGTCAACCGCTGGCTGTCCGATCTGCCCGACTACACCGATGCCAACGCGTATCTGGTGAGCGAGCCCACCGACATCGTCGACTGCAACGGCAACACCATTGCGAGTTTCTACACGCAAAACCGCAAGTCCATCACCAAGGACCAAGTGTCCCCGTACGTGCTGCAGGGCACCGTTGACGTTGAGGACGAGCGCTTCTACGAGCACGGCGGCATCGACCTCTGGGGCATTGCACGCGCATCGGTGGCAACCCTCACCGGCGGCCACGAGGGCGCATCGACCATCACCCAGCAGCTGGTTCGCAACACCATCTTGCAGGAGGA
This sequence comes from uncultured Collinsella sp., assembly GCA_965141565.1. GTDB lineage: Bacteria > Actinomycetota > Coriobacteriia > Coriobacteriales > Coriobacteriaceae > Collinsella. The sequence continues at coordinate 107 of CBCSNQ010000167.1, read as the reverse complement.
ACAATTCGACTCGACCATCGAGCGTAAGGTGCGCGAGGCCTATATCGCCATCAAGATGGAGGATATGTACTCCAAAGACGAGATCCTCATGATGTACCTCAACACCA
>CBCSNQ010000166.1:0-2564 GCA_965141565.1 uncultured Collinsella sp. | reverse complement strand
TGAGCTGCTCGAGCTTGCCGTCGACCTCCTCGAAGGTCCAGGACAGGTGCTCGGCGTTCTGGCTCATCTCCAGGCCGGACACGAGCACGCCGCCGGCGTTAGCAGCCTTACCGGGCATGAAGGCGACGCCGTTCTCCTGGAAGTAGGTCGTGGCCTCGATAGTCGTGGGCATGTTCGCGCCCTCGCCGACCACCTTGCAGCCGTTGGCGACGAGCGCCTGGGCGTCCTCGAGCAGCAGCGTGTTCTCGCGAGCGCAGGGCAGCGCGATGTCGCAGGGCAGCTGCCACACGCCGCGGCCGTCGCCCTCGTGCCACACGGCGTTGGGCTTCTCGTCAACGTACATGGCGAGCGTGACGCCCTTGTCGTGGCCGGAGCGCTTCTTGTTGTAGACATGCTCGAGCACAGTGTAGTCGATGCCGTCGGGATCCTCGACCCAGCCATGGGTGTCGGAGCAGGCCAGCACCTTGCCGCCGAGCTGGGAGACCTTCTGGACCGCGTAGATGGCGACGTTACCGGAGCCGTGAACGACGACGTTCTTGCCCTCGAAGGAGTCGCCGCGGCTCTTGAGGTACTCGTCCACAAAGTAGGCCAGACCGTAACCGGTGGCCTCGGTACGGGCGAGCGAGCCGCCAAAGGAGAGGCCCTTGCCGGTAAGGACGCCGGTCCACTCGTTGGTCAGGCGCTTGTACTGACCGAACAGGTAGGCAACCTCGCGGCCGCCAACGCCCAGGTCGCCGGCGGGAACGTCGGTGTTGGGGCCAATGTGGCGATAGAGCTCGGTCATGAAGGACTGGCAGAAGTGCATGATCTCGTTGTTGGACTTGCCCTTGGGGTCAAAGTCGGAACCGCCCTTGCCGCCGCCCATGGGAAGGGTGGTCAGGCTGTTCTTGAGGATCTGCTCCAGGCCCAGGAACTTGAGCATACCCAGGGTGACCGTCGGGTTAAAGCGCAGGCCGCCCTTGTAGGGTCCAATGGCAGAGTTGAACTCGACACGGTAGCCGCGGTTGACCTGGACCTTGCCCTGGTCGTCGACCCAGGGGACACGGAACATAACGATGCGCTCGGGCTCGACGAGGCGCTCAAGCAGGGCGGTCTCCTCGTACTCGGGATGGGCGTCGAGCGCCGGCTGGATGGTGCCGAGGATCTCGGTCGCGGCCTGGATGAACTCAGGCTGCTCGGGATAGCGGGCCTTGAGCTCGTCGAGAACTTTCTGCGTGTAGCTCATGCTTCCTCCAATTGATGGAAAAGAAAAATGTCGTTCGCGGCGCCCTATGCGCCGCGAGCTTTATCGAGTATGGATAATATCGCACTGTTGCGGGAAAGTTTCGCATAAGCCGACGAGCAGATGTTTCGTTTTGATTACGATGCAGGTAGAAGCGTTTTTGAGTGCCTGACGTGCAAAACCCGTGTTTCGAACCTGTTTCGTCCACGTGTTCCAAACCACCACATTGGGGACAGGCACCTTTGTGGTGATCTTGGTGATTAAAGGACGAGCTGATGGTAGTCGGCGGGGGTTATGCGGCCTTCGGTGGCAGCGCGGAAGGCGGCGAGGGCGTCGCCCGAGAACGGCATGGCCCAGCACAGCCCGCAGCCGGCGGTAATGGAGCCCGGCAGCGGCATGATGCGCCCGGGCACATCGGCGGCAAGGCACAGCTGCTCGCATTCCATCACATCGAAAGTGCTGTCGAACGACACGATGATCTTGCGTTCATGGTCGAGAGCATCACCGGACGGGCCTTCGCGGTGTGCATCGCGATACGCCGCGGCGGCCGCTTCCTCTTCCGCGGTATGTCCGCAGCCACCGCAACCGCAGGTACAGGGTTCGGACCCGTCGCAAGTGCAAGGTTCTCCCGTGTCGGGACAAATATCGTGAGACATGGCAACTCCAATCGTCTAGGCGAGTAACTCGGCCGGCGCAAACTCCTCGGGCGTATTGACGTTTTCGAAGCAGAGCGTCGAGCCTGCGACCGCGACAATCTGGGGCTCGTCCAAATACCCGGCGTTCACCCGGTCGATCAGGCAGCGAATGCGCTGTCGGTCGCAGGAGAGCAGCTCTTGGGCAACCGGCGCACACGCGTCACGGCGCCAGACGGCGCAAAGCGGCTCAATGCCACGCTCCTCGCGCGGCACGCACACATCGAGCGCCTCGGCCTCGACACAGCCAGCAAGGGCACCGATTAGCTCCGAAGAGACAAACGGCATATCACAGGCGACGATCGCCACGAGAGGCAGCCGGGCCGCAGTCAGCGAACTCGCGATGCCGCGCATGGCGCCCGCCGGCCCCTCAAGGTCCGACACTATTCGCGGCACCAGGCCGCCAAACGCGTGCTCCTCAAGATAGGCAAGCTCGCCGGGACGCGAAGTCGTCACGACTAACTCGCCGGCAACTGGCGCCAGCCGACCCAGCACGCGCTCGATGAGCGGCTCGCCGCAAAACGCCATGCGCGCCTTATCGCAGCCCATGCGCGAGGACAGCCCACCCGCTTGGACGACACAAGAAAGATCGGCACGTCTTACGGTAGTCATACGGCAAAACACCTCCATCGGCATGCTCGAAACCCGGT
>CBCSNQ010000165.1:0-2583 GCA_965141565.1 uncultured Collinsella sp. | reverse complement strand
CGCGCGACTCCTCGTTGACCTCGAGCCCGCGCTCGGCAAACCACTTCTCGGCCGCATCGATGTCGTTGACGGCAAAGCCGATGTGGCCCTTGGCGCCACGACCGTTCTGCTTCATGATCTCGACCAGCGAATCGTTAAAGTACGAAACCGGGGTCTCAATAACGGGCAGGCCCATCATCGTCGAGAACAGCTCCGCGATCTCCAAGGCATCTGCCGGGTCGGTGGCGTTAATGCCCACATGGGCAACGCGCATGCCAAAGAGCTCGACCGGATTAGCGCTCTGTTCATTCATACAGGCAGCGCCTACTGAGCCATAACGTCGAGAACGGCCTTCTCGGCAGCGACGCGGTTCATGCCGGTCATGAAGGGCACGCCGCTCACGTACGGGCAGGTGAGGCCCTCGGGGGCAACGGTGGTGGCAATCAGCAGGTCGGCGCCCTCGTCGCAAGCGTCCTTGGCCTCGGAGATGGCGCACTGCACGATCTCATACTTGCCGGCATAACCGTTGGCGTCGAGCATGGTGGCGACCTTCTGGGCAACGAGCGTGGAAGTAGCAGCGCCAGCACCGCAAGCCAAAACGATCTTCTTCATAGGTAATGTCTCCCTTCATGGTTTACTTTAGGTAAGTGTACCGCAGCGAGCGATGGCACTCAGCCTCGATGAGCTTTTATGCCAGTTTGTCTGCGCGCTGCGTATAATACATCTAGTACGTGTTGTCATACCGCTCGCTTTACGAGCGACTAAGGACTCTGAAATGCCCGATTCCCGCACACTCTGGACCGCCGTCGTTATCATCTGCATCGCCGTGTCGGTGTTCTTTAGCGTCAAAAAACGCACCACGTTTAAACGCCTGCAGCAGCTTATGGCTGCCAAGCAGTGGGACGAGTTCGATCGTTTGCTCGACGGCAAACTCACCAGCATGCTGTACCCGCGCTACAACCGTGACTACCTGCGCCTGAACTCCTATCTGCTGCGCGAGGACCATAAGCGCGCCGATGAGATGTTCGATTTGCTGCTGGGGCTCAATCTGCCCAAGATGCAGCGCGTCGACCTGGTGATTAAGGCCTTTAACTACTACGTTGGCCAGGAGGACCGCAAAAAATCCAAGGAGCTCCTGCACGAGATCAAGGGCCTTGAGGGCGGTCAGGCCGAGGCAGTCGCACACGAATGCCAGCTGATGTACGACACGATGATCTTGAAGCGCCACAACGACATTCCCGAGCTGGAGCGCATGCTCAAGGAGGCCGGTGACGACAAGGTCAAGAGCTGCCGCCTGGAATACCTGCTGGCCCTGCAGTACAAGAACAAGGGCGACGAAGCCAAGTTCCAGGAGTTCCTGGAGAAGTCGGGGCAACACTCGATGGCCGTCAACGCGTAACGGACGGCTTGTGCTAGACTTCTAGTCTCACGGGGGCGTGGCGGAATTGGCATACGCAGGAGACTTAAAATCTCTCGCCGCAAGGATTGTGGGTTCGAGTCCCACCGCCCCTACCATGTGATCGCTTGCGAGCCCGTGTTCCCCAGGGATGCGGGCTCGCTTCTTTTGGACGCCGTCAACTGCAGAGCAGCTCATTTGGGACGGGGCTTTTTTGACTACTTTTTTCCGCCCACCCAATGAATTTCCTCACACATTTTCCGATGGAAAAACGTGGTTGTCTCCCACATTTTCCGATGGAAAAACGTGGTTATCTCGCACATTTTCCGATGGAAACGCCCAAATAGCCTTATACTAGCCGAGAGGGTTGGGAGGCAATATGCAGCGACAGCTTATGAGTGAACTTATCGCTTGGAAATCAAGGGCGAATCGCAAACCTCTCTTGCTTAAGGGAGCCCGCCAGACAGGAAAGACTTGGCTTCTTAACGAATTCGCAAGCCAGCAGTATCGAAACGTCATTCGTTTTGACTTTATGCTCGAGCCGAGCACACGCTCGCTGTTCGATGGGAACCTCGACCCCAAGCGCATCATCTCCCAGATAGAACTCCTACGTGGCCAAACCGTAACGCCGGAAGACACGCTCATCATCTTCGACGAGATCCAAGAGGCGCCACGCGGGATCACCTCGCTCAAGTACTTCAACGAGCTTGCACCCGAATACCACGTCGTAGCAGCCGGTTCCTATATGGGCCTCGCGCTCCGACGCGAAAACGAGTCATTTCCCGTCGGCAAAATCGACCAGCTCACCATGCGTCCCATGGGGTTTGCCGAGTTCGTTCGTGCCGTCGACGGCAACCCGCTCGCCGACGCCATCCTTGCCGCAGACATGAACCTTCTAGCAAACGTTACCGAAAAGCTCGAGCACTTGCTCAAGGAATACCTTGTTGTCGGCGGTATGCCCGAAGTTGTCTCCGCTTTCGCCGAGACACGCGACTTCATCGAAGCCCGAAGGCTTCAACAGCAAATCATCGAGGCTTACGAATCAGATTTTGGCAAACATGCACCCACCCGCATCGTCGAGCGCATGAGGTTGGTTTGGAAATCCCTTCCCGGCCAGCTCGCAAAGGAGAACAAGAAGTTTGTCTATGGCGCCCTTCGCCCCGGAGCGCGCGCACGCGATTTCGAGGAAAGCCTCCAGTGGCTCACGG
>CBCSNQ010000164.1:0-2720 GCA_965141565.1 uncultured Collinsella sp. | reverse complement strand
AACATAAACGAGGCGGCGAGCATAGCGGTGGGGAAGCGCGGGACGAGGCCGGTCTGGAAATATTCGACAACGATGGGCATGCCCAGGGCGAGGCCGAATACCGCGAACAGAAGCGCAACGAGGCTGAAGAACTTCAGCGGGCGGTAGTCCTTGAACAGCGTGCCGATCATCGCAACGACTTTAATGCCGTCGCTCACGGTGTTGAGTTTGGACTCGGAACCCTCGGGACGGTCGCGGTACTCGATGGGCACATCTTTGATGCGCCAGCGGTGGTCGACGGCGTGGATCGAGAGCTCGGTTTCGATCTGAAAGCCCTCGGAAAGCACTGGGAAGGTTTTAACGAACGGGCGGCTCATGGCGCGGTAGCCTGTCATGACGTCATCGAAGCTGTAGCCATAGATCCACTTGATCATGGCGCGGACCAGATTATTGCCAAAGCCGTGGAAGGCACGCTTGTTCTCCTCGGCGTAGGTGCCGTTGGAAAGGCGATCGCCTACGGTCATGTCGGCCGTGCCGTTAAGGATGGGCTCGCAGAGGGCCTTGGCCGCCTCGGCGGGGTAGGTGTCGTCTCCGTCGACCATCAGGTAGCAATCGGCGTCGATATCGCGAAACATCTGGCGGCACACGTTGCCCTTTCCCTGACGGGGCTCAAAGCGGACTGTGGCGCCGTGCTCGGTGGCAATGCGTGAGGTATCGTCCGACGAGTTGTTGTCATAGACATAGACCGTCGCCTGCGGAAGCTCGCGGTGAAAGTCGTCGATGACTTTGCCGATCGTGAGCGCTTCGTTGTAGCAAGGGATGATGACGGCGATGGATTCAGAATTCACTTAATGCTCCTTATACATTCAATCCTAGAAAGTATAGCCGTTTGGGCCTGGCATCCTAAGATGTGGGTTAGTTCTCCAGTTTTGTTGCGCGAATCGTTTGCATGGCCGTCGGGTCTATACTGTTCGTTAGTCAACGATTACGAGTAAAGGAGTTGCATCCGTGTCGGATCAGACAAAGCAACAAGAAACTCGCAGTCTGCCTGCGACGTTTGCTAAGAACGAATTTGAGAAGGACGCGTTTATCCTTCGTCAGCTGGTTACCAAGGATTTTAAGATCAAGTATCGCCGTAGCGTTCTGGGCGTCGCATGGTCGGTGCTCAACCCGCTGCTGATGATGATCGTCATGGCCATCGTGTTCTCGACGATTTTTGGCCAGGGCCGCAATGGCTCAATGACGCCCGAGATGTACCCGCTGTACTTGATCGTGGGTAACATCACCTTTGCCGTCATGTCCGAGTCTACTAACCAGGCCCTGACGTCGATCGTGGGCGCTGCCCCTCTGCTCAAGAAGGTTAAGGTGCACCGCTGGGTTTTCCCGGTGCAGAAGGTGCTCTTCTCGCTGGTCAACTTTGCCTTCTCGCTGGTCGCCGTCGCCATCGTCATGCTGTGGTTCCGCGTTATGCCTTCTTGGCACCTGATTCTGTTGCCGGTTTGCCTGCTGCTGCTTATGTGCTTCTGCATGGGCCTGGGCATGATGCTCTCTGCCCTTACGGTCTTCTTCCGCGACGTTATGCATCTGTGGAGCGTCGTCATTACGGCGTGGACTTACATTACGCCCATCTTCTGGACGACTGACTATATTGCGCAAATGCCGCATCTCGTGCGTATCTTGATGTATGCGAACCCCATGTTCAACTACCTGCAGTTTATGCGCGATATCTTCCTGTTCCAGACTACGCCCTCGCTTATGACGTTTGGTATGTGCGTCGCTTGGGCGGTTCTTGCGCTTATTATTGGCTATACCGTGTTCCATAAGTCCGAGCGCAAATTTATCCTCTACATCTAAGGAGTGCTGTGATGACTGAATCTGTTGTTGATTACAGCGAGCAGCCTCTGGCTGTCGAGGTCGACGACGTCACCATGATCTTTAACATGGCGTCCGAGTCGCTGACCAACCTCAAGGAGTACTTCATTAAGCTTGCCAAGCACGAGCTGTTCTTTGAGGAGTTTAGGGCGCTTAAGCACATCTCGTTTGATATTCATCGCGGCGAGGTTGTGGGTCTGGTCGGCACCAATGGCTCCGGCAAGTCTACGATGCTCAAGATTATCGCTGGCGTTCTTGAGCCTAGCGAGGGCAGCGTTAAGGTGCACGGTAACATCGCGCCGCTGATTGAGCTTGGCGCCGGCTTTGACCCCGAGCTGACCGCCCGCGAGAACATCTATCTGAACGGCGCCCTGCTCGGCTATACCAAGGAGTTCATCGACGCCAACTTTGACGGCATTATCGAGTTCGCTGAGCTGCAGAACTTTGTCGATATGCCGCTTAAGAACTTCTCTTCGGGCATGGTGGCGCGTATCGCCTTTGCAATCGCGACGATTACCGAGCCCGATATTCTGATCGTTGACGAGACGCTGTCCGTCGGTGATGTGTTCTTCCAGCAAAAGTGTGAGGCCCGCATCCAGCACTTTATCCAGAGCGGCGACGTGACGGTTCTGTTCGTTTCGCACTCTATGGAGCAGGTTGAGCGCATCTGCCAGCGTGCCGTTTGGATTGAGAAGGGTGACCTTCGCATGGACGGCCCGGTCGATGAGGTCTGCAAGGCGTACCGCGAGCAGTTCAACTAGGTTATAATTACTTGCGCCTGACAGGCTTGTGCTTGCTTGGGCGTGCGGTTATTTGCTCCATTAGCTCAGTTGGATAGAGCAGGGGACTTCTAATCCCAAGGTCGACGG
>CBCSNQ010000163.1:0-2841 GCA_965141565.1 uncultured Collinsella sp. | reverse complement strand
AGGTTAGCTACGACGATCTTTCGGGCACGGTGCATGTGGGCGACAAGGTGGGCAGCGTTACGCTCAAGCAGGACGGCACCAAGGTCGCCGTCATGGACCTGGTTGCCGACGAGGAAGGCACAGGGCCGAATCCCATTGAATGGCTCCTTGTGAAGCTCGACCGCCTGGGCCGCCGCATCGACAACCGGCCACTCACAGCCGAGAGCGAGACCGTAGCCAAGGCTCCTGAGATGTAGGACCGGAGCGATATCACATCGAACCAAATGAGGCGTCCAACGGGGCGCCTCATTTTTGAGGGTTCGAATCCCCAGCTAACGTGGTTCAACTAAAAAAGGGCCCCTTTCGGAACCCTTCTTTAAAGTCTTACTGGCGGAGAGCTGGGGATGTCCGGGCATGCTACGCATGCCCTCCGGCTTCAAAGCCTGACGGCTTTTCGCCCACGGGCTACAAACGCTTTCGCGTTTGCTTAACGCCCGTGCCCTCTCGGGTTCGAATCCCCAGCCTCCTTTCTCCACACAAAAAAGGGCCCCAAATGGGACCCTTCTTCAAATTCGTACTGGCGGAGAGCTGGGGATTCGAACCCCAGATGCCCTTTTGGGGCATACTCGCTTAGCAGGCGAGCACCTTCGGCCTCTCGGTCAGCTCTCCGTAACAGCCGTTCTATAGTAACCAAACAGCCAAGGATGGGCAAGAGGAAATTTTCTAATTGCCTAGCATCCTTTCCTCCTTGGAAGCTTCACCTACCCCAGCGAGCGGTTGAGGGAGCCGAGTTCGTCGTTGCCCATGGTGCGCCACATTTGGAAGATGCAACCGCGTGCCAGGAAAAAGAAGCCGTTGTCGACCAGTTGAACAGCGGCATCTGCCAGCTGATTCGTTACGGCGGACACTGGCGGCAGCTCGAGTCCAGCCTTGCGGATGGTCTCGACCGCTTCCTCGAACGTCGGAGGCTCGCTGACGCCCATCTCGTTCATAAGGCCCTGCATTTCTTCCAGCGCGCTACTGCCCGACTCCTCGCCGCGCGGCACCAGACGGTAACAAGCCAGCGCCAGGTCGAGCTGATCGCAATTCCAATAGGCAAACGCCAAGCGATAGAACAGGTAGCCGATTGCAGAACGATCGCTGGCAATACGTAGGCCGTGGCGCGCCACCTCGATAATCTCGTCAAAGCGCTCCAGACGCGCAAGCACGTTGATGAGCGCAAAGTGCGATTGCATGGACGAGCGCGCCAGATCGTAAAGATGGCGCACCTCGGGCAGCGCTCGTTCAAAGTCCTCTTGCTCGGCGTAAAAGCTGCAGATCTCGTGCTGGGCAAAGTACAGCGCATCGGGCGCACGAAGGATTCGCACAGAGCGGTCTTCTTCCAACACCGGTAGCACCATGCGCACCAGCTGGTTATCGCAAAACTGCGTTTGAACCGGACCTGTCGCCAAAAGCTCGGCGACGGCGCACTTAGCCTCCAACTCCTCGACAAGACGAGAAAAGCCTTCAAAAGCACCTGTACGGTCGACTTTTGCCTGCTCGCGCAATTCAACAACACGGGCCACGTATGGGTCGTCGTCCTCTTCCATGACCTCCAACTCGTCAGCCGTATCGGCAAGCAGCAGATCGCGCAGCGCCGGCGGCAGCGTGCGATGGTCATCACGCGGACGAGCATGAACCTCCGCAGGCTCAATCGTCTCCGGAGCGGTTGACTCATACGCCTCAAGTACACGCTTGCACGGCATATCGTCCATGTCCATGCTCTCAAGATCCTTGGCGACAGGCACGCAATCGGCCAGATAGGCCGCACGCCCAAAGAAATACGTTGCAACAACGCGCTCGCCCTGCTCACTGTCGGGAGCAGCAATCTGCACATAGCAGCGCGTGATGCAGGCGCCCGCGGCAAAACACGCTGCCGCAAGCGTGAGTGCCACGCGCGCATCGTGCTCCGCGGCCCAGATCGCGCGCGTGTCCTCGTCCAGCTCGCGCCAGGCGTCATCCTGAGCGTCGTATTCACGTTGCGGCATGGCATCAACGACAGACTGCCCAAACCGAACGAGCATAATCCCCTCGGCAACGTTTGCCCGATAGGTATAGTCGAGCCGCGTGACCACGTTGAGCGCCTCAACGATTCGCGCAAAACGGGTGCGCACGTCCCACTCGCCGCCCGGCTGGCACGAAACCGTTCCCGGCTTGCCCCACGGGTTATCGCTCGAGGCCGTATCGAGCAGTCGGGGAACATCGTTGGTCGTCTTGGCGATATGCCACGCATCAAAGAGCGCGCAGCCCTCAAGGCTCGGCGAGGATGCCGCAGGGACCAATCCGGCCCCGATGCGCTCAAGGATGCCGGAGAGGCGGTTGAGACGGCACTCGATGGCAAGCAGCATGTCAATCTCGTCCTGGTCCAGCAGGCTACGATCAAAATTGAGATAGAACAGCTTTGACCGGTCGATGCGCGCTAGGCTCATTTCGGACTTGGCGGCAATGGTGCGCAGGCGGGGCAAGTCAATTTCACTCATAAGGGCGGCGGCATAACGCTCGATACCGCTCGGATTCTCGGCATGGTCAACGCGGTAAAGCAGCGTCTCGATAGCATCGGGGAGCGGTGCCGTGTTAAAGCCCAAAAACACCTCGACCGGCTCGGGCAACTTTACGAGCTTGATCTTGTCGACAACGTTTTGCATACCCTCGTCGAGTCCGCCGGCGTCCGCCGTGTTCACAATAGCGCTTTCGGAGTTGGCAAATATCACGTAGCGCAAGAACATCGAGGCCATGAACTCGCCGTAAGGAAGGGCGCGGGTCGAATTCCATGTCTCGTGGTCGGACTGCTCGCGCATGGGGCCTTCGGGAGAGCCGGCAGTT
>CBCSNQ010000162.1:0-2851 GCA_965141565.1 uncultured Collinsella sp. | reverse complement strand
TCGCGATAGGCTTACCCAGGGCATTCTGCAGCGCACTCGCAATAAACGCACCGATGTAGCCACCCGAGGCGGACAGATTTTGCGGCGTGAACATAAGGTCACACGAGTCGCTCGTACCCGGCACCATCAGCGAAAGAATGGAGACAACGGTGATAAAGACCACGGCTCCGCCCGCGACCGAGCGCACGTTGAGCGGCGAGTCCTCGCCTAAAAAGAGCGTGGCGGCAAACAGCAAAATGACGATCGGCAGCACGTAGGCGCCCAGGCCAAAGCCCAGGTGGTAAAAACCGGCAACAGCAGCCGTCACGGGCGCTGTTGCCGGAGAAATCACGGCAATAAAGGACGCAATCGCCAAAACGGCAATGACCACGCCGGCGATATCGCGATTGGCCGAGGGCTCCACCAAGGGCTCAAAATCGTCGAAGTCCGCCTCGTGGCCCTTATTGGCACGCAGATGGGAACCGGCACCCTTAGCAGATGTCGGTTGGTTATTGGCCTTATTGCCTTTGGCGTTTTGTGCAGATCCGCGCGCCAAACTAAACCTCCATGACGACCGGGATGATCATCGGACGGGTGCGCGTACGGCTCCAGATAAAGTTAGAGAGCGAATCGCGCACGGCCTTGCGAATGGCATCGGAACCGCTGCTCGTAAAGCTAAACTTGCCCTTCTCGATCGTCTTCATAATGGACGCGGAGGCATCCTCGGAGAACTGGTCGTCGATGGCAAACGAGACGCCGCGGCCCGAGAACTCGATGGCCTCGATCTTCTTGTGCTTGAGCGAGACGATGGCAACAGCGGTAACCATACCGTCGTTGGCGAGCTTCTGACGATCGCGCAGGACGATGGGGTCGGTATCGCCGATACGCAGGCCGTCGACGTAGACGACGCCGGACTCGACGGGCGTACCGCGCTTGACGATACCGCCGCGCATCTCGAGCGTGTCGCCGTTATCGAGGATAAAGATATGATCGTCCTTGATGCCCATCTTGCGGGCAAGCTGGGCATGGGCGCGCAGATGCACGGCCTCACCGTGAACCGGCATAAAGTACGTGGGCTTGGCCATGGCCATCAGGAGCTTGAGCTCCTCCTGGCTACCGTGACCGGAGACGTGGACGAGAGCGCGGTTCTTATCCCACACGTCGCAGCCGAGCTTGGCCAGGCTGTTGACGACCTGCTGGACGGCCTTCTCGTTGCCGGGAACGGGAGTTGCTGAGAGGATGACGGTATCGCCCTCGTGGATGGAAAGCGTCTTGTGCTCGCCGTTGGCCATACGGGACAGCGCCGACAGCGGCTCGCCCTGCGAACCGGTGCACATGACGACGATCTTATCGTCGGGCAGGTTATCAATGTCGAAGGCATCGATGATATCGGCATCGTCGATGTTGAGGTAGCCCAGCTCGCGCGCGACGCGGGTGTTGGTGAGCATGGAGCGACCGGTCACAACGACCTTACGGCCGCACTTGCGGGCGGCATCGCAGATCTGCTGCAGGCGATGGATATGGCTCGAGAACGACGCGACGAACACGCGACCCGGGGCGTTCTTGATGGCATGCAGCAGGTTGGGACCAACCTCGGCCTCGGACTTGGTAAAGCCAGGAACCGTGGCATTGGTGGAGTCGGAAAGCAGCAGATCGATGCCCTGCTTGGCAAAGCGGCTGATAGCGGCATAGTCGGGCGTGACGCCGTCGATGGGCGTCTGGTCGAGCTTAAAGTCGCCGGTGTGCATAACGGTGCCCTGATTGGTGCGGATGAACACGCCCAGAGCGCCGGGGATGGAGTGCGTCATCGAGAAGAAGTCGAGCGAGATGCCACCGAGGTTGACATGGCTGCCGCCCTTGACCTCGCGGAACTTGGGTGCGCGGATGCGGAACTCAGAAAGCTTGCCCTCGATAAAGCCAAGCGTCAGCTTGCTCGAGAAGATGGGCACCTTGTTGTTGAGGTCCTGCAGCAGGTACGGAAGCGAACCGGTGTGGTCCTCGTGGCCGTGGGTGACGACGATACCGCGGAGCTTCTCCTCGTTCTCCAGAACATAGGTGTAGTCGGGAAGCACCAGGTCAATACCGGGCTGGGAATCGTCGGGGAACATGAGGCCAGCGTCAACGAGCACCATGTCGTCGCCGCATTCGAAGACCGTCATGTTCTTGCCGATGCCGTCAAGGCCGCCGAGCGGAATGATCTTCAAGGGAGATGATTTTTTAGCTGCCATAGGTTAGTGTGGTTTCCTTTCTTCGAAACGGGTCTGGAACAACCGACGGGGCGCTTCTGGCAAACCGACCGCCGGGAACGTACAAACATGCATCGCAGAGTCGATGCAATAACCACAGTATGATACCCATTTGCACAACAACAGACCACCCATGCATCAAAGCCCCATCTGAACTGGTCCATCCCGCCGGTCAGGGCTCAGCAGCCCCGGCACGGGCTAAGTTTCCTGCTCTACAGTCCTGCTCACGACGGAGGCCACATTAAGTGGCCTCCTGTTCGTGCGGAACTCGCGATAAACTTAGCCCGTGCCGGGACCGCTGAGCCCTGACCTGCCAATATGAGATAGGTTTATTTTGGTAGGTTTTATCAGGGGAAATACTGCTGTGTCTATCTACTGATCTGAAATCTGACTACTGAATAGACTGTCTAACTAAATAGCGAGCGGCACTAACCAGCCCTTTTGCTTGCGCCCGGGAGGGTCGCATATGAAGTTTATCGCGAGTTCCGCACGCAAAGGAAAGCACTTAATGTGCTTTCCGTCTTGCGCAGGACTGTAGAGCAGGAAACTTCATATGCGGCCCTCCCGGGCGCAATCAGAACCACCCTTAAAAAGGGTGGTTTGCTCTTAGGGTATAACCCACGGGC
>CBCSNQ010000161.1:0-2863 GCA_965141565.1 uncultured Collinsella sp. | reverse complement strand
ATCGTCTGCCATTTGAAACTGATGGCTCCGAGAACGAACTGATGCTCAAGCTGAGCGACGGGTCTTTTATTCCCGTCTTGGTTCGCGCGGGTTCCGTTACGCCTCCGCGTATCTTTGGACGTCGTGCACCGCGTGTCCTGGTGGCGCTTCACAGCATCGAAGAGCAGTATTCCCACGATCGTCAGCTCAAACGCGCGCTATCGGAGCTTAGGGTGGCGAATAAACGCCTTTCGGGCACCCTTTCGGTCATTATGAGTACTGTGGGCTCCGATGAGCTCCCCAGCTTGCTCGATACCGTCTTGAATCAGCTCGTTGGAACGCTCGATGCCTCCGGTGCGGCTATCTATTTTTCCGAGAGTGGCGGCTTTAAGCTCCGCGGCGTTTCTAAGGAGCTTGAGGACAGCTATCTGCCCGAGTTTGTGCCGTACGGCGCGGGCATTCCGACCTACGTGCTTCGCGAGTCGCGTGCCTGTCGCCTGTCGATTCAGCAGGACCTTGAGGGCGACCGGGTTGCTTCGGGCATGTTCATGGATTTGGACAATCGTTCCAAGCACTTGCTGCGCGTGCAGGATATGCCCCCGTATCGCAGCGAGATCTGTCTTCCCGTGTTTTACGGCACGCAGGTCCTTGGCGTGTTGGAAGTTGGCTGGAAACGCCCCCAGGCGCCACTTGCCTATGACGTGAACGTGCTTGAGGTCATCTGCGATTACCTGTCTATTCAGCTGGTCGGCATGGCGTCGAGCTTACGTTCGCGCCGCACGGCGGAGCTCGGCCGCTCGCTCAATTTGCTGCGCGACGAACTGTTTACCTATCTTGATGATCCCGTTGTCGCCTCGGGAGCGGTGTCGACGGAAATCTGCACGGTGCTCAATTGTCATTTCTGCCCCGTGGAATATGATGCGGGCCTCGAAACCTATGTCATCGATTTTGAGGGTGGCAGTCGTGTGGCGCTGCCGGACGATCCGGAGTCACTCTTCTTTTCTGTCACGGCGCCAGCAGCGCGCCTGGGGGCAGCCCCCGACGGGTTTGAGACTTCGGTGTTGGGCGGGACGAGCGCTGACGACCTCAAGCACGTGCGCCTTACACGTGTGGACGAATCCACGTCTATGGGTGCATGGTTGAGGGCCCACGGCCTACCGTGTCAGGGACTTTATGTCGACTCCGGCATCGAAGCGGGGCGCTACCACTCGGAAGCGGATGGCAAACGAAGCAACGATGCGATCGTTCCCGCTGATATCGCCAAGGGGCCGACGAGGCGCGCTTTGCTACTCCGCGATGGCAGCCAAGAACCAATTGACGACCTTGAATACGACTACCTGGTGCATCTGGCGCATGACTTTGAGCTGATCTATGAGGGCGAATCTCAAAAGCGCGAAGAGCGTCATATCGCTCAGACGCTTCAGATTGGCATGAGAAATTCGCTTGGTGACGTTCCGGGCATTGCAACCGATTCGGTATACCTATCGGCAACGAATTCTGCGTTGGTCGGCGGTGACTTCTATACGCTTGTCCGACTTCCCGACGATTGCGCCGTTATGATTTTGGGCGATGTATCCGGCAAGGGAATCGAGGCGGCGTCGATGTCGGCGCTCGTCAAGACGGCGCTGACGGCCTATGCCTGGGAGGGTGCGGGGCCTGCCCGTATGGCACGCTCGCTCAATAGCATGCTCATGGGCTTTTCGAGGGTCGAGACGTTTGTGACGGCGTTTATCGCCAAGATCGATCTTAAGGCGGGCCGCGCTACCTATTGCTCGGCGGGACATCCTCCCACTATGGTCATTAGGCCGTCGTCGACGCCGCTTGGTGGCGGTGAAGCCCGAGGCGGAGAAGTGGAGCTCCTTGGGTGCCAATCGGGCGTGATAGGTGCCTTTGAGAGCATGGTCTACGAGACGGGCGTGTTTACGTTCGCTCCTGGTGACATGCTATTTATGTATACCGATGGAACAATCGAAGCACGTGATCGCTCGGGTGCTTTTTTTGGCGAGCAGCGCCTTCGCGACCTTTTGCTCTCTGTCTCGGGTGAGGGCGTATCGGGAATCTGCGGCAAGGTCTTGGGCGAGCTTGACCGCTTTACCGAGTCGGCGCTGAACGATGACATCGCGCTGGTTTCCCTTGAGTTTTTACGGGGTCGATCGTAGGTCACGACGCCTGACGGGCGAAATCTGCGCGGTTGCAGATACGTGTGCATCGAGCGAGCTCTTTTGGGGAACCATGGTCGTATGAATGAATGGAATGACATAGCGGTTTTGACGCCACCGGGCGATATCGACATCGCCTCGGTGCCCGCACTGCGCCGACGGTTGGATAATTTGATCGACCGGGGCGTGCGTCGTGTTGTCATCAATTGCCAGGCCGTGGGCTTTATCGACTCGACGGGTTTGGCGTTTTTGCTTACACGTGCTAGAGAGCTTATGAGGCATGAGGGACTGCTTTCGCTCGTTAACGCCTCCGATGGGGTCGTTCGCTTTTTGGAAATTGCCCGACTTGTCGACATCCTGCATGTCGCGGGCCCGGCGCGGGAGTCGATTCCCGCCATTCCGGTGGGGGAGTTGCCGCGATGGAGCAAGAGCGTCGAAGTGCAGCGAGGCATCGAGAA
Source organism: uncultured Collinsella sp. (assembly GCA_965141565.1). Lineage (GTDB taxonomy): Bacteria > Actinomycetota > Coriobacteriia > Coriobacteriales > Coriobacteriaceae > Collinsella. The sequence continues at coordinate 267 of CBCSNQ010000161.1, read as the reverse complement.
TCTCCCGTATTATCGGCACCGTGTGGCCGAGCTCCTCGAATCGCTTCCCCTGAGGCGTGATGAGCGCTATGACGTCGCATTGGCGTTGGGGGAGGCATTGGGTAACGCATATGACCATGCGGGCGGTGTTGGCTGCATCCTGACGGTTCAGGCCTATGGGGACCGTGTTGTGCTCGAGGTGCTTGATCGGGGCGCTGGCTATTCTATCGATGGGGCGAGCGAGCCGGTGGCATCCGAGGAACGCGGACGCGGTATCAAGCTTATGCG
>CBCSNQ010000160.1:0-2873 GCA_965141565.1 uncultured Collinsella sp. | reverse complement strand
GTTCAACGGCAGGCCCCGCCGACCGATTGCAAGCGGTCGGCGGGGCCATTGTGGCCCTTGACAGCGGATTGGGTCATATGAGCGAAAGCCCGCCAGGGCGAGCAAGGTGCCTTAAAACGAGGCGGCATTGACCTTCTGGTCATGCCGCCGAAGTTGAAAGGCAGATTGCCGCTCTGGCGGGTTTGCAGCGTCAACTGGTTACGCGGTTCGTAGAACCGCGTAACCTACTGAATGAGCATCGCGTCACCAAAGCTGAAGAAGCGGTAGCGCTCCTCGATGGCGGCAGCGTAGGCATCCATGATCTGGTCGCGGGAGGCAAGCGCGCTCACGAGCATCATGAGCGTGGAGCGCGGCACGTGGAAGTTTGTGATCAGCGCGTCGACCACGTGATAGGTCGAGCCGGGCATGAGGTAGAGCTGCGTCGTCGCGTTCTCGCGCACCACGATGTCACCGCGGCCGAGCGTATCGGCCCCGTCCTCGCGGCCCTCAAAATAGCGCGCCGTCACGGCCGGATCGGACACTGGCGCATCGACGTCAAACGCGCTCTCGAGCGAGCGCACTGCGGTGGTGCCGACGGCGATCACACGATGGCCCTCGGCCTTCGCCTTATGCACGGCGTCGACAACCTCCTGCGACACGTGGTAGCGCTCGGTGTGCATCACATGCTGCGTGGGATCGTCCTCCTCCACCAGACGGAAGGTATCGATGCCCACCTCGAGCTCGACGGCGGCAAACTTCGCACCTTTGGCCTCAATAGCGGCCATGAGCTCGGGAGTAAAGTGCAGACCAGCCGTAGGAGCGGCAGCCGAGTGCTCCTCCTTCATGGCGTAGACGGTCTGGTACTTCTCGGGGTCGCCCTCGTAATCGGTGATGTAGGGCGGCAGCGGCACGTGACCGGCGGCGTGAATGGCCTCGTCGAGCGTGCGCGGCTCGCCGGCAGCATTGCAACCGGCCGGCTCAAAGCGCACCAGACGGCCACCGCGGCTATCAGTGACAAAGTCGATGACCTCGGCCGTCAGCACCACGGGCGCGCCCTCGGGCGCATGGGCGCCACCGGCGCGATACTCAATCTGAGCACCGGGCTTCAGACGCTTGCCCGGCTTGACCAGGCACTCCCAAACGTGGCCCAGCGGGTCAACGTCCTCGCGGCGCTTGAGCAGCAGCGTCTCGACCACGCCACCCGAACCCGACTTGCGACCGATCAGGCGGGCCGGCATCACGCGCGTCTTGTTGATGACGAGCACATCGCCCGGCTCGATATAGTCGATGATGTTGCGGAAGATGCGGTGCTCGACGGTGCCGCCGTGCTCCAGCCGCGTTCCTGCCTCGGAGCCCTTGCGATCCACCACCAGCAGGCGGCAGGAGTCGCGCGGCTCGGCAGGAGCCTGGGCGATCAGTTCCTCAGGAAGGTTATAGTCAAAATCATCGGTACGCATAGACACGTCGGATACTCCTTATATAGCTAAAGTCCGCTCTACATCCTAGCAGGCTGACGTCCCAAATGAACTACTTTTTGGCAGCTTTGCGCTCGTCACGGATGCGGGCGCGGTCCATGGCTGCCTCGACAGCCGAGAAGCGGCAACCACAGTAGTTCTGCCGATACATGCCCAGCTCGCGCGAACGGCGTGTCGCCTCGGGGTAATACGGGCGAAAATCGCGAATGACCGGGGTGAGCCCATGTGCCGCCGCCAAGCGCTCAAGCACGTCATTACAGGTATCGAACAGCTGATACGGTGAGACGGCGAGCGTCGTACCCACAAACTCAAACCCGCGCTCCTGGGCCACACGGCACGCCTCGGCCAAACGCAGGGCATAGCACGCGCGACAGCGACGGGGCCGATCGGCACCCAGCGGTGCCACGCCGGTCTCCCAGCGATCGCGGTCCTCCCCTGCCTCGATGAGCTCGATGTCGCCATCGGCGCACCACCGGCGCAGCTCGTCCAAGCGGCGCTGCCATTCATCGCGCGGTTGAATATTGGGGTTGGTCCAGCAAATCGTAGGCTCAAACCCTTCCTCGCGCAGCAGGCGAACCGGCTCCAGCGAGCACGGCGCGCAGCAAGCATGCAGCAGCAACGGCTTCATCAACATCTCCTCCCCCGCAATGATTTTTTAATCCCCGTCCCAGAAAAATCATCCCAAAAAGACTACCTTGCGAAAAAGCGCACGCCAAAGGATGTGTCCTCGCAGGCGACAATGCGACGGTCGCGCAGGATGGTCCACACGTAATACCAGTCGCCCACACAGCCCGACAAGTGCAGACCAGCCGCCAGGTAACACAGCAGCGGATAGCCCGAGAACGCAAACCCCAAGGCAAACGCCACCGTCAAGGCAACCGTCGGCGCTAGGCAAATGACCATGTACCGCGCGCGTGAATACACCACGCCCTCGGCGCAGGCGTAAATCATGCAGGTTTGGAGATTTGCCCCAAAGGTCACCCGAGCACCGGCGGGCGCAAACAGCTTAAAGAACACCGCGTGACCCAGCTCGTGCACGGCAAATGACGCCGCCGAAACCGCAACCAAGCCGACTATCCAGCCCAAGACCGCCGTCCAGCCACCCGCGTCAGCCGCATCCAGATCCGCGGGCCCACCCAGCAGCATAAACACCGGCACCAGGCACACGGCAAATGCGCCAAGCACGGCCATCCCCCACACAAAGCAGGCGTGCAGGAAATCCTCGTCTTCAAACGCATGTATGTTGGAAATCTCATTCATAGCATCTTAGGATAGCGCCCCCGTCACGCACCCGCCCGCATGTGCGATAATGTTGAACGATATGCACGAATTGACCACCGCGTCGCCAGGCCTCGCGCCCGGCTGCGCTCTCACCATATGCGAAGGAGTCCCATGGCATCCAAATACTCCATGAACGAC
>CBCSNQ010000159.1:0-2881 GCA_965141565.1 uncultured Collinsella sp. | reverse complement strand
CCACCGCCTTGAGCGCGGGGCGCGCATTTTCCATCGCGCAGCCCGTGCCGACAAAGCGAATGATCTCGTAGTCGTTCATCGAGTCGCCAAACGCCATGACCTCGTCGCGTTCGACGCCATAGTGCTCCATGAGCTGCTCGATTCCCGAGGCTTTCGACACACCGGGCTGCATGGCATCGATCCATGCGTTTCCAGAAGGCGCAAAGGTAAAGAGCTGGCCAAGCTCGCGCTGCAGTACGTAGGCACTGTCCATAACGGCACAGTCATCGCAAAAGATACTCGCCTTGATGATATTTACGCTGGGATCGGGCAGCTCCCAAATGCGCTCGGCATTGGGAAGGTCCTTATCGACCTCACGCACGAACTTGCACTCGTCATCGAGCAGGAAGGACTTGGTTCGGTCAAAGAGCGCAAGATGCAGATTGGGAAACGTCCTGACGGCTTGGGCGAGCCTTCGAATCGCCAGGTGGGAATACACCTCACGGTCCACCATCTTACCGTCGGCGTAGACTTGGGCGCCGTTAGCGGCGACAAAGTCCATCTTGTCGCGAACGGGCGCAAAGAACTCGCACAGGCGATCGTAGCGACGACCTGACGATGCAGCGAAATGCACGCCATGCTCGTGTAGCGCCAGAATCAGTTCGTAGGTCTCGGGAGGCACCTGGCCGTTTTCGTCAAGCAGTGTGCCGTCCATATCGGATGCAATCAGTTTAAACATAGAAAAGCTCCCTTCGGGCTTGTTGGAATCAAACGCGTATCCGATTCCAACGTACCCAAAGGGAGCTCAAATAAGACTCCGCGGGCGTAAACGTTACAAGGACCTGGCAAATAGCTCACACATGCCAGAGGTCCTACGGTTCCGGCGTCAGGCAGCGTGCCAAAGAGTGTCCCCGATGACTAGTCGTTTAAGAACGTCCCCGATGACTAGTCGGCGTAGGTGAAGGTTGTGACGTCGAACATGCCCTCGGGGCGGATGCGGAGCGTCGGGATGACCGGCAGGGGCAGGAAGATGATGCCCATGATGGGGTCGAGCGGCGGCTCAATACCCATGGCGCGCGCCTTGACCATAAAGTCGTCGTGCTGCGCAGCAACGTCCTCGGCCGTGCCTTCGCTCATAAGGCCACCGAGCGCCAGCGGAATACGCGCCACGACCTCGCCGTTGCGCACCAGCACGTGGCCGCCCTGGCCCACGGCCTCGACGGCAGCCATCATATCAGCCGCGCTGTCGCCCACCACGCACACGTTGTGCGAGTCGTGGCCGATCGTCGAGGCGATGGCACCGCCCGTGATGGTAAAGCCGCGCACCCAGCCGCGACCGATATGCTTGCCGACCAGGCCCAGGCCAGCGGGGCCGTCGCCATCGGCGCCCTCGGCCTGCAGCGACACGCCGCGGCCGTGGCGCTCGATCAGCATAATGCGGCGCAGGCCCTCGGCACTCTCGGGGCGAGCCATACCCGTGATGGCCTTGCCCGGCACCACGTCGATCACGGCCTCGCCCGGCTTAAAGGCATAGTCGAACACGTCGAGCGATAGCTTCGGCAGTTTAACGGAAGCGCGCAGCTCATCGGCAAGGGCCGCAACCTCGGCCATCTCGGGTGCAATCTCGCCCACAAAGGTGCCGTCCTGCGCCACCAGAGCACCGGCGGCATATACGCGATGCGGAGCCGTGGCAAACGTCAGGTCATTGAGTACCAGCAGGTCGGCACGCTTGCCCGGGGCAATCGCACCGCGCAGCTCGTGCGGGTCGCGGCAGCCGTGATCCAGGCCAAACGCCTCGGCCGTGGAGAGGGACGCCATGGAGATAGCGACCACGGGGCCGATACCGGCCTCAATCGCCACGCGGCAGGCATTGTCGATCATGCCGGTCGCAAGCGCATCGGAAGGGGCACGGTCGTCAGTCGCAAAGCAGCAGCGGCGGGCGCGAGCGGGATTCTCCAGCAGCATCGGCGACAGGTTGGCCAAGTCATGGCTGCACGTACCCTCGCGGAGCATCACGTACATGCCACGAGACAGCTTGTCGAGTGCCTCCTCGGGAATCGTCGACTCGTGGTCGGCGATAATGCCCGCTGCGGCATAGGCGTTGAGGTCCTTACCGGCAACGAGCGGCGCGTGGCCGTCAACCTGCTTGGACGGCGTCTGGTTGGCAGCATCGATGCGAGCACAGGTCTCGGGGTCGGCCATAAAGACGCCCGGCAAGTTCATCATTTCGCCCAGACCAAAAACATCGCCCGGATGCTCGGCAAAAAACGCCTGCATATCGGCAGCCGAAATAACGGCACCGGCCTGCTCGTCGGGCAGCGCGGGCACGCACGAAGGCATCATGTACTTGATGGAGATGGGTGCGCGGCGGCCGTCCTCGATCATAAAGCGCAAGCCGTCGAGACCGGCAACATTGGCAATCTCGTGGCTGTCGGCAATGGCGGTGGTAGTACCGCGCGTCGCGGCCATGCGAGCATACTCGGCGGGACGGATGTTCGAAGACTCGATATGCAAATGCCCGTCAATAAAACCGGGAGCGAGATAGCGACCCTGGCAGTCGATGACCTCAGTTGCCTCGTAGGTGCCAGCGGCATCGTCGCGACCATCGTAGAGCACGCCGACGATCACACCGTCCTTGACGGCAACGCTACCGGGCGCCACACGCTGGCCATACACGTCGACGATCTGCGCATTGGTAAACAGCGTGTCGACGGGCACGCGGCCCCCGGCGGCCTCGATCACAGTCCTCATGACCTCAACGGACATACATACTCCTTTAACTGTAGAAATAACTGCGGAGCGGACGAGCCTTCACCGCAGCAAGCCAACAGCCATTGTATGCCCAAACGATGGGTCAACAATACGCCTCTCCGCTTAACGGCACACGCCGCTTGGCGCAATG
>CBCSNQ010000158.1:0-2916 GCA_965141565.1 uncultured Collinsella sp. | reverse complement strand
GTGGCGATAGCCTGGGCAAGGTTGATGGAAACCGTAGACTTGCCCTCGTTGGGAATCGAGGACGTAACGGTGATGGTGCGAATGGGGTCGTCCACGCTCGCAAAGCGGATGTTGGCCAGAAGGGTCTTGGCGGCATTCTGTACAACGAGCTTATCGGTGTTCTTTGCCTTAGCCATGCCTATTTACCACCTTTCATAGCCGGAATTCGGCCAACAACGGGAATGCCCAGGAGCTCTTCTGCCTCTTCGGCACCGCGGATGCGGGTGTTGAGCATGTCTGCCAAAACGACATAGGCAACTGCGATAAAGATGCCCGCGAGGAACGCGACAGCAACGTACAGCATACGCTTGGGGCCGCTGGGGGCTTCGGGGGTCTTAGCCTCGTCGATAACGTTGATGCTCTGGGCAGCGCCGACGTTCTGAGCGACCGTACTCACCGAGCTAGCTATGGCCTTTGCGACCTCAGCCGTCTCCTTGGCATCGGTGCCGGTAACCGAAAGCGTAATGACACGCGTGGTGGTCTCGGAGGAAACAGACACCTTGTAGTCATCCAGGTCAGCAAGGCCCAGCTCATTGGCAGCACCGCTCTTAACGCTATCGCTATCCAGCAGCGTGGCGATATCGTTGGAAAGCATCTGGCTCGCCGAGAGATCGTTGTAGCTCATCTGACCGCTATCGTCGGTTTTGGCGAGAATGTACATGCTCGTCGTCGCGGTGTAGGTGTTGTCCATCGCAACGAAGGACACGATGCCCATGGCGATCGCGCAGACCACCGGAAGGGTGATGACCAGCTTAAGGTGCTTCTTCAGCAGCTGGAACAGTTCGAGAAGGGTCATGCAGCTTGCCTTTCATTTCCCCAGTTCGGATTGACAAAACTGTCCGTATGTTATCGCATCTTTTTACCGAGACCAAACTCTATACATAAGAAACAGGCTCTCCTGTAAAAATGTCGGAAGCAATCGTAAAATTGCACAACAACGCCGCACCCGAAAGTCAAATGCGGCGTCTGCATCAATATCTATGTTGTATCGCTATGCGAATGGCTCGTCCTGCCGTATGGGAAACGTCACCGTAATGGTGGTTCCCACGCCCAACTCGCTCGACAGATCGAGCGTGGCGTGATGATACAGGGCCGCATGCTTGACAATTGCAAGCCCCAGACCGGTTCCGCCGCGCGCCTTGGACCTACTCTTGTCCACGCGATAGAACCGCTCAAATACCTTGCCCTGTTCTTCAGGCGCGATACCGATTCCCGTGTCGGCGACCGCAAGGAACGGATGGCCTTCGTCGTTGGTGCCGCACTGCAGCGTAACCGCACCGCCGGGTCGATTGTAGCGGATGGCGTTGCTCGCCAGATTATAGATGAGCTCGTCAATCAAGCGCGACACGCCTTCGATGACCACAGGCTTGGTCTCATGACTTATCGTCACATTCGCCTGACGGGCGACCTGTTCAAGACGCTGCTCAACCGCGTAGATGGCACGCGAGAGCTCAATAGGCTCCGTGGACCCAATGGGCACCGCCTCGCTCTCGGATGCTCGTTCCGCCTCGTCCAAGTTGGAAAGCGTGAGGATGTCGTTGACGAGTGCTGCCAGGCGGCCCGCCTCGCGATAGATGCGGCCGCCAAAGTTGCGCAGGTCGTCCTCGCCCTCAACCATGCCGTTTGCAATAAGCTCGGCATAGCCCGAAATCGCGGTAAGCGGGGTCTTGAGCTCATGAGTGATATTGGCCGTGAACTCGCGACGCATGCGGTCGTTATCGGCCAGCACCGCCATCTGGCGTTTAAGCTCCTGGCGCTGCGACTCGATACGCTCAAGCATGGGGACCATCTCGGCATAGGCGTGCTCATAGCTACGGCGTGGGTGGTCCAAATCGACCTCCTGCAACGGCGCGATGATGGCACGGGACTCGCGACGCGCCATAAAAAACGAGAGTACCGCACCCGCTGCTGCGATAAGCAACATCGGCGCCACCAGCGAAAGCAAAATCGCCGCAACGCCAGGCTGGGCCTGCGCCAAGCGGACAACCTGGCCGTTATCAAGGGCGACGGCGCGATATAGCATAACCTCGTCGAGCGTGGTGCTCGAGCGCTCCGCGGAGCCCGAACCGCTCTCAAGGGCCTCAATGACCTCGGGGCGATCGCCATGGTTGGGCAACGTAGAAGGAGATGCCTCGTTATCGTAGGCGACCGATCCATCCCTATTGATCAGCGTGATACGAAGGTCCTCGCGATCGAGGCTTCGCAAGAACGGAATGGGCTCCTGCTGCTCGTCGAGGGCGGCAGCAATGAGCTCGGTTTCCTGCGCCAGGTTGGCACTCGTGGCATCCGCCAAGGTGTTTTGCACAAAGAACGCACCCAGCACCGTAAACGCCACGATAACCGCCATGGCGCAGACAAAGATCGTCACAAAAACGCGGTGCGACAGCGTATGTTTTCCCTGGGGGGCGAAGACCACGGGTTACTCCTCCGATGCGGTGGCCGCGGTGTCGTCACCTTCGGCACCATCACCGGCAGAAGGCTCGGCCAAGCGGTAGCCCACGCCGCGCACGGTCTCGATGGCGCCGGCATGCTCGCCCAGTTTTTGGCGAAGCGTTTGCACGTGCACGTCAACGGTGCGCGAACCGCCGTCGAAGTCCCAACCCCACACGCTCTGCAGCAACGACTGGCGGGTAAAGACCACGCCGGGCTTGCGCATGAGGTACTCGAGTAGGTCGAACTCGCGCAGGGTGAGCTTAAGCGGCTCGCCGGCAACGGTCACCTCGCGATGGCTGGGCGAGAGCACGATGTCGCCCACGCTGAGCACATCGCTCGCCTGCTTGACCATGCCGCCGCGACGCAGCAGTGCGCGGCAGCGGCTCGCAAGCTCCATGAGCGAAAACGGCTTAGTCAGGTAATCGTCGGCACCGCCATCGAGCG
>CBCSNQ010000157.1:0-2922 GCA_965141565.1 uncultured Collinsella sp. | reverse complement strand
CGAAAGGCTTACACGTGAACGAAGAACCTCAAGTCCTCTACTGCGACGCCTGGCTCATGGCTATCGATAAGCCTGCCGGCATGATCGTCCACGGTGACGGCACCGGCGAGCGCACACTTACCGACTACGCCAGCGACCTGCTGCTGGCGATGGGCGACGGCTTTGCCGCGACCGACATGCAACCGCTCAACCGCTTGGACCGCGACACCACCGGCGTGGTGTTGTTCTCGCTCGACAAGCGGACGCAGCCCGCTTTTGACCAGATGGTCATCGACCACGCATTCGAAAAGCACTATCTGGCGCTCGCCGAGGGCAAGATCGACTGGAACGAAAAGCTCATCGACAAGCCCATCGCCCGCGACCGCCACGACAGCCGCAAGATGCGCGTCGGCGCCAGCGGCAAGCCGTCTCAGACGCGCGTGAAGGTGCTCAAGCGCCTTAAGAGCCGTCGAGGCCTGCCCACTCGTTCGTATATCGATGTCGAGCTGCTCACCGGTCGCAAACACCAGATCCGCGTGCACCTGGCAAGCGAGCGCCATCCCCTGGTTGGCGACGACCTGTACGGAACGCCGCGCCCCTGCGGCCTGATGCTCCACGCCCACAGCGTGTCCTTCACGCATCCCGTAACCGGCGAGCACATCCATATCGAAGCCCCCTGCCCCTGGGAGCCCTAAACCACCACAATCGGGACAGGCACCTTTGTGGTGGTTTTGCCGCAATGGCTCAGCCGCGGTCCCAAAACGTCTCGATCTGTAACAGTTAGAACCCATTTTCCGGTCTATCTGTTACAGATCGAGACATTCGAATCTCCCTCAAGGAAAAAACTCAATCTATAACAATAACTCGGCAAAAGCGGCCCCAGATGTTACAGATCGAGACAAAGGGACGGCGCGGTTCGGAAGAATCTCAATCTGTAACATCTAACCCACTTTTAACGGTCTAATTGTTACAGACTTAGACAAAACCGGTAGACAACGAAAGCGGCAACGTCCGTGATGGACGTTGCCGCTTTTCTATTGAGAAAACTACTCGGTTTTCGTTACTAACCACCACAATGGGGACAGGCGCCTTTGTGGTGGTTTTGGCCTTAGCCCGTCCCCTGCTGTTAGACCGTGATGACGTTGTCCATTGCCCGGTACTTGGCGGGGACATCGCCTGCGGTAATAATCGTTGCGTCACGGAAGTCCGCGAACTTGACGGGCGCCACCATGCCAAATTTACTGGCGTCCGAGATTACGAAGCGCTTGGCCGTATGACGCATCGAGATACGCTTTACTTGCGCCTCCTCGATATCGGGCGCCGTGAAGCCCTGCTCGGCGGCAATGCCGTTAGAGCCCCAAAAGCCACAGTTGAAGTTGTAGCGGTCTAAGGTTGCCAAGGCATCGGGGCCAACGAGCGCCTCGGTCTCGGGTTTGAGCTCACCGCCCAGCGCCACGGTACGCATGCCGCGCAAAGCAAGGTGCTGAGCATGGAGCACGGAATCGGTCACATAGGTGACATCTTCAAGGTGTGGAAGATGCTCGATGAGTCTGAGCGTCGTCGAACCCGAGTCGATGTATACAAAGCTCTCGGGCTCCACAAGTGCCGCCGCACGGGCGCAGATACGCTCCTTTTCGTCGTTATGGAGGTCGCTGCGTTCATTAAGCGTTAGGTCGCGCGTCACGTGCGCGCGCTCAAGACTCGTCGCTCCACCGTGGACCTTGGCGATGCGATGCGCTCGGTCGAGCGTCTGCAGGTCGCGCCGAATGGTAGACGCCGTCACGCCCAGGGCTTCGGCAAGCTCCGGCACGGTAACCGAGCCGGCCTGCTGAACCATCGACACGATCGCGTTGAGCCTATCTTCCGCTAGCATCGCTTACTCCTCCTCGGGGTACACGACTCCCCAGTCGGCGCGAAGCTTGGTCATAAGCTTCATAACATCAGAAGCATAATCCAGCAGCTCGCGCTTAGAGTCGTCGCCGGCAACGGCCTTCTCAAGATCGGCCATCTCATAGCAAAGGGCGTAAGCCTCGGTGCCGGCGTGGACCTCTTCGCGGTGGCCGTCCGCAGTCCACACGATGGTCGCGTGATCGGCGCGCGGATACTCGTTGACCTCGATATAACACTTATCGAAGCTAATAATCGAGCGCTTGGGTTGCTTGGAGTGGAGCGTGAGGCTCACAACACCCAGCTGCTGCTCGGCATTACGGCAGACGATGCCGCCCGCAACGTCAACGCCGGTCTCGCAGGTGTTGCCCAGCGAAATGACCTCAGCGGGCTGGCTTGCCATAAAGAAGCGCATAACGGACAGGGCATAGACGCCAATATCGAGCATGGCACCGCCAGCAAGGTTGCGATTGTAGAAGCGGTTGGTCAGGTCGCCGTACTCCTTATAGCTACCAAAGTTGAGCTGAGCAAGGTTCATGCGGCCAAACTCGCCGGCATCCATGCGGCGGCGCAGCTCCTGATACAAGGGCATGTGGAGCACCGTTGTGGCGTCCATGAGGACGACGTTGTGCTCGTCGGCGATGGCACGCGCCTCGTCGAGCTCAGCGGAATTGAGGGTAATGGCCTTCTCGCAGAGTACGTGCTTACCAGCTGCCAGAGCGGCGCGCAGGTAGGTGATATGCGTGTTGTGCGGCGTGGTGATATAGACTGCGTCAATGTTCGGATCGACGTAGAGGTCATCGACCGTTTCATAGACCTTCTCGATGCCATACTGCTCAGCAAAAGCTTGAGCCTTGGACAGCGTGCGGTTGGCGACGCCCGCAAGCTTGCGACCGGCAAAAGCGAGAGACTGGGCCATCTGGTTGGCGATAACGCCGCACCCGATCACAGCCCAACGAAGCTCGGGAGCCGTAAAGATGTCGTTTGGGAACGGCTGATCCTGGACCGAGGCAAACGCCGCCTTAGCGGCTGCTTCGGCGTCGAGCGGAGCCTGTT
>CBCSNQ010000156.1:0-2925 GCA_965141565.1 uncultured Collinsella sp. | reverse complement strand
AGCTGCTGCAGGATACCTGCCGCAAGCAGGGCATTACGGTCATCATCATCACGCACAACTCCGCGCTCGCGCCCATGGCCGATCGCCTGATTCGCTTCAAGAGCGGTCGCGTGGAGAGCGAGACGGTCCAGCAAAATCCCGTGCCTATCGAGACGATCGAGTGGTAGCGCCCATGGATCAGGACCGCCAAAACAGCCAACGCCGCGACGCGCGGAACACGGAGCGCGAGCAGGATTTTACGACCTACCGCACTGCCCAAAGCTCAAACGACATGGTGCCGACGGTGTTTCGCCGCGGTGTCTACCGCACGATTCGCGGCAGCCTCAAACGCTTCTTGTCCATCGTCGTGATCACCGCGCTCGGCGTGAGCGTGATGTGCGGCCTCAAGGCGGGTTGCGAGGATCTGTGCGATTCGGTCGACGCTTACTTTGACCAGCAGAATGTCTATGACATTAACGTGCAGTCGACCTATGGCCTTACGCGCGACGATCTTGCTGCGATCCAAGAGGTCGACGGCGTCGAGACGGCCGAGGGCATCTATACCGAGACTGCCTATACCGCCGTGGGCACAACGCGCGAGCGCGTGGTCGTGCAAAGTCTCTCCAAGGAGAATATCGATCAGCCGGTGCTCGTGAACGGCGATTTGCCCGAGAGCGCCGATGAGGTCGCGGTGACTTCGAAGTTCCTGAAGGCTTCGGGCAAAAAGCTCGGCGATACGGTGAGTTTTGCCGCCAATGACGCGAGCTCGTCGAACCAAAGCGCCAAGGATCAGTTTGCCGCGGGCGATTACACCATTACGGCCGAGGTCCTCGATCCTACCGACGTGAGCTCCGACTCGACAGTCAACGCCTTTCGCGCTGCTTCGACTGCGGACTATAAGTTCTACGTGAGCGAGGACGCTGCGACATCTTCTTCCTACTCCGCGGTCCACGTGATCGTCGAGGGAGCCAAGAGCCTCAACTCCTATTCGGATGCCTACGCGGCAAAGATCAACAAGGTCAAGGGCAATATAGAGAAGATCCGCGAGGAGCGTGAGAAGGCGCGCGCTCAGGAACTGACGGTCGACACGCCGGCAAGCTTGGATGCGGCCGAGCGCCAGGCGAATATGCTCTTTGGGATTGAGCAGGACAACATCAATCGCATGGCCGAGGGCAGCGACGAGCGTGCGCAGGCGCAAGCCGACCTGGACCAGCGCCGTGCCGCCGCCGACCAGCAGTTTGCCGATGCCCGCGCCGAGCTCTCTGACCTTGGTGAATGCACCTGGTACATCCAGGACCGCGGCAATATCGCAAGCTACTCGAGCGTGGAGAGCGATAGTTCCTCAATCGAGGCCATCGCCACCGTGTTCCCGTTTATCTTCTTTATCGTCGCCGTGCTCATCAGCCTTACCACCGCCACGCGTATGGTCGAGGAAGAGCGTACGCTCATTGGCCTGTACAAGGCGCTCGGCTATTCACGCGGGCGTATCCTGTCCAAATACGTAGACTACGCACTGTGGGCGTGTCTGATCGGCGGCGTGCTCGGCAACATCATCGGATTTGTGGGCCTGCCGCTGTTCCTGTTTACGGTGTTCGACGACATGTACTCACTGCCCCAGATGCTGCTTTCGTACGACATCGTGTCCTCAATCGTTTCTGTGGCGCTGTTTGCTGTGGGCGTGGTGGGCGCCACGATTATCGCCTGCCGCCACGAGATGGCCGAGACGCCGGCTTCGCTCATGCGTCCCAAGGCGCCGCGTGCCGGCTCACGCATTCTGCTCGAGCGTATCGGATTTATCTGGCGCCGCATGGGCTTTTTGAACAAGGTGGCAGCGCGTAACCTGTTCCGTTATAAAAAACGTGCCTTTATGACCATCTTCGGTATTGCCGGCTGCACGGCGCTCGTGATCTGCGGTATGGGTATCCGTGACACGTCGGTGGCGCTTTCGCCCAAACAGTACGGGCATATCACGCGCTACGACCTGCTGGCGGTCGCCAATCCCGACGATTTTTCGCAGACGTGCGCGGCATTGGATGAGCGCAGCGCGGCCAATGATTCCAACGTGACCGTAACCTCGACCCTGCCGATTATGACCGACAACGTCACCTTTACGTTTGGCGGCAAGAGCGAGACCGTGCAGCTGATCGTGGTGCCCGATGACCGCACGAACGACCTGGACGACTATGTGCGCCTCGAGGACGAGTCCAAAGAGCCGCTCGCCCTGCGTGACGGGGACGTGTATTTAAGCAAGAGCTCGCAGCTGGTGCTGGGAATCAAGCCGGGCGACACGGCGCACGTCCAGGATTCGTTACTCAACGTCGCTAAGGTCAAGGTTAGCGACATCTCGCTCAACTATCTGGGCAATACGCTTTATATGACGCAGGGCACCTATGAGCGCGCGTTCGGTCGAAGCGCACGCCTCAACGGCGTCTTTGTGCTGCTTAAGGGCTCGTCGGCCGACCAGATTGCGTTTAGCAAGAATCTTAAGAGCGACGGTTGGCTTACGATTTCGAGTACGGCCGAGCATTGGGAGAACTACGAGGCGAACTTTACGATTATCAATTCGGTCGTGGTGCTCGTGACCTTTATGGCGGCGTGCCTGTCGTTTGTGGTGGTGTTTACGCTGTCTAATACGAATATTTCGGAGCGCGAGCGCGAGCTGGCGACCATCAAGGTGCTGGGCTTCCGCCGTGGCGAGGTGCACCACTACGTCAACAAGGAGACGTTGATCCTCACGGCAATTGGCGCCGCGCTGGGCGTGCCACTGGGCGGCTTGCTGGCCGAGAGTTTTACGTACATTTTGCAGATGCCGTCGCTGTATTTTGATGTTGAGGTCGAGCCGCTAAGCTACGTGCTCGCCGTGGTGCTTTCCTTTGGCTTTACGATCATCGTCAACCTCGCCACCAATCGTACCCTCAACAAGATCGACATGGTCGGCGCCCTCAA
>CBCSNQ010000155.1:0-2980 GCA_965141565.1 uncultured Collinsella sp. | reverse complement strand
TGCTCTCCGAGATCGGCCGCTTGGAGCAAAGCGCCAACAATGCCGAGGTCGAGCGCGTGCGCATCTCCAAGCGCCGCGAGCAGGCCTCCGAAGCCGTTCGCGCTGCGCGCCCGCGCGTTGACGAGCTCACCCGTTCGCGTGACGAGGCGCGTGCACAGGCAAGCGACCTGGGTCTCCAGATTGCCGAGGCCAACGATGAGCTCGATCGCGTTCGCCGTGACGATTCCGAGGCCGCCGGTAAGCTCGCCGATGCCAAGGTGCGCCTGGCCCAGACGAGCGAGCGCCTGCGTTCGCTGAAGGGCCGCGTGCCCGACCTTGAGCATCGTCTTGAGGGCATCGACCGTCGTATCCGCGGAACACGCCAGGCTTCGCGCTCGCTCGAGCTGCTGCGCCTGCGCGTCGACCCCATGCACGAACGCTATTCTGCCCTGTTGGAACGCGCGTCGGATTGGGCAGCGCGCCTGCGTGACCAGGCCTCTCTGGAGGAGGCGGACTCCGCTTCGCTCAAGAAGACCATCGAGGATGCCAAGGCAGAGGTTGCCCGCGCTAAGGAGCGAGTCGATACCGCCTCCGCCGCGCAAAACGAGTTCAAGGTCGCGCGTGGCAAGCTCGAGGTGCAGGTAGAGGCCGCCATTAACGCCATTACCGCCGATGGCACCACGGTACTCGAGGAAGCGCTCATGCTTCCGGCGCCCACGGACCGCGATGCCGCCGAGCGCGAACTCAACCAGCTTGTGCGCCAGATCAACAACCTTGGTCCCGTTAACCAAGTTGCCATGGAGGAGTACGAGCAGCTCAAGCGCCGCGCCGATTACATCGAGGAGCAGCTGGCCGATCTGGAGAGCGCGCGCAAGGCGCTCACCAAGATCACCGTGGCTATCGACCGTAAGATGCGCAAGGCGTTCCTGGTGACGTTTGAGAAGGTCGATGCGAACTTCCGCGAGATCTTCGCCATGCTCTTCCCGGGCGGTCAGGCTCATCTGGAGATGACCGATCCCGAGCATCCTGCCGAGACGGGTATCGAGGTCGTGGCGCAGCCGCGCGGCAAGCGCATCACCAAGATGATGCTCATGTCGGGCGGCGAGAAGAGCCTGACGGCGCTCGCCCTGCTCTTTGCTGTGTACCGCACGCGCACGGTGCCGTTCTATGTGCTGGACGAGGTCGAGGCGGCACTCGATGACGCCAACCTGTCCAAGCTCATCGGCGCACTCGACGTGTTGCGTTCCGATACGCAGCTCTTGGTTATCTCGCATCAGCGCCGTACTATGGAGGACGCTGACGTCCTCTACGGCGTCTCGATGCAAGCCGACGGCGTCAGTCGCGTCGTCTCGCAAAAACTCGATCGCGAAACCGGAAAGGTCGTGAATGCATAATGGGATTCTTCGATGCTCTCTCGCGCGGACTTGAGCGCAGCCGCGAGGCCCTCAACGAGGTCTTCTACTTTGGCGGCGAGGTCGACGAGGATTTTTGGGAGGACCTGGAGGACACCCTCGTCATGGGTGACATGGGCGCCGAGGTCGCTATCAAGGTCTCCGATGACCTGCGCGATGCCGCGGCCAAGAAGAACCTCAAGACCGCTCCGCAGCTTCGCCGTGCCCTGGCCGAGCAGCTCGAGCAGCACTTTGTGCCCATCGAGCGCGATCCGTTTTCCGATACGCCGAGCTGCGTGCTGTTTGTGGGCATTAACGGTGCCGGCAAGACCACGACGGTCGGTAAGATCGCGAGCGCCATGGCCGCCCGCGGCAAGAACGTCGTGATCGGTTCGGCCGATACCTTCCGTGCTGCCGCTATCGAGCAGCTCGATGTGTGGGGCCAGCGCGCTGGCGTCCCCGTCATCAAGCGCGACCGCGGCTCCGACCCGGCAAGTGTTTGCTACGACGTGCTCGACGAGGCCGACAAGCGCGGCAGCGACCTGGTGCTTATCGATACCGCCGGCCGTCTGCACACGAGCCCTGAGCTCATGCGCGAGCTTGCCAAGGTGGTTAACGTGACGCGTAAGCGCGCCGCCAATATGGCCGCCGGCCCCATGCCCGTCTCAGTCGTGCTCGTGATCGATGCCGCCACCGGCCAGAACGGTCTGAACCAGGCGCTCGAGTTTAACGAGGCGCTGGGCCTGGACGGTATTATCATGACGAAGCTCGACGGCACGGCAAAGGGCGGCATCGCCATGGCCGTGGCCGAGAAGCTCAAGCTCCCGATCCTGCGCGTCGGCGTGGGCGAGCAGGTCGATGACCTGCAGGAGTTCAATGCCAAAGATTTCTGCCGCGCCCTGGTGGGCGAGTCCAATTAAGGAGTGACTAGTGTTTGATTCCCTGAGCGATCGCCTCAACGACACATTTGACCGCCTGCGCGGCAAGGGCAAGCTGACCGAGGCCGATATTACTTCGGCCATGCGCGATATTCGCATGGCGCTGCTCGAGGCCGACGTTAACTTTAAGGTCGTCAAGGAGTTCGTCGCCAAGACCAAGGAGCGCTGCATGACCGCCGAGGTCATGGAGTCGCTGTCGCCGGCGCAAAACGTCGTCAAGATCGTGCTCGACGAGCTCACCGAGATGCTTGGCTCAACCGAGAGCAAGCTCGTCTTTAGCAATCGCATTCCCAATGTCATCATGCTCGTGGGCCTGCAGGGCTCCGGTAAGACCACGGCGGCCGTAAAGCTGGCCTACCTGCTCAAGAAGCAGGGCCGCTCACCGCTGCTCGCCGCGTGCGACGTCTACCGTCCCGCCGCTGCCGACCAGCTGGCCACGCTTGGCGGAGAGATTGGCGTGCCGGTCTTCCGTGGCGATGGCGAGCACCCGGTTGACATCGCCAAGGGCGCCATTCAGGAGGCCGTTGACCACCTGCGTGACGTGGTCATCGTCGATACCGCCGGTCGTTTGCAGATCGACGAGCAGATGATGCAGGAGGCCGTGGACATCAAGAAGGCCGTCAAGCCCGATCAGGTGCTGATGGTCGTCGATGCCATGACCGGCCAGGATAT
>CBCSNQ010000154.1:0-3019 GCA_965141565.1 uncultured Collinsella sp. | reverse complement strand
GCGCGGGCGCCGAAGAACTGCATCTCCTTGCCGATGCGCATGGAGGACACGCAGCAGGCAATACCGTAGTCGTCGCCATGATAGACACGCATGAGGTCGTCGTTCTCGTACTGAATCGAGGAGCTGGCGACAGAAGTCTTGGCGCAGAACTTCTTGAAGTTCTCGGGCAGACGGGTCGACCACAGAACGGTCATGTTGGGCTCGGGGCTGGTGCCCATGTTCTCGAGCGTGTGCAGGTAGCGGTAGCTCATCTTGGTAACGAGCGTACGGCCGTCAACACCCATGCCGCCGATGGACTCGGTGACCCACTGCGGATCGCCGGTGAACAGGGCCTGGTACTCGGGGGTACGGGCAAACTTGACCATGCGGAGCTTCATGATGAAGTGATCCACGAACTCCTGGATCTGCTCCTCGGTGAAGGTACCGTTGGCAAGGTCGCGCTCAGCGTAGATGTCGATGAACGTAGAGGTACGGCCGATGGACATAGCGGCGCCGTTCTGCTCCTTGACGGCAGCAAGGTAGGCGAAGTACATCCACTGGATGGCCTCCTGCGTGTTGGTGGCAGGGTTGGAAATATCGAAACCATAGGTCTCGGCCATCATCTTGAGCTCGCCGAGGGCGCGGATCTGCTCCTGCAGCTCCTCGCGGTCGCGGATGTTGTCGGCGGTCATGACCGTCGGGGTGGAAGCCTTCTGGGCCTCCTTGTCCTTGATCAGGTAGTCGACGCCGTACAGGGCAACACGACGGTAGTCGCCGATGATACGGCCGCGGCCATAGCCATCGGGCAGACCGGTGATGATGTGAGCCGAGCGGCAAGCACGCATCTCGGGGGTGTAAACATCGAAGACGCCAGCGTTGTGGGTCTTACGCTCGAAGGTGTAGCGCTCGACAACGTTCTCGTCGACCTTATAGCCGTGCTGGCTGGCAGCCTGGCAAGCGATGCGGATACCGCCGTTGACGTGCAGCGCGCGCTTGAGCGGCTTGTCGGTCTGGAGACCGACGATGGTCTCCTTCTCGCGGTGGGCGTTATCGATGTAGCCAGCGGGGTGGCTCACGATACCCGTAACGGTCTTGGTGTCCATATCGAGGACACCGCCCTGCTCGCGCTCCTTAAGCAGCAGGTCGAGAACCTCGCCCCACAGCTCCTTGGTACGCTCGGTCGGGCCGACGAGGAACGACTCGTCGCCCTCGTAGGGGGTGTAGTTCTTCTGGATGAAGTCTCGGACGTCAACCTCTCCCGTCCAAATGCCTTCCTTGAAGCCTTCCCATGCCTCCTGCATTGTGTAACCACGCTCCTAGTTACGTGTTATGCGGCGCTCTCTCACACCGCTGCTTATTGAATTCTTGAATTTTCGGCTTGCACTACCGGCTTCTTCCGTTCTTCACCACATGTTGGTGCAGGGAAAAACGTTTGTCCACCTTGGAACTGCAACCCAAAACCCAAGATTTCACCCGTTTGAGAAGGATAACATAGCGACCCTCTCCATCTGGGCTGTTATATGTTTCTTTTTTTATATCATAAGGGCGTTTTTTACAAACCCGCAGGAAATGCGAGCGTGAACAACTACCGTTCACCGATTTGTTTAGTTTTTTCCTTGCCTTTGTACGACGTTCACTCTAGCTGTTATGCCAGCTTTAGCAGGGTAAAGTGCCTCTGAGTGGGCTTTAGGACGTGCTCAGAGATCTACCCCTAACTTTGCTGATACCGACGGTGTACGGAGGTCGCCTAAAGGTTGTTTTCTAGGCATGTCCCAAAATCTACCGTATAGGGTGCGCGTGCGGGGGTATCATCTTTCACCGAAAATAGTTTCTAGTGTTAGGGGTTTTCGGTGGAAGATACCGATTTCCGTGAACTTGGGCGTCAGCTCCTTACCGAGTTCGGCAGCATGCATCAGCGCATTTCGCGCTTTGCGGACAAAGCCCTCGGCGGCGAGATGGCCGTCATGCGCGCCCTCATACTCGCCGGCGGTTCGCTCACGCCGAGCGAACTCGCTGATCGCGCCTGGGTCTCGAGTGCCCGCATCGCCAATATCCTACGCGCTCTCGAAGCCAAGGGCTGGGTCGAGCGCGAGCACTCAAAGACCGACCGTCGTCGCGTACACGTCACGGTGACCGACAAAGGATTCCAGGATCTCGAAATCAAACGTCGGGAATTCGAGAACCGCACTGCGGCTTTCCTCGAGCAGCTCGGCGAAACAGATACCCAAGAGATGGTGCGCCTTCTAAGACGTGCCAACGAAATTATCGACCGCAATCAAGAAAGGAGAGATGCCGAGTGAGGATTCTCAAGCTCTTTAAAAAACATGTCCTGGCACTGTTTGCAGCTATCGTACTTATCGTAATCAGCTGCAACGCCGATCTGGCACTGCCTACCTATATGAGCGACATCGTCGACGTGGGCGTGCAGCAAGGCGGCATCGCCTCGCCCGTGCCCGACACCATTCGCGCCGAATCGCTCGACGACCTCGAACTCTTTATGAGCGCCAAGGACGCCAAGGCTGTGGAGGCCGTGTTTAGCAAGGCAGACAAAAACGGGATTCGCACGTACAAGGGCACCGAGGACGAGCGCGCCGACGGCAGCAAGCTCGCTGACATTATGAGCCTGCCCGAGACCGTCGTCCTTTCGCTCAACCAAGGCATCGACGCCAACTCCATGGGCGACATGATGGGCTCGTCCAGCGAGAAAGACAACAACGCCGCCCAGGCCATGCCCACCCCCGAGCAAATGGCAGCGATGACGCCCGAGCAGCTCGCCGAGATGCAGCAGAAGGCCGCAGCGGCGCAGAACATGCAAAAGCAGATTGATGCCGACGGCGGTAAGATCACCATGAAGAGCCTGCGTCTGGGCGTTGAAGGCGGCCTAATCGACCAGGGCAAGCTCGTCGAGGGTGCCAACCAAATGGCGGACAAAATGGGCTCCATGTCGGGCTCCATTGTGACCCAACGCGCCGTGAGCTATGTGCAGGACGAGTACAAGGCGCAGGGCATCGACCCCGCCGACGTGCAGAACGCCTACCTG
>CBCSNQ010000153.1:0-3040 GCA_965141565.1 uncultured Collinsella sp. | reverse complement strand
GCCTTGCAGCGAGCCGCCACCTCGGCGCCCTCCGGCGTAAAGCGGCGGAACGTAAGGCCCACGCCGATACCCACCAGCACAATCGGCACCGAGATAACCGCGGCGGTAATGTTCGCCTGTGCGCCATCGGTAAAGAAGATGGATCCCACGGGAACAAAGGCAATCAGGACACCAAGAACCAGGCAAAACACCATTGCAACAATGCCGTCCGAGGCAACGTACTCGCTATCGGCCAACTTGCCCTTAACGGTGTTCTGATAGTCCTCGAGCTTGTCGCCCACGGGTGTAGCGTGCTGCTTGACGTAGTGCTGCAGCTCGTCAAACGTGCGCGAGCGATCGCCGTTCTCGTCGGGCTTAGCACCGGCAAAGAAGACCTTGAGCACCATGTGGTCAATGCCCTTGGCCGACTTCCAGCCCGCATCACTCACCGTCACGCGATACGTCTGCTCTTCTTTTTCACGCCCCAACAGGCCCTTCTTGGCCTTGGTCACGGTCGCCTGCTCCAGCTTGATCACACGGTCGTCAGTGAGCTTCATGAGCGTGGCGATATATGCCTGATCGGGCACCTCGTCCCAGCTCATGAGGGCCGAAAGCACGGCGGGATGATCGGCCGAAGGCACATCGCGGAAATATTCGTCCTGGAAAAGCGGCTTGGGCTTGCGCTTGCGCAGCTTGAGCATAACGATTGTGCCGGTAAAGGCCACCGCCGCAACAACACTTAGCACGGCAAGTGAATTGGCAATCATGCGAGCGTGAGCGCGGCGGGCGTTAGCCTCGTCGGCCCATTCCTTCTCTTCGCTCATGATCGTTGACATGCGCTCTTCGCCCGAAGCGGTAAGCTGCGGCACCCAGTCGCTAGGGAAGGCGATGCGTGCCTCGGCAAATTCGCCCTGATGCACACAGGGAATGGTATAGGTGACCATGGGTGCGTCCGCATCGAGCGATACATCGCCCGTCAGCGGGCCGTGGCCCCATGCGCGGAAGTTATCGCCCTTGACGGCCGCCGTCCCGGCAGCGGCATTTGCGAAGCGCACTTCCATCTCGACATCGTCGGAATCCGCAGACCAGCCGTCGCCCACGAACTTCCAGTAGAGCTCGGCGGTATCGGCCCAGTTCATAACCGCACCGGTCATGGTGTAGCTCACGTAATAGATCGCGCTGTCGCCGCTCTCGTGGGGGCTGAACACCTTAATCCTTACGCCGTCACCGGTCTGCTCGACCGTGTAGACGCCAGAATCGCCCTTGTTCGCGCTATCGACTTTGTTAAACGCGGTGTCCTCTTCCTCGACACTCAGCACGTCGACGCCCGCCGTGCCGCCCTGCTGGTTGGTGCCCGTATTGATCTCCCAAAACACGCCGTTGATGTCGTCGTCGAAATCAAACTGGCGTCCCTCGACAACGGTCAGCGATCCATCGGCCTCAACCGTGGCACTGATATAGGTTTGGGTCATGGAATAACCGTCGGCGTGTGCGGCGGCGGGCAGTAGCAGCAATGCAAGCGCGACGAGTGCGCAGACGGAAGCAAATCGCGCAAACAGGCGGCGCTGCCGACAGGTTTTGGCAACGGGGTCGTTCATGGGCACATCCTTTGTCTGTGATACCAGCAACGCCATTGTCCCACGTTTACGGGCGCACATGACGAACATCTAGGCCAGCGGAGTATCAAACGGGACGAAAGTCACGCCCGCGGCCGGCACCTGGGGACGTTCCTTATCTGCCGGCAATCTGGGACACTCCTTGGCATGGCCTGCGCCAGCAATAGATACCACTTCACAGCTCTGTCACAGGTGTAGCGGCTTTGTGTGGGTGCGGCACGCGCTGATTGAGCCGCCAGCCGAGGGGCATAAAGCAGTTGAGCGAAAACGGTTTGCCCCTTTGCCGTTCGCTTGAGGATCATGTCCCCCTTTTCCGCGGAAACCCCGGCAGTTGCGAAGAGCTGCCGGGGTTTCTGTCGTTTGAGGGGTTGAAGGGGCTGAGCTTGGGGCGGTAATCGAGGTGTTGAGTCGGTGCCCGCAGCGCACAACACGCAGCCTCGGCAACTCGCGAGCATCGACGACGCCCCCCCCCCACCTCACCCCGCGCTATACTCGTCCGCATGGATATCAACGCATGCAACATAGCAACACACGCCGTGGCAACGTCGACGGCGTCCAACAGCAAGCTCGCCCCCGCCCTCGCGCCCGTCGTGGGCCGCTTTGCCCCGTCGCCCTCGGGCCGCATGCACCTGGGCAACGTGTTCAGTTGCCTGTGTGCGTGGCTTTCGGCCCGCAGCCAGGGCGGCAGCATCGTGTTGCGCATCGAGGACCTGGACGATCGCTGCAAGCGCCCGGAACTTGCCGCCCAATTGATTGACGACCTAGCTTGGCTGGGGCTTGAGTGGGACGAAGGCCCCTACTACCAGCACGATCGCCTGGACTTGTACGAGGACGCCCTGCACCAGCTGCAAGACGCCGGCCTCACCTATCCCTGCTTTTGCACGCGCGCCGAGCTCCACGCCGCGAGCGCGCCGCACGCCAGCGACGGCACGCCCATCTACCGCGGCGCCTGCCGAGGCCTTTCTGCCGAGGAGGTTGCCCGCCGCAGCGCCCTGCGCGCCCCGGCCACACGCCTGCGCGTGCCCGCCGTCGACGACCTCGCGAGCGACGTAATCGAATTCGTGGACCGCACGTACGGCGCCCAATGCGAAGCGCTCGCCACCGAGTGCGGCGACTTTTTGGTGCGCCGCAGCGATGGTGTTTTTGCCTATCAGCTAGCCGTGGTGGTCGACGACGCCGCCATGGGCGTCACCGAGGTCGTGCGCGGATGCGACCTGCTGGGCTCCACGCCGCGTCAGATCTACCTGCAGCATCTGCTGGGACTTCCCACGCCGCACTACGCACATATTCCGCTGCTCATGGCACCGGACGGCCGCCGTCTTTCCAAGCGCGACCGCGATCTGGACCTGGGAGAACTACGCGCCCGCTTTGGCACGCCCGAGGCACTGCTGGGATGGCTCGCCGGGCAAACGGGCATCGCACCGGACACCACACCGCGCTCTGCC
>CBCSNQ010000152.1:0-3073 GCA_965141565.1 uncultured Collinsella sp. | reverse complement strand
AACGGCGAGGAGCTGCTGCGCATCATGAACCAGTACGTGAGCGACTGGGGCTGGGAGGACGAGTTTTCGCAGTGGATGGCCAACGACTGCACCGTCTGCACCACGCTCGTCGACACCATCGTTCCGGGTCGCATCCGCGATCCCAAGGAGGCCGCTGCCGTGGCCGAGCGCTTGGGCTATGAGGATCCGTTCTTGGCCGTGCGCGAGCCCTTCCAGATGTGGGGCATCCAGGGTGACGAGTCGCTCAAGGAGCGTCTGCCCTTCGTGAAGGCCGGTCTGCCGGGTGTCTTTGTGACCCCCGACGTCACCCCGTACAAGAAGCGCAAGGTCCGCATCCTCAACGGCGCCCACACCGCCTTTGTTCCGGGTTCCTGGGTTGCCGGCTTTGATATCGTGCGCGACTGCATGCACGACGAGACTGTTCGTGGCTTCATGAACACCATGCTCTACGACGAGGTCATTCCGACGCTTGCCGCCGACCTGGATGTCGAGGACTGCAAGGCCTTTGCTGCCGCTGTTGAGAACCGCTTCGACAACCCGTTTATCGACCACGCGCTGCTCTCCATCTGCCTCAACTCCACGGCTAAGTGGCGTGCCCGCGACCTGCCTACGCTCAAGGACTACGCTGCCGAGACCGGCAACCTGCCCAAGTGCCTGGCGACGAGCCTGGCCACGCTCATCTCCTTCTACACGCAGGAGCTCGTGTCCCGCGAGGGCGACGGCCTGCACCTGCGTCGCTCCGACGGCACCGAGTACACCGCTCAGGACGACGCCTTTGTGCTCGACTTCTACGCTGCTCACGCCGGCGCCGACGACGCCGAGCTGGTGCACGATGTGCTCTCCAACGAGCAAATGTGGGGCGAGGATCTTACGCAGATCGCCGGCCTGGAGGAGTTTGTCGTCAACGCTCTCGCCGTCGTGCGCTCCGAGGGCGTCAAGCAGGCGTTCGCGAACGCTCAGGCCTAAATCCTTCTGTACGCCCGCCGGGTAACTGGCGGGCGTCACTCGACTTCTGCTCAACCTGTAGGGTTAGGACTCTTTGTAATGAACACTATCCAGATCAATCCGGCCGACAACGTCATCGTTGCGCTGTCGCCGCTCGCCAAGGGTGCTGCCGTCGAGGTTCCCGGCGTGGGCGAGGTCGTTGCCGCGGAGGATATCCCGCAGGGCCACAAGATGGCCGTGCGCGCCATTGCAGCCGGTGAGGATGTCGTCAAGTACGGTCTTCCCATCGGTCACGTGACGAAGGACATTCAGCCCGGCCAGTGGCTGCACACGCACAACGTGAAGACCAACCTCTCGGGTGAGGTCGAGTACACCTACAATCCGACACATCCGGTCGTTGAGCCGGTCGAGGCCGAGACCTTTATGGGCTTCCGCCGTGCCGACGGTCGTGCCGCCACGCGCAATGAGCTTTGGATCATTCCCACCGTCGGTTGCGTCAACGAAGTCGCTCGTGCCATGTGCGAGCAGGCTCAGGACCTGGTCGAGGGCTCGTTGGAGGGCGTCTATTACTTCCCGCATCCGTTCGGTTGCTCACAGACCGGCGCCGACCATGCCCAGACCCGTCGTCTGCTGGTGGCGCTGTCGCGTCACGCAAACGCCGCGGGCGTGCTGTTCTTGTCGCTCGGTTGCGAGAACTGCACGCATCAGCAGGTGCTCGACGAGCTCGGTGACTTCGATCACGAGCGCGTTCGTTTTCTCACCTGCCAGGATGTAGCCGACGAGCAGATCGAGGGCCACAAGATTCTGTCCGAGCTGGCTGACTTGGCCAAGCAGGCCAAGCGTGAGCCCATTCCGGCCTCCGAGCTGGTTATTGGTCTTAAGTGCGGCGGCTCTGACGGTCTTTCGGGCATTACCGCCAACCCCACGATCGGTCGCGTGAGCGATATGGTCGTCGCCCGTGGCGGCACGTCGGTGCTCACCGAAGTGCCCGAGATGTTTGGCGCGGAGAGCATCCTGCTCGATCGCTGCGAGAACGAGCAGGTCTTTGACGCCGCCTCTGACATGCTTAACGGTTTTAAGGATTACTTTATTAGCCATGGCGAGGTGGTCTACGAGAACCCGAGTCCCGGTAACAAGGACGGTGGCATCACCACGCTTGAGGACAAGAGTTGCGGCTGCGTGCAAAAGGGTGGCTCTGCACCCATCGTCGACGTGCTGCCGTATGCCGGTCAGGTCACCAAGCATGGCCTGAACATGCTGTGCGGCCCGGGCAACGACATGGTATCCACCACGGCGTTGACGGCTGCTGGCTGCCACGTGATTCTGTTCTCGACTGGACGCGGCACGCCGTTTGGTGCACCGGCGCCCACCCTCAAGGTGTTCACCAATCAGCGTCTGTGCGACCACAAGGCCAACTGGATGGACTTTAACGCCGGCGTGGTGGCTACGGGCGAGTGCACGCTCGATGAGGCCGCCGGAGACCTATATCAGCTGGTACTGGATACAGCGAGCGGTAAGCTAACGAGTGCCGAGCGCCGCGGTTGCCACGAGATCAGTATCTGGAAAGACGGCGTCTGCCTGTAGAGAGATTCGCCATTCGTAGGGGTGGCGAATCTTTTGATCTCGATGACGGGGCTGCACAGTGGCTCCGTGCGAGGGAAGGGTTGCTACTGCGCGTTTGTGAGATGCTTTTCGGTGCCCTTTTCCGCACTGTTGACGTATCTATGGTTATAAATTCGGGCAAATTGGTTTAAGAAGCCGATTTCGTCCAGGTCGATAGAGGGGAATTGCGTGGCTATCCACATCGTTGAGGAAGCAAATCGCTGTCTGGGCTGCAAAAAGGCGTTCTGTCAAATAAAGGGCTGTCCGGTGCAGACGCCCATTCCGCAGGTTATCGACCTCTTTAAGCAGCGCCGTCTGCAAGAGGCGGGCGAGCTGCTGTTCCAGAACAATCCCATGAGCGCGGTCTGCTCCATGGTGTGCAACCATTCGGGCCAGTGCGAGGGTGCTTGCATCCAGGGCCGCAAGGGCACACCCGTGCATTTCTCGAGCATCGAGAACTATATCTCGACAGCGTATTTGGATCGTAAGGAGTGGACGCCCGCACCGTCGTGCGGTAAACAGATTG
>CBCSNQ010000151.1:0-3117 GCA_965141565.1 uncultured Collinsella sp. | reverse complement strand
CTTCGCCCCGGAGCGCGCGCACGCGATTTCGAGGAAAGCCTCCAGTGGCTCACGGACTACGGAATCGTTCATAAGGTGCCACGTGTTTCCGCTCTAAAGGCGCCGCTCTCGAGCTACGAAGACCTCTCGGGCTTCAAACTGTTCTGCATCGACACCGGCATCCTCGGAGCGCTCTCCGGTCTCTCTCCGGCCATCGTTCTCAACGGATCCGCTGTTTTTACCGAGTTCAAAGGTTCGCTGACCGAACAATACGTCGCGCAGGAGCTTTTGCTCCAGGACAAAACTCCCGCGTATTGGTCCTCTACCTCCGGCAATGCCGAAACCGACTTTGTCATCGACCATGCGGGGACCGTGCTTCCGCTTGAGGTCAAGGCGGCAGAGAACCTTAAAGCGAAGAGTCTGAAAATAGCCTGCGAAAAATTCAAGCTCGAGCGTTGCGTGAGGAGCTCCCTGGCGGCATATAGAGACGAGGGCATGCTCGTCAATATTCCGCTTTGGGAGATTGGGCAGATCGACAAGCTGGCATAGGCGCTGTGGGGACGCCCCGCAAGGACTGTCCCCAGGTGCCGGCAGAAAAGGAACGTCCCCAGGTGCCGGCTGTTCTTTTACACGCCGGCGGGGCTCTAAGTTGCGGTGGAATAGATCCTGTTTATACCGTTTACCAGCTTATTTAGGAACTATTTCACCGCAACTCAGAGGAAGACGGTTAAAGAGCACTCAGGCTCGGGATCCAGCCGATGGTGGGGATTGTGCCGTCGAGAGTCTCGTTGATGGTGGCGGCCATACCGGCGAGCAGGCTGTTCTCGCTCACGGTAAGCGTCTTGTAGCCGCCGGCACGCATGAGCTCGCGGATCACCACGGCGCCAGCGAGAATCACGCCCGCGCGCTTTGGCTGCACGCCTGGCAACGCGGCAATGCCTGCAACATCCAACGCAGACATGCACTCGATAGCGGCCGAGATCTGCTCCAGCGAAAGCTCGCGCAGGTGCACAAAGTTCGAGTCGTACGGCTCCAGTTCGTGGACCAGCGCCACGAGCGTGGTAACGGTACCGCCCACCGCAACGAGGCGCTCGGCGCGCTCAAAGTCGCTGGGCAGGCCCTCAAAATAGGCGGAGAACTGCTCGTTTGCCCAGCCGGCAGCGGCAGCAAGCTCGTTCGTCGACGGCGGCAGCGCAGAGAAAAACCGCTCGGTCACGCGACGGCAACCGATGTCCAGCGAGCGCGTTCCCTCCAGCGCAAAGACCCCGCGCTCAGGCGCATAGACGCCCGTCGCGAGCTCCGTGGAGCCGCCACCCGAATCGGCGACGATGATGCGCTCGCCTGCAAAGTCGTGCGCTACGCCAAAAAACGTCAGGCGCGCCTCAACCTCGCCCGGAATCACCTGCGGTTCGAGCCCCAGATCGCGCAGGCCGTCCAGCAGCAGGGCAGCATTGGACGCATCGCGCGCGGCGCTCGTGCACGTGGTGCAGATGCACGCGGCGCCAAAGGTACGCGCCTCGTCCACAAACATACGGCACGCAGCGAGTACACGCTCGACCGCCGTCTCGCAAAAGCGGCCCGTCGCGTCCACGCCCTCGCCCAGATCGGTAATCTCGGTATACTTGGACGATTCCACGATCGCCCCGCCCTCGACCTGCGCTAGCACTAGTCGCGACGACACCGTTCCCAGGTCGATCGCGGCCACCTTATATCGTTTGCAATTTGTCATTGCGAGCTCCCCTCCGGGCGCTATTTGCCGTTGGACACGACCGTCTGACCCTCGACGCCGTTAAACCCAAACAGCATGTCGAGCGCTTGGATGTACCATGGCGCGTCCTTGCCGACTTCTTCGATCTCCTTGGCCACCTCGCTGGCCTTCTTGGCGTTCGACGACTTCTTTTCAGCCGACGACGAGTCCGAATCGCCGTCCAGGCCCTGCACTTCAATCCTCTTCTCGCCGGGCATCACCAGGCCCAGGTCCTCGGATGCCGCGTCCTTGATACCCTCCTCCGAGAGCAGCTTGTCGACGCTTTTTTGCAGCTCATCATTGTATTGCTGGCGAATCTCGACCTGCTTGGCCAAGATATCGCTCGAACGCTTTGCCACGTACAGGTCGCGCACGGGGAAATACAGGCTCACGAGCACCAGGGCAACGACGATGCCGATGAATAGCCCTCGCTGAGGACCGTGGGTAAAGTCGTAGATCGCCTTGACCACCGCGTTGTCGTTGGCGTAGTGCATAAAGTCCGAGCCCGAAAGACGGTTCGAGGGCCTGCTCGACCTATCGTGCGTTTGAGCCGACGAGCGCTGAGCATGCGACGAACGTGCCGGGCGCACTGGTCCATCTGTCGAAGTATTCACTTGAGCATTGGGGCGCGAGGTACTTGTCGGGCGCTGTATGGAGCGGTCGGCGCCGGCGTAGGCGGACCCACCGAGCTGCACCGTGCGCGCACGGCGAGGCGACGGTTCACGCGAACCGGCGGAATAGTACCTGTTGTCGTAAATCTGATCCATGTGCGCCTTGTGCGGTTGAGGTTTGTTTGCGCTAAGTCCTTTAGTTATAGCACGAGCGCCCGCACCGCCTTCGCCAGCCTTTGCTCGACATAAAAAAGGCGCTGAGCCATATGGCCCAGCGCCCAATGGCGGCCATCAGAAGTGGAGCGGAGTTGAGTCAACCCCGCCCCCCGCGCGCACCACTTGTTTAGCGAATGTTGTAGAACGCGGCCTTGCCGGCGAAGCGCGCGCTGCCCTCGAGCTCGTCCTCGATACGGATGAGTTGGTTGTACTTGGCGATACGGTCGCTGCGGCACGGGGCGCCCGACTTAATCTGACCGGCATTAACACCCACGACCAGGTCGGCGATCGTGGAGTCCTCGGTCTCGCCAGAACGGTGGCTCACGATGCAAGCGTAGCCGGCCTCCTTGGCGGTCTCGATGGCCTCGAGCGACTCGGTGAGTGTGCCGATCTGGTTGACCTTGACCAGGATCGCGTTGGCGGCGCCCAGCTCGATACCCTTCTTGAGGCGCTCGGTGTTGGTGACGAACAGGTCGTCGCCCACCAGCTGCACCTTGTTGCCAATGCGACGGGTAAGCTCGACCCAGCCGTCCCAGTCCTCCTCGGCCATGCCGTCCTCGATGG
>CBCSNQ010000150.1:0-3158 GCA_965141565.1 uncultured Collinsella sp. | reverse complement strand
AAACGGGGCATCTGGCACCAAGGCGCCCGAGCTGCACGTCCGCTGCTCGGGCGCTTCTTTATTTCGGCAGATGCCACAAGATGCCACGACGGCCCCGGCTGCAGGACCGATAGAGCAACGGGTGCCGGCATGCAAAAGGGCGCTGACCTTCGCCAACGCCCTCGGCAATTACCTATAGCAACAATCGGCACAGCAGCAGTGCCACGCATCCCCTACTTGTGAGAGTTACTCAGCTTGTTGATGAGCGCCTCAAGGCGTTCGCCGTCCTCGGCCGTCTGCGCAATGACCAAGATCGTGTCGTTGCCGGCAAGCGAGCCAAGCACGTCGGGCAGCTCCGCGGCATCGACCGCTGCGGCAATACCAGAAGCCGTACCGGGCTGTGCCTTGATCATAACCAGATTATCGGTGCGCAGTACGCCGGTAACCAACTCGGAAACCATGCGCTGCAGATGCAGGTCCTCGGCAAGGACATAGATGCCCTCGGGGAGCTTACGCAGTCCCATGTCCGCGATATCGCGCGAAACGGTCGCCTGCGTGCAATCGAAACCCATGGCGCGAAGCTCGTCTACCAAAACGCGCTGCGTACGTACGTCCTTATTGCGAACAATATCTCTGATGGCATCCTGGCGCCCATTGCGTTTTTTGGCCATACAAAACCTCACTCCAAAAGATGGCGGAGACAATCACTTAGTGATTGAATAGTTTAGCGCTATTTGAGGGTTTTAGTGAATAAGAACGCATTTCGAAACAATTCCATGCAATTAATTTCGAAAATCACGCTACTAGACAGTCCTGACGCCCGAACGATTGAAAAAGGCCGCCAGATGCGTATACAACGCACACCGCATAGGCTTGGCACCAGCTATCGAACCATAGAGCAGACCTAGGCCACGATGATTGCCCTTAAGGGCCGCAACCATCTGACGGGTACGCTGTGCTTCGAGCATATCATGCAAACGGGCCGAACGCTCTATTGAAGACACCCCATGGGGGCTCAGACACAAATTTTCGATGCAGGCAACCAGGCTGGCGTAGTAATACCGCTGGCAGACCAGCTTCAACTGATCGCCACCGCCCGCGACGGCAAGCGAGTCGGCAAGCCTGTCGAGCGCCCCGATATCATCAGAAAGCCTGGCAAACATCGTGGGGTCAAACGTCTCCGTAATCGACGGCGCCACTGCATGAAAACGGGCACGGCCACATCCCGAAACGCGCTTTGCCTGCGAAAGCGAGAACGTCAAAAAAGACACCGTGCGAAACGCATCGCCATGCGCAAGGCACGCCTCAAAAAGGGCGCGATCATACAGCACGCCGGAGGTCTGTCGGATTAAACAACAGGAAACCAATTGGGTCAGGCAAGCCGCCCGGTCCTCATCTTCAGAAACGGATGTCGCGTCCAAAACTCGGGAATGACGTTCGCGGTGAACATCGTAGCGATCGAGCGAAACAGAGGGAAACACGATGTCAGCAGAAGCGTCGCAGGAGCTTTCGACCATCTGCGAAAGGGACTGCGGCGCAAACCACTCATTGGCATTCATCGCAATGATCTGGGAGCCGCGCGAAGCCGCAAAGCCGGCACGCAGGCAGGCGCCAGGCACTGGGTCCTCAACATCAATCAAATCAATATGAATGTCTCTGTCGGCAGCCACTTCAAGCGAATGGCGCACACCAGCTACCACGCCGCGGCAAACGACGACAATCTGCAAATCGTAGAGGTCTTGGTTCTGGATGCTCTCGAGAGCACGCATCGTATAACTGGGCGAACCCTCAACAATCAGGATCACCGAAAGTCGCGGATGCGAACCACGTCGAACCAAGTTTTCCGTCCTCTCGACAGCCAGTAACAAACTGCCGTTCATGGTACACCCCGTCAATTAATGCGGGCGGTCGTCCGCCGCGATGCACGTCAAGAACAGATGTTGCACACGCCCCGCCCACAGGCACCGCACACAAAGATCGCCGTCAGGCAGTCACTTCCCTAATCGAGCGCCACAAGCTCGGTGGGGTCGTAGTCCACACCCATAAAGGTAAGACCGCATGCGGGCGCCGTAGGACCGGCAGTGGAGCGATCGCAGGCATCAATGACCTCACGCATCCACTCGGGATCGCGGCGATGCATGCCGATCTCGACGAGGGTGCCCACAATGGTTCGCACCATCGAATGCAAAAACGCATTGCCCTCGATAGTAAACGTGAGGATGTCCTCGCCAAAGGCGACCTCATGGCCAAACTCGGCACGCATTACGCAGCGGTGCGTAGGTTTGCCCACGGCAGAGGCGACCTTGCAAAAGCTCTTAAAGTCCTGCTCGCCCAAAAGCGCAGGGCAGGCGGCCGCCATCGCATCGACGTCGAGGGGATAGCGATGCCACCACACGGTCCCGCGTGATAGCACGGGCCGCGCATCACGATCGGCAATGCGATAGGTGTAAGTGCGAGAACGCGCGTCAAAGCGCGCAGAAAAGCCCTTACGAGCCTTGTAGACCTCGTTTATGGCGATATCTTTGCCCAGGAGGGCATCCATAGCCCTCAGCCACCTACGGCGCGTCAAAGCGAGCTCAGCGTCCGTAACGGGCACGCTGATGTATTGGGCCACCGCATGCACGCCGGCATCGGTACGCCCCGCGCACGTCAGATCGATTGGGCGGCGCAGCAAAGTCTCAATGGCACGACGCAGCTCGCCCGCAACTGTCGTCTGGCCCGGCTGCTCGGCAAATCCGCTATAGGAGGAGCCATCGTAGGCCACGCGAAATACAAGGGTGGCGTCGAGCTCGGGGGTCGAATTGAAATTAGACGGCGCAGTCATGGGCGCTCCCAACAAACTAGCAACGGTATTGCGACAAAAAAAGAGGGGTACGCGAACGTACCCCTCGAATATAACCTATGCAGACAGAATGTCTACTCAGCGGTCTCCTCAGCAGGAGCCTCCTCGACAGCCTCAACCTTCTTGGGAGCAGCGGCCTTCTTGGGGGCCGGAGCAGCCTTCTTGGCCTTAGGCGTGCAAGGCTCGGTGACGAGCTCCATGATAACGATAGGAGCGTTGTCGCCCTTACGGTTACCGAGCTTCATGATGCGGGTGTAACCGCCGTTGCGGTCCTGCCACATACCCTGAGCAGCCTTGTCGAAGATCTCGGCAACGAGCTGCTTATCGCCGAGCTTGG
>CBCSNQ010000149.1:0-3262 GCA_965141565.1 uncultured Collinsella sp. | reverse complement strand
CGACGCTCACGCCGTCGGCGATCATGCCGGCGACGGCCTCGGCGTATTCGGGGGCCTGGATATCAAAGACGGTGTTGCCGTCGTCGTCCACGTGGGGGAGTCCTGCGTTGGCCTGCACCATAACGGGCTTGTTGGTAACGGTGAGCATACGTGCGGCGAGTCCCCGGAGCTCGGCCGGTCCTTGGCTGCAGTTGATGCCCAAAACGTCGGCGCCAATGGCGTCAAGCGTGATGGCGGCGACCTCGGGGCTCGTTCCCAGGAAGGTGCGACCGTCTTCCTCGAAGGTCATGGTGGCAAAGACGGGCAGGTCGGAGTTCTCGCGGCAGGCGAGGACCGCCGCCTTGATCTCGGCCAGGTCGGTCATAGTCTCGATAATAAAGAGGTCCACGCCCGCGGCGACGCCAGCGCGCACTTCCTCGGCAAAGAGGTCGTAGGCCTCGTCGAAGCTGAGGGTACCCAAGGGGCGAAGCAACGCGCCGATGGGGCCGATGTCGCCGGCGACGTAGCGGGCGCCGGCCTCGCGGGCACAGGCGACGGCCGCGGCAAAGACGTCTGCCACGGTGGCGGCACCGTCGAGCTTGTGGGCATTGGCGCCAAAGGTGTTGGCGGTGATTACGTCGCAGCCGGCCTCGACGTACTGGCGCTGAATGTCGGTAATGACCTGGGGCTCCTCAAAGTTGAGCAGCTCGGGCAGGGCGCCCGCCTTCATGCCAGCGGCCTGCAGCATGGTGCCCATGCCGCCGTCGAACAGCAGGTGTCCCGTGCCCTCGATGGCCGCACGCAGGCGATCGTCCTTAATGCGCAGGTCGTCGATCGTGCGCGTCTTGTATGCAGCGCCATTGCGGCGTGCGGCGTCAACAGGCGCCGCCAGCGCGGCACCGTCCAGATCATGAGTGATAAGTATGTTTGAGCTATTCGCCATGTGCATCCATTTCGTCTAGAGCCCACTGAGGAATTTCTATTTGAAGAGATTTGTCGGGCTCGATATCTTCGATTCGCTTGTTGTAGTGGGCAAGAAGCCGTGCGACATTTAATCGAATTAGGCCTCGCTTGTAGAACGATAACTCTTCAATATTGATGCCGATAAACGATTCGAGCGCGATAACCTGTACGCGATTGCCGAGTCCCTCACTTTCGAACAGTCCGTAAGCGAAGGAAACTTTATCGTGGGGGACAACGACGATGGGCCGAATGCCATTTCGAATGTTATCTCGGCATCGATCGGTCAATTTGGCCATTGGCGATACAGTCACATGAAATGCAGCATCATTGATTTGGAAATCGCCAGAACGGTCTGTCTGCTGGTCGGCGGCGTTTGAGTTGTCCTTTCCGATTTCTATGGTTGGAAATAACATCTCTAGTTTTGCACCTACCAGGTGCTGTGCGACGGTACCCGTTGGCTTATCGGACCGTAGGCTTGCTTCGGCTAGGATATCATCGACAATGACAGAAATTGGTTTTTGAAGATCGATTTCGACTTTGATTCTCTGCCGGTTAAAGAAATCGACCTGGATTCGCTCGACGAAGAAATTGGCGATTGCATTCGCAGCTTCAAGACGAGTGTCTTCGCAAGTGTCACTGGGTAGGGCAGAGTTGATAATTGTGGCAAGCTCAAGCGCCATCGGGAGTGTGCCGCGTGAGGTTCTGCCGCCCTCTGATGCGAAGGCACGCGTTTCCCCATGTCTGGCTAAAACTGTTTTGATGCATGCTCCACTTAGGCCTCGTACTTGGCTCCCCTTGTCCGATTGCACATAATCGTCGGTGAGCGGAAAACGGTTTTGCAACAGCTCGCTTATGCCTATGCCAACCGCCATGACGTTACGGTTGACGTTGCCTCGCTTGCTGCGCTTGGATTCGTACCAGAGTTCAATGGCATCCAAGATGTCTTTATCGGGCTCGCTCAAGGAGCAATTGGTCATTTCCATTATTGTCCACTCCGTTCCTTGAAGACATAAGCGCGGGTTTGACTGCATTTTTTATAAGCCAAGTGACAACTGGCACGGCAACTGCATCGCCGAATGCGTAGCGAATCTGAGCATCCGAGAAGCCGCTAAACTGACATGAGTCAGCACCTTGGAGACGGGCATATTCAGTTCCAGTCATCCAGCGAACTTCTATCTTTCCGTTTTCGCATATAACGACTGCCTGTCTTGATGAGCCGCCGCGAGCCGTTCTTAGACATCCGGCAATTTCTTCTTCACGGATTTCCCAGCGCACAACGCCCGATCGCGTGCGACGGTAAGCAGTGCGAACAATTCTTTCTTTGGCATTTAAGAAGCGCTGAAGGCGCTCTGCTTGATGCGGTGCAAGTGAGTCGATAAATGCTTGTACTTGGTTTTTGTTCCACCAACGCTTGTCGTTCTCGGGAATATTTTCAACAACCGTTGCAAGGCCCGTCATGCGAAGTGGACTTGGCTCGTTTAGGTGAGAGACGTGCGTAATGAGTGAAGGGTCGGAGTGAATCCAGGAGACCTTTTCAGGTCGAAGCGAGGAATCGAGTCGGCTGTTGGGAAGAGGGTTTTTTAATCCGACGACAAACATGCGGGGGCGTGACTGGGGAAGCCAGTGCCGTGCATCGATAAAATAAGCGTCGCATGAATAGCCTAAACGATTAAATTCCTGGCAAACGAGTCTAAAGTCATCACTGTTATTAGACGTGGCAAGGCCGATGACATTTTCGAGAACAAGTGCCCTCGGGGCACGATCGCTCATTCCTTCGATGGCCTTAATAAAGCCAAAGAACGCGCTGGACTCTTTGCCAGAGATAAGTCCCTCCCTGTTTCCCGCGAGAGATAAGTTTGTGCAAGGGCTTGACGCCCATGCGATGTCGGCTTGAGGTATTAGGTCGGGGTCGAGTGTGTGGACATCCTGCTCGACTAGATGTTCATCGCCCCAACACTGGCTGTACATGGCGCATTTAGTATGGTCTATGTCATTTGCCCAGATTGTTTTGATTCCGGCTTTTGCCATGCCGGCACGAGCCAAGCCAATGCCTGAAAAAAACTCAAGCGCGGTTAGTTGTGGCGAGAACTGCAGAATGTTGTGCATGTACTGGCTTTCAGATAGTTGTTATTTGGCATCTTATGGTACTTGTTTGTGAGGACATTCGCTTACATACGGATGAGATTCCCTCGATACCGTGCCATCATTGACATTTTATTCAGAATGCGAATAGCAGGTGGTATGGGTGGCGCGGAAGCGGCAGTGCTCGCGCATGCGGCAGATATTGCAGGTGGGGCGGCTCTGGGCGTCGTGGACTTCG
>CBCSNQ010000148.1:0-3348 GCA_965141565.1 uncultured Collinsella sp. | reverse complement strand
ATAGCTTGTTACAAAACTGCCTGGTCGCCAAAGTGCTAAAAGTCTACTCACTTAGATTGCAGAGCGCCCCCATTAGCTGCAATTCCAAGGTATTAAGCACTTTTGGACTCAGATCATCATACTGAACAAGAATTTGACTTGAGTTTTCAGGGACAGATGCGCCATCGGCACACCAATAACAGTCACTGATATCGATAAACGGGATACTCGAGCGCGTGAGGGCCCGTGCAAAAGTGCTTCCGCCCGTTCTACGCTCCGCAACCACGATACAGCAAAGGCCCGCGTCTGCATGCTCGATCGAGACTTCCCCTGCCGGAAATGCCTTCCGTACAAGCGCCACTAGGCCATCACGCGCCTCGCGGGCACGAACGCGCACGCGGTTCACATGACGCTCGTAATCACCCGATTCCAGCAAGCGAGCCAATGCAACTTGATCTATGGAGCTAACCGACGAGGCGTAAAAACCAAGGTCGCGCCTAAACCGCTCCATCAGCTCGTCGGGCAACACCATGTACGCTAGGCGCAACGCCGAAGACAGGCTCTTCGAAAACGTGTTGGTGTATATAACCGACTGGGCGGCATCGATCGACGCGAGCGCGGGAATCGGCTTCCCGGCAAGGCGAAACTCACAATCAAAGTCATCTTCGATGAGATACCGACCTGGTCGCTCGGCGGCCCAGCTCAGAAGCGCATAGCGACGCGCAATACTCGTCACAAGGCCGGTCGGATACTGATGGGACGGCATCAGGTGAAGGACATCGGTCCCGCTTTTCTGCAAAGTGCTCAAGTCCACGCCCTCATCATCCAACGGGATATGTCGAACTTTGCAGCCCATAGCCTGATAGATGCGCGTCAGGCGCAAATACCCCGGATCCTCAACGGCATACACCTTGTCCGCGCCAAGCAACTGAACCAACATGGTATCGAGCAGCTGGGCGCCCGCACCGATAACGATGTTATTAGAATCGACATTCATGCCCCTCGTCCCACGCAGATGGTGAGCGATAGCGCGTCGTAGCCGCGCGGTGCCCTGTGCCGGCGCGGTCGAAAAGATTTCGCGTTCGTCTTCGGATGCCAGCGTCGCCCGCAGTGCGCTTTGCCAAAGCCGCGCCGCCTCCAAAGCGGAAGGAGAGAGCGGGGCGAATTGCTCGGTCCGTCCGTTGACATCATGCGCGCTGGGGCCCACAGAGACGGTATCTCGGTCGATGCCCCCCGCAGCCAAAGGCAAAACCGGTGCATCCGAAAGCTCGCAAGCGTAGTAGCCACGCCGCGGCTTTGAGCAAATATAGCCCTCGGCAAGTAACTGGCTATATGCATTCTCGATGGTAATGACACTGATTCCCAGATGACTGGCAAAGGCGCGCTTAGACGGCAAATGCTCCCCCGCCGCAATGCGTCCAGCTACGATATCATCTCGAATTTGCTGGTAAACATACTCGTAGAGCGATGCCTCGCCGCGTTTTTCCAAATTGTAGTCAAGCATGAATTTGTCACCTGACCTTATTAAGTCATTCAATCTGGTATTAGTCTGACCTTGTTATTATCTCGAAAACTGAGTATTTCGCCATACCCAGCTCCCCGATAGGATGTTCCGTCAAGCAATGCACATGCCAACCAAGGGAGCAACCATGGCAGAACAGACCAGCAAGGCCGATCGCGTCAAACTCAACCGCGAACTCGCGCAGATGCTCAAGGGCGGCGTCATCATGGACGTCACCACGCCCGAGCAGGCGCGCATCGCCGAGGAGGCAGGCGCCTGCGCCGTCATGGCTCTCGAGCGCATCCCGGCCGACATCCGCGCCGCAGGCGGTGTGTCGCGCATGAGCGACCCCAAGATGATCAAGGGCATCCAAGAGGCCGTCTCCATCCCCGTCATGGCCAAGTGCCGCATCGGTCACATCGTCGAGGCGCAGGTCCTTCAAGCCATCGAGATCGACTACATCGATGAATCCGAGGTTCTCTCCCCCGCCGACGATGTCTACCACATCGACAAGACCCAGTTTGACGTCCCGTTTGTCTGCGGTGCCCGTGACCTGGGCGAGGCGCTGCGCCGTGTTGCCGAGGGCGCCACGATGATCCGCACCAAGGGCGAGCCGGGCACGGGCGACGTCGTTCAGGCTGTGCGTCACATGCGCAAGATCCAAAAGCAGATCCGCGACGTTGTTGCCCTGCGTGACGACGAGCTCTTTGAGGCAGCCAAACAGCTGCAGGTTCCGGTCGAGCTGGTACGCGAGGTCCACGCCACGGGCAAGCTCCCCGTCGTGAACTTTGCCGCCGGCGGCGTAGCAACCCCCGCCGATGCCGCGCTGATGATGCAGCTGGGCGCCGAGGGCGTCTTTGTCGGCTCGGGCATCTTTAAGAGCGGCGATCCCGCCAAGCGCGCCGCTGCCATCGTTAAGGCTGTGGCCAACTTCACCGACGCCAAGCTCATCGCTGAGCTTTCGGAGGACCTGGGCGAGGCCATGGTGGGCATCAACGCCGACGAAATTGAGATCATCATGGAGGAGCGCGGGCGCTAGTCCAGCAGAAAGGATCGCACATGAGCGATTACGCAGACCAGACGGTCGCCGTGCTGGCGGTCCAAGGTGCTTTTGCCGAGCACGAGGCGAGGCTGTCCGAGCTGGGCGCACACTGTATTGAGCTGAGGCAGGCGGCTGATTTGAAGCAGGACTTTGACCGTCTGGTACTTCCCGGCGGCGAGTCTACCGTTCAAGGGAAGCTGCTTGATGAGTTGGGCATGCTCGAGGAGCTTCGTGCCCGTATCGCTGAAGGCATGCCCGTCCTGGGCACCTGCGCCGGCCTGATTCTACTGGCTCACGACCTTGCAGCCCACGACGATAAGGGGACGCCGCGCCTGGCAACCATGGATGTACTTGTCGAGCGCAATGCCTACGGCAGGCAGCTCGGCAGCTTTCGAACCAAGGGGCAGGTAGCCGGCATCGACGGTGAAGTGCCGCTGACGTTTATCCGCGCGCCCCGCATCGTCGAGGTCCACGGCGACGCCAAGGCCTTAGCGAAAGTCGACGAGCGCATCGTCGCCGCCCGCCAGGGCAACCAGCTCGGCGTAACCTTCCACCCCGAACTCGACGAAGACACCCGCCTCCACGAACTGTTCCTACAAATGTAGGCATCGAAATCAACAAACAAAACGAGAGTGGATAATCTCCCACCTTGAGCATGAATATGGGCTCATACCGGGAGATTATCACTCTCATTTTTTGGTACAAATGATTCCTTGGGGATGCCGATGTTTTGGTACCGACAGCGAGCGCCCACCAGAGCGAACAAATTGACATGAAAAGAGGACGGCATAGACCTTCTGGTCATGCCGTCCTCTTTGAATGACAA
>CBCSNQ010000147.1:0-3397 GCA_965141565.1 uncultured Collinsella sp. | reverse complement strand
CGTCCCTCCTTACAAACGTTCCTTCGTGGTTATACGAGCAGCGCGCATGCGCGGCCTGAGCCGACGTCGGGTCGACGGCGGCAACGTTGCCCGCCTCGAGCTCGCGCAGGCGCTCGGCGATGCCGGCCTCCACGCGATCGAGCAGGGCATCGAAGTCCATGCTGCCGCCCTCGCCCGGGAAGCCCTTCTTGAGGCCCGGGATGCGACCGTCACCGCGCTCTTCCTCGAGCAACTCGGCGCTCGCCGCACCGCGCAGCGCGGGCTTGCCGCCCTTGGTCGAAAAATAGAGCGCTGCACGGGTATCCAAGCCCAGTGCCCGACGCATGGCCTGCGCGTAGATGAGCGTTTGGGTATGGGGCGGCAGCCAGCGCGGGTCGTCGATGGGAGCCTCGCCCGTCTCCTCGTCACGCACCGTGGGGTCGGCAAGCTTAAACTCCTCGACACCCGAACGATGCTTGTAGTCGATTACCACGGCGCGGTTCTCGGCGTCCACGTCCACACGGTCGATGCGCCCGCCGAGCGGCCAACCGGCATACTCGACCTGGAGCTCGTTGAACGCAAACTCCAGGTAGCGCGGGGCAAAGGGGGCAAGTGCCTCGGACTCGTAGGCAAGCACGCCCTCCAGCTGCGGCAAGATCTCGGCCACTTGGCGCTCCTCCACCGCAGAGAGCGGCACCAGCGGGCCCTCCGTGCCGCGCTTGCCGGCGTGCTCGGCCAACGTCTCGTCAAAGACCTCGTGCAGCAGCTCCTGAGCACGCGGCAGATTCTCGGGCGTCACGCGCTCCATGCCTTCTTGGGGCAGACGGGCATGCAGATGCTCCAGCACGTCGTGGACAAAGTTGCCCTTCTCCATGTTGCCAAAGCCAGCGTCGATCGACTGGGGCTTGACGCGATACGAGACGAACCAGCATAGCGGACAGGTCGAATAGGCCTCGATCTGCGAGGCAGACGTCAAGCGCGGCACCAGCGGCGCATCCTCGCCCTCGCCATCGCGACGGCGCAGGACCAAATACGGCACGGCCTCGGCACTCAGATGCTGAGGGGCTTCACAGGTCACGCGCTCGCGCTTGAGGCCTTCACCTGCCGCGGGATCAAAGTCGGCGATGATATCGCCCTCGCCCACGCACGTGGGCTTGGCAGCGCCAGCGGCCTCGGCATGTGCCCGCAGCTCGGTCCATACGGCCGCCGGGTAGCATTCGCGTGCCTGGCGATCGTGTGTCACGCGGGCGAGCGCGACCGGACCGCTCGCCGCCTGCATCGCACGGCCAAAGCGCACGCGCAGCAGGGCGGCGGGCTCCAAAGACACGCCGTCGCGGCGTAGCTCGGCCGTCAACGTGGCAAGCGGGCCCTCTTCGTGCGAAAGCGGATAGCTGTCCAGGTCGACATCGGCAAACAGCACGGCATCGTAGCCGCCAGGACGCAAAACCGACGCATCGGCAAGCGACACGAAGCGCACTTGTGCCCGTGGCGTGCGATCGACCTCGTAGGTCGCGTAATCGTAAGCGGTACTGCGCTTGTCCACCTTGGTTCGAACGCCGTCGAGAACCGGCACGGTCGCGGCCTGCGACACGTCGAGTGCGCGAGCATCGTTCATAAGGATGTCGATGGCATGGCGCAGCAAGGCCGTCTCTGCCTGGCGACGGGCCTGGCCGTCAAGGCCGCCTAGAGCGCGATCGGGCAGCGCCTCGGCAACGGCGAGCATGGCCTTGAGCGCCGTCACGGGTTTGTCGCGCCACAGCGCCTGAAACACGTCCGAGACCACGCACGGCACATTCTTAAACCAGTTATCGTCGCTGGCGGCCTTGCGGGCGCCCCTCACCTGGCCCTGCATGCTCTGCAGCAGGCTCTTGACGCCCGCAGCGGTCTTGCTGCGCGACAGGCGCATGTTCTTGTCGAAGCCGCGGGCGCTCGCGGCGTCGGCACCCGAAAGCGGACTATAAATCCAGTCGGTAAGCTCTGGAGCGGGCCACCACTCGGTCTTGGAAGCGGTGCCCTCGTCGGCGGCTTTCATACGCTCGATCAGGTTGGCGAGCGCCGTAAACTGCCTGCCCGCGATGGACTGGGAAAACGCCGTGAACTCAGTCGTCTCGGCAGCGATATGACGAGCCGCCAGACGAGAGGCGAGCTCACCGAACAGCTGGGGTGCCCGGGCAGAAACGGCAAGCACGCGCACGGGGCCGGCAGAGGCGCCGTCGACCTCGGAACCCCGGCACGTTTTTACCAGATCATCAATTGCGTCCGCATAAGCATGAGCACGGGCATGGGGGCCAGCGACCTCAATAAAGGCAGGCTGAGCGGCGGTCCCGCAAGCGGCATCAGACGCGCCGACACCCTCCCCTAGCGGCGCAATCTCAAACAACACATCGCGGGCATCAAATGCCGCGACAAGCTCCTCGCGCATCGCCGCCTGCTCGCGGGCAAGCAGCACGACGACCTCTCCCCCATTGTTCGCCGCGGAAGACAGCAGCTCGAGCAGGCCGTACGTAAACGACGTGACACCGCGCACGCATACGGCGCGGGCGCACGCCGGCAGGCTATCGGCCAGGGCACCGGCCATAATGTCGGCTGCCTCGCAGGGCTCGACCATATCTCGACGGTCCAAACCGCCCGCGTAGGCACGCAAAAGCTCAAACACACGAGCCTCGGCATCGCTTTTTGGCTCAGGCTGGCAATTGTTGCCACCGCATCGCTCGGCCGTCGTCCCCGCCACACCCGGCAGCACATCGCGGGCCATGCGCGCGAGCATGCGCACCGTGCCCTGGCTACGCGAAAGCGGCTGCAGGTCGGCATCGTCGCGGCGGGCAATCATATCCGAAAACAGCATCTGACGTTGCAGGTTGTCGACGAAACCGCGCCCGTCGCCCAAAAGCTCCCAAAGCGAGCGAAGCCACGATGCGGGTGTCTTGTAGTCGATACCCAGCGAAATGCCGGCTTCCGCCGCATCATGACGGCACAGATCGAGCTCGGCAAACGTTGGTGCCAGCAACACGGCACGCCCGTGACGGGCAATAAGGTCGGCAAGCAGCGCCGACTCGGCATCGCTCAAATCCGTGCCGGCATTGGTGGTATAGATTCGAACAGGCATGGTCCTCCGCTCAAACCGTTCGCAATAATCAATGCATCCATCCTACCCGCCCAAGCGGACACATTGCCACCGCAGTTCCATCTTTTGGTACAAAGCAACCTGAACCCAACGCACCAGCCGATTGCAGGCATATAAAAACCGCCCCCGGAGGGACGGTTCTTCGTAATTCAATGTTGTCGCTGGCCTACTCGCCATCCTCCAACTTAATGAGGATCTTGCGGTAGCCACCGTACTCGCCGTTCAGCGCCTTTGAAACGCGGCTCACCGTGGTGGACGAAGCGCCGGTACGGGCCTGAACCTCAACATAAGGCT
>CBCSNQ010000146.1:0-3467 GCA_965141565.1 uncultured Collinsella sp. | reverse complement strand
CGCAGACGCTCAAGCAGGAATACCTCGATACATACGAGCGACGTGAATGACATGAAACTATTTGAACAGCTGAAGTCCAATGCGTCGCGCATGGCTGTCTACGCCATCCTCGTGGCAACGGCTTTATGCGGAATCGCGGCACCCGTCTATGCGCTCAACGGGGAGAAAGGCGATGTCGAACCCGCGTACATGGCTTCGACGGTTAAGGACCGGTACAAAGCCTTCTCTGGAGACACGTTTTACGTAGCAGAGTACGACACGACCTACCGTCAGCTTCGCTACAACAAGGGCTACGACTATCTAGGCGCAGAGGCAATCAGCTATACGTCGGGTTGGTACCGCTCCAACTATGGACACATAACCCAGTTCAAGTGTAACTACCGTGTGTACAACTAAAGCAACCGGCTGGGACGAGGGGCGACGCAAAAGCGTCGCCCCCGTTTTTAACCATGTCAACTGAACCTAGTTCAGTTTGGTTGATTTCCGATCTCAGCCGAACACATTGAGCGGAAAGGCCGTTCCCGCAGTCAGTCGAACGTCCCCGGGGCCCTTCTCAGGCCCCGGGGACGGCATTTTCCCAGTTGAAGGAACGGTGGAGATGTGTTTCGATGGGTCAGATTCGTGTCGTTCCGAAAAGACCGTGAACCTTTTGTGGGACACGCGGCGCCGTGGTACCATAGCCAAGTTTGTTGTCTTGGTCGGAAACCAAGACGCCTTATGCGCTGATCGGTAACCAGCGCCTGACCAATAAGGAGTCCTACCATGAAGCAGGGTATCCATCCCCAGTATGTCGAGTGCACGGTGACGTGCTCCTGCGGCAACACCTTCAAGACGCACGCTACCGTGTCCGAGATGAAGGTCGAGCTTTGCAACGAGTGCCATCCGTTCTACACCGGCCAGCAGAAGTTCGTCGACACCGGTGGACGCGTCCAGCGCTTCGCCGACAAGTTCGGTGGCGCCGCTGCCGCCCAGCTCAAGAAGGCTGAGGAGGCCAAGGCTGCCAAGGCCGCCAAGGCTGCTGAGGCCGAGGCCGCTCGCAAGGCCGCCGCTGAGGCTAAGGCTGCCGAGAAGGCTAAGCGTGCCGCTAAGTTTGCCGAGGAGGCTGCCAAGCAGGCCGCCGAGGCTCCCGCAGAGGCTCCCGTCGAGGAGACCGCTGCCGAGGCCGAGACCACCGAGGCTGCTGAGTAAATAGCTCGCCGCGGAATCACTCGCATTCATGGCATAAGGGCCGTGCATCCGTTTGGGTGCGCGGTCCTTTTTCTTTTTAAATTAGTGCAAACTAACCTGTCCCCATGGCACC
Organism: uncultured Collinsella sp.; assembly: GCA_965141565.1. Lineage (GTDB taxonomy): Bacteria > Actinomycetota > Coriobacteriia > Coriobacteriales > Coriobacteriaceae > Collinsella. The sequence continues at coordinate 2,167 of CBCSNQ010000146.1, read as the reverse complement.
ACATGGCAGAGAGGCGGCGTTTGCCCAGATAGACCTGCCAAAATTAACCTGTCCCATTGTGGCAGGTTGGTCGTAGTTATTACGTGGCGGTCGAGCTCGACCGTATAGGCCGCGCCTTGTTTGGCTAAAGTACAATCATCTGTGTTTAACTCGCCCGCAGCTGCACGGCGTGGGCGATGGCCAAAAAGGAAAACCACATGGGATTCATGTCAAAGCTGCTGTCCTTTGGATCCGATAAGGACCTTAAGCGCTACTACAAGATCGTCGACCAGATCAACGGTCTTGAGCCCCAGTTTGAGAAGATGACCGAGGAGGAGCTCCGCGGCCAGACCGATAAGTTCCGCGAGCGTTACGCCAACGGCGAGTCGCTCGACGACATGCTTCCCGAGGCCTTTGCCACCGTGCGTGAGGCTTCCAAGCGCACCATGGGCATGCGCCACTTTGACGTGCAGCTCATTGGCGCCATGGCACTGCACGAGGGCCACATTGCTGAGATGAAGACTGGCGAAGGTAAGACCCTCGTCTCCACGTTGGCCGGCTATCTCAACGCTATTGCCGGCAAAGGCGTACACGTCGTTACTGTCAATGATTACCTTGCCAAGCGCGACTCCGAGTGGATGGGCCGCATCTATAAGTACCTGGGCATGACCGTCGGTCTGCTCCAGAACAACATGCCGCTCGAGCTCAAGCGTCCGGCCTACCAGGCAGACGTCACCTACGGCACCAACTCCGAGTTCGGTTTCGATTACCTGCGCGACAACATGGTTACCCGTCCCGAGCAGCGCGTACAGCGCGGCCACAACTACGCCATCGTCGACGAGGTCGACTCCATCCTGATCGATGAGGCCAGGACGCCGCTCATTATCTCGGGCGCTGGCACCAAGTCCGCCAGTACCTACAAGGACTTCGCGCGTGCCGTGCGTGGCCTTGAGCGCGGCGAGGACGTGTCGCACGACATGCTCACCGCCACCGAGGATGCTGAACCCACGGGCGACTACGTCATGGACGAGGCCAAGCATACCATCGCCGCCACCGAGCGCGGCCTTAAGAAAATCGAGCGCCGCCTGGGTATCGATGACATCTATGCCGATCTCTCCGGCCAGCTGGTCAACCACCTGCAGCAGGCGCTGAAGGCCCAGTACATGTTCCACCGCGATAAACAGTACGTGGTCACCAACGGCGAGGTCAAGATCGTCGACGAGTTCACCGGCCGCATTATGGAAGGCCGCCGCTATTCTGAGGGCCTGCACCAGGCCATCGAGGCCAAAGAGGGCGTGCTCGTACGCGAGGAGAACCAGACCCTGGCCACCATCACCCTGCAGAACTACTTCCGTCTGTATGACAAACTCTCTGGCATGACCGGTACGGCGCTTACCGAGGACGCCGAGTTCCGCGAGATCTACAAGCTGCCCGTCGAGGTCATCCCCTCCAACAAGCCCGTGCAGCGCGTGGACCACGAGGACCTGGTGTACCGCACCATTCAGGCCAAGTACAACGCCGTTGCCGACGACGTTGAGCGTCGTCACGCCAAGGGCCAACCGGTCCTGGTGGGCACCGTCTCCATCGAGAGCTCCGAGAAGCTGTCCGCCGCCCTTACCAAGCGCGGCATCGCACACGAGGTCCTCAACGCCAAGCACCATGAACGCGAGGCCCACATCGTTGCCCAGGCCGGACGCTACGGCGCCGTGACCATCGCTACTAACATGGCCGGTCGTGGTACCGACATCCTGCTGGGCGGCAACCCCGACGAGCTGGTGCGCGAGCGCCTGGAGTACGAGGGCCTGACCATGGAGGACGTGACGCCCGAGCAGCTCGAGCAGTTTAACGCCGAGGCCAAGGAGACCTGCAAGGCCGAGCGCGAGCGCGTGCTTGCCGCCGGCGGCCTGACCGTTATCGGAACCGAGCGCCACGAGTCCCGTCGTATCGACAACCAGCTGCGCGGCCGCTCCGGTCGTCAGGGCGATCCGGGCGAGACCCAGTTCTACCTGTCGCTCGAGGACGACCTCATGCGCCTGTTCGGCGGCGACAAGATGGACCGCGTCTCCAAGATGATGGTCACGGCCGACATGGGCGACGACATGCCCATTCAGCACAAGATCATCTCCAAGGCCGTCGAGAGCGCCCAGCACAAGGTCGAGAGCATCAACTTCTCCATGCGTAAGAGCGT
>CBCSNQ010000145.1:0-3524 GCA_965141565.1 uncultured Collinsella sp. | reverse complement strand
TCGGTCTGCTGCTGATGGGCATGAGCCTCATCTTCATCCTGATCATCCACCTTATAGGCCGCAAGGGGGCGAAGGCTCGTGGCTAGCACGCGCATCCACATCGACGAGGCGAGACTCGGGCGTGTCCAAAAGCAGGACCGCATCGCCACGGGCGTGCTGACGGCGATCGCCGCCATCGTCATGCTCATCGTCATCTCCATGGTGGCCTACATCCTGTTCGAGGGTATCTCGACGCTGCTTAAGCCGGGCTTCCTCACGCAGCCCGCGCGTGCCAACGGAACCCAGGGCGGCGTACTCTATCAGCTGTTCGACTCGTTCTATCTGCTACTGATCACCCTGATCATCTCGGTGCCCATCAGCTTGGGCGGCGCGGTCTTCCTGGTCGAGTACGCGCCGGACGGGCCCATTCGCGACATCGCCTCCACCGCTATCGAGACGCTGTCCTCGCTGCCCTCCATCGTCGTCGGCATGTTCGGATTCCTGGTGTTCTCGGTGCAGCTGGGCTGGAAGTACTCCATCATCTCCGGCGCCGTCGCGCTCACCATGTTCAACATCCCCATCCTGGTGCGCGTGATTCAGCAGGCGCTCGAGGACGTGCCGCAGGCCCAGCGCGATGCATGCCTGGCCATGGGCCTCACCCGCTGGGAGGCCACGCTGCACATCCTAATCCCCGAGGCCATGCCCGCCATCGTGACCGGCATCGTGCTTTCGGCCGGCCGTGTGTTTGGCGAGGCCGCAGCACTGCTCTTTACCTCGGGCATGAGCTCGCCGGTGCGTCTGAACTTCTTGAGCTTTAACCTGTCGAGCCCTACCTGCGCCTGGAACGTGTTCCGCCCCGGCGAGTCGCTCGCCGTGCATATCTACAAGATCTATGGCGAGGGCAGCCCCGAGGCCCAGCAGATCGTCTGGGGCACCGCTGCACTGCTGATGATTTGCGTGCTGCTGTTTAACGTAATCGCCCGCATTGTGGGCAAGCAACTGGCAAGGAAGATGACGGCCGAATGAGCGAGATGAATGTAACGCCCGCAACCGAAGCGGCATCGTCCGAGACCCAGGACTTCCTGTCGAGCGTGGGGGAGAGCGAGAAGCGCGTGCGCGTGAGCGGCAAGGCCGTGAGCGACGAGGTCGTGCTCTCCACCAAGGACGTCAACGTGTACTATGGCGACCACCATGCGCTGCACAATACGTCGCTCGACTTCCACAAGGGCGAGATCACGGCGCTCATTGGGCCTTCGGGCTGCGGTAAGTCGAGCTTCTTGCGTAGCCTCAACCTCATGAATCGCGAGATTCGCGGCTGCCGCGTGGAGGGCGAGATCAACTATCGCGGGCGCAACGTGAACACCAAGACCGAAAACACCTACGAGCTGCGCCGTTCCATTGGCATGGTGTTCCAGCAGCCCAACCCGTTCCGCAAGTCCATTCGCGACAACATCACGTTTGCGCCCAAGCGCCACGGCATCACCGACCGTGACGAGCTCGACCGCATGGTCGAGGAAAGCTTACGCGGCGCGGCGCTGTGGGACGAGGTCAAAGACAAGCTCGATAAGAGCGCCTATGCGCTTTCGGGCGGTCAGCAGCAGCGTCTGTGCATCGCGCGCACGCTGGCGCTCAACCCCGACGTGATCCTGTTTGACGAGCCCTGCTCGGCGCTCGACCCCATCTCGACGTTGGCGATCGAGGACCTCATGTCATCGATCGTGGCCGACCGCGCCATCGTTATCGTGACGCACAACATGGAGCAGGCGTCGCGCGTGTCCAACCGCACGGCGTTCTTCTACATGGGCGATATGGTCGAGTACGACGAGACTGACGAGATTTTCCAACGGCCCAAGGATAAGCGGCTGAATGATTACCTCACCGGCATGTTCTCCTAGTCCGGGACATGCTTGAGGCCCGCGGCGGCCACGGTTGCCACGGGACTGATTGGAGAGGCGGGTCATCTCTTTTGCGAGATGGCCCGCCTTTTTGTGTCGCGTGCGGCCCGCCTTTTCGCTGCTATCATGGACAACGTTGAATTTCTACGAAGGAGCAGGGCACATGGCGATTCTTTTGGGATGCGATTCCGTCAGCCTAGAGTTTCCCACCAAGCATATTTTCGATAGCGTGACGCTCGGCGTGGGCGAGGGTGGCCGCATTGGTATTGTCGGTAAAAACGGCGACGGCAAGTCGACGCTGCTGAGCGTGCTCGCCGGCACGCTGGAGCCCGATGACGGGCGCGTGACGCACCGCCGCGACACGACGATTGGATTGCTCGGCCAAAAGGATAACCTGGTCGATACCGACACCGTGCATCATGCCGTCGTCGGTGACACGCCCGAATACGAGTGGGCCTCGAGCCCGCGTACGCGCCAGATTCTGGCCGGCCTTATTAGCGATGTGCCCTGGGAGGGCACGGTGGGCGAGCTTTCGGGCGGCCAGCGCCGTCGCGTGGACCTCGCGCGTCTGCTGATCGGCGACTATGACGTGCTCATGCTCGACGAGCCCACCAACCACCTGGACATGCGCACCATCAACTGGCTCGCGCGTCACTTAAAGGCCCGCTGGCAGCGCGGCCAGGGCGCCATGCTCGTGGTCACGCACGACCGCTGGTTCTTGGACGAGGTCTGCACCAGTATGTGGGAGGTCCACGACGGCCAGGTCGATCCCTTCGAGGGCGGTTACTCCGCATATATCCTGCAGCGCGTGGAGCGCGACCGCATGGCCGCCGTCACCGAGGAGCGTCGTCGCAACATGGCACGCAAGGAACTCGCGTGGCTGAGCCGCGGTGCCCAGGCGCGCTCCACCAAGCCCAAGTTTCGCGTGGATGCCGCCCGCGAGCTCATCGCCGACGTGCCTCCCGTGCGTGACGAGCTGGAGCTCAAGCGCCTAGCCGTGAGCCGCCTGGGCAAGCAGGTTATCGATGTGGTCGACGTGGACGCTGGCTATGCGGATACCGATGGCGCGCCCAAGCAGGTGCTCTCTGACGTGACCTGGCTCATTGGTGCGGGCGACCGCTATGGCCTGCTGGGCGAGAACGGCGCCGGCAAGTCCACACTGCTTGACGTGATCCAGGGTAAAATTGCGCCCACGCGCGGCCGCGTGAAGATTGGCCAGACGGTACGCTTTGGCGTGCTGTCGCAGCAGCTCGAGGAGCTCGAGCCCTACATGGGCGACACGATCCGCGAGGTGCTCAGCAACTATAAGAAGTACTACGTCATCGACGGCAAGGAGACTTCGCCCGAGAAGCTCTGCGAGCGTCTGGGCTTTACGACGCAGCAGCTCTGGAGTCGCATCGGCGATCTTTCGGGCGGCCAGCGCCGTCGCCTGTCGCTGCTACTGACAATCCTGGACGAGCCCAATGTGCTCATCCTGGACGAGCCTGGCAACGACCTGGATACCGACATGCTCGCGATTGTCGAGGATCTGCTGGACGGTTGGCCCGGCACGCTGATCCTGGTGACGCACGACCGCTTCTTGATGGAGCGCGTGACCGACCAGCAGTGGGCGCTGCTCGACGGCCACCTGACGCATATGCCCGGCGGCGT
>CBCSNQ010000144.1:0-3613 GCA_965141565.1 uncultured Collinsella sp. | reverse complement strand
CTGCCTTGGGTGACTTTGGGGTCGATTGGGGTTGTCTGCACAATTCGCGGTATTATGTTGCGGAGTTTTGAAAGGAGCCGCTGGTGGTCACGACGACGTTTGCTTCGCCTTTGGGCGAGATTCTGCTTGCCGCTGATGGCCGCGGTCTGACGGGACTTTGGTTTGAGGGACAGGAGCACTTTGGCTCCACGCTTCTCAAAGAAGATCCCGAACATGTTGAAGGCGCCGATGCGGTTTCTGGCGCTGGTGGCATGTCGTCGGCGAATCCGGCCCATGGTGCGGCGTCTTCGGTGCTTGAGCGTTCCTGGGCTTGGCTGAATGCTTATTTTGCGGGGCAGGAGCCTCGGTTTACGCCGCCGTTGCATATGATTGGTACGGCGTTTCAGCGCGAGGTTTGGTTTGAGCTGCTTTCTATCCCGCGTGGCGAGGTCGCTACGTATGGCGAGATCGCCCAGCGTGTTGCGGCTCGACATCGTGTACCGGGAAACGAAGCACCCGTTGTGTCTCCCCGTGCCGTGGGGGCTGCGGTCGCTCGCAATCCCATTTCGATTATCGTGCCGTGCCATCGCGTGGTTGCCGCCGACGGATCGCTCAACGGATATGCCGGCGGTCTCGACCGCAAAGAGTGGCTGCTTCGGCTTGAGGGCGCGTACGAGGAATAGTGCCCGAACAATTTGCATAACTAGGACGCCGCGAAAGGACGAGTCACTGTCCCTTCGCGGCTAGCATGCGTCCAGGCGCTCGGTGTCTGCGCCTTAAGTTTGGCTAAGCCATATCCTGCGTATTTAAAAACGTGCAGGTTGAGCAGCTAAGGCTGTGCTAAGGCGGCTGGCGGTGCGCTATCATCGGCAATATCGAAACCTGTATAGCCGTGCGCCAAAGGAACAACTATGAAGCTGATGCTTGCCGAGGACGAACCCGGTCTCTCCCGCGCCCTTACCGCGATTCTTCAACATAGCGACTACGAGGTCGACACCGCCCTCGACGGTCTGACGGCGCTCGAATATCTACTTGCCAACGACTATGATGCCGCGATCCTAGACATCATGATGCCCGGCATGGACGGCATCGAGGTGCTCAAGCGCACACGCGCCGCCGGCAAACGCCTGCCCATCATCATGCTTACGGCCAAAAGCGAGGTGTCCGATAAGGTCGAGGGTCTGGATGCCGGCGCCAACGACTACCTGACCAAGCCGTTTGCCGCCAAGGAGCTGCTTGCGCGTATTCGTGCCATGACGCGTGCCGCGACGGCAATTGACGCCACGACGCTCAGCGTGGGCAACGTGCGCCTCGACACGGCATCGTGCACACTCGTGGGGCCTTTGGGCGAGGAACATCTGGCCAATCGTGAGTTTCAGCTTATGGAGCTCTTTATGCGCAATGCCGGCACGCGCATACCCACCGAGCGTCTGATGCTCGAAGTCTGGGGTGAGGACGCGCCCGAAGGCGCCAACGTGGTGTGGGTCTATATCTCGTATCTGCGCAAAAAGCTGACGGCGCTGGGTGCCAACGTGGCCATCCGCGCGTCGCGCAATCAGGGATATTCACTTGAGGTTGTCGAGGAAGGCGAACAGGCGTGAGCGTGCGCACGTGGTGCAAGCGCATGACGGAGCGGTTTCACGCCGCCTCGAGTAGTACGGGGCGGGCAAATGCTGCTGACGCATTGGGCCGCCGCCTGCGTCGCAAGTTTATCCTCGTTGCCATGGGCGCCGTGACCGTGGTACTCACGCTCATCATTGCCGGCATCAACATTGTCAATTATTCGCATGTCTGCAAGATGGCCGACGCTCGCCTGGACTATATCCTGGCGGGCAAGGATGGTATCGATTGGGGGGACGAGCCTAAAGACGATCCCGCTAATGGCAAGGATACCAGCGATAGCCAAGCGGGCGTTCGCATCAGGCACTTCGAAGGTATGACGGCGGAGTCTCCTTTTGACACGCGCTACTTTACGGTGACGATTGACGCCGGTCAGGTTGCCGATGTCAATACGGCCCGCATTGCCGCGGTGGGTGCCAAGCGCGCCGCCAGTATTGCCGCAAGGTTGCATTCCAAGGGTTGGGTCTCGGGTTTTTCTGGCAATTATCGCTATACGGCTGACGTTCAAGACGAGGAGACCACCTATGTGTTCGTGGACTGTTCGCGTGAGCTTTCGAGTTTTCATTCGTTTTTGAGCGCGAGCGTGGCAATCAGTTGCATTGGCTGGTTGGCGGTGCTGGCAATTGTAGCGGGCGCCTCGGGCGCGGTAATTCGACCGATGGTCGAGAGCTACAGCAAGCAAAAGCGCTTTATTACCGATGCGAGCCACGAGATCAAGACGCCGCTAGCCGTGATCGACGCCGCTAACGAGGTGCAGGAAATTGAGAGCGGCGAGAGCGAGTGGACACAGAGCATTCACGAGCAGGTTGCACGGTTGACGGCGCTCACGGAGCGTCTAGTATTTTTGGCTCGCATGGACGAGGGCTCGGCGGGCTTTACCATGACATCGATCGATCTTTCGGAGGCAGTGGACAAGGCTGCGGCGCCGTTTGAATCGGTGGCGGTTTCGCGTGGAAAGCGGCTGTCGACGTCGATCGCGAGCGGTGTGCGGGCCCATGCCGACGCTGCAGCGGTGGCGCAGGTGGTTGAGTTGCTGCTGGATAACGCCACACGCTACGCAAGCGAAGACAGCGTGATCGAGCTGAGCCTGCGTGCTGTTTCGCGCGGTCAGGGTAAGGGCGCCACCGAGCTTGTCGTTTCGAACGTCGTGGACGAGCTGCCCGAGGGTGACCTGGACCGATTGTTCGACCGCTTCTACCGTGCAGACGTCTCGCGTAGCTCCAAGACGGGCGGCTCGGGCGTGGGCCTATCCGTGGTGCGCGCTATTGCCGAGGCCCATGGCGGGAGCGCTTCCGTCTGCGGCCACGGCAACCAGATTACCTTCACCGTTCGCCTCTAAAACCTGCCAAAATAAACCTGTCCCTTTTTGGTCGGTGCGAAATGGGTAATACTAAAGAGTTATCCGACCAGATGGGAACCGATCGATGGCCTATATCGAATTCAAAGACGTCATCAAGGCATACGGCGAGGGCGACGCCCGCATTCACGCACTCGACGGCGCGAGCTTTACGGTCGAGCGCGGCGAGCTTGCCATCATTTTGGGTGCTTCAGGCGCCGGTAAAACGACGGCGCTCAACATCTTGGGCGGCATGGACACGGCAACTTCCGGCACCGTGACGGTGGATGGGCGCGACGTGAGCTCCGCCAACGAGGCTCAGCTCGTGGAATACCGCCGCGCCGACGTGGGCTTTGTCTTTCAGTTCTACAATCTGGTTCCCAACCTGACGGCGCTCGAAAACGTCGAGCTCGCGGCACAGATCTGCCCCGATTCGCTCGATGCCGAACAGACGCTTCGTCAGGTTGGCCTGGGCGAGCGCCTCGCCAACTTCCCCGCGCAGCTTTCGGGCGGCGAGCAGCAGCGCGTGTCCATTGCCCGTGCACTGGCAAAGAACCCCAAGCTGCTCCTGTGCGACGAGCCCACGGGCGCGCTCGACTATAAAACCGGTAAGCAGATCTTGCAGCTGCTGCAGGATACCTGCCGCAAGCAGGGCATTACGGTCATCATCATCACGCA
>CBCSNQ010000143.1:0-3630 GCA_965141565.1 uncultured Collinsella sp. | reverse complement strand
AAGCAATGCGCCTGACGCCGGCAGAGGTCAGGCTGATTCTTATTGAGTCCCTGCAATGGTGCGCCAACAACGCGGTGTACTTTTTAGGGCTTATCGGCGCGGCGACGTATGATTTGGCTGGCACGGCCTTTTTGGTTGCTGCCATTACGCTCGTACGCAATCTTATGACGTCGGCGGGCAATATGGTGTCGGGCTCGGTCATCGACCGCTTTGGACCGCGCCGGACGTCGTTTGTGACGTGCGTGATTACGGCGGTGCTATCGCTTGGCGTGGGGTTGGCGCCGTTGTCTGTCCCCGGGCTTGTGTTTGCCGCGTGCGTCTTGGGGCTTGCGGGCGGCTTTATCAACACCTGTACGCATGCGTTTCCGGGATACCTGGAGTCGACCACCGAGGGCCGTACCCGCGTGAACGGTCTCATGGTGTTCTACAGCAATATCGCCTATACCGCTGGCCCGCTGCTCGGTGGTGCCATCGTGAGCTGTTTTGCCACGCAATCGGTCTATCTGCTCATGGCGGGCATGATGGGTGTGGCGGCCGTGCTCTCCTTGGGCTGTCACGAGTGTGTTGCTCCCGCAAAAGGGGAGAAGCCGAAGGGCGGCATTCTGGGCGGCATGGCCGAGGGCGCGCGACTTACGTTTCGCGACCACGACCTGCGCCTTATCTTTATCTCGGGCTTTCTGGGCTTCTTTGCGTTTGGCGCGTTCGATTCGCTGGAGTCGTTGTTCTATCGCGATGTGCTCAACGTGGATATCGTCTGGCTGGGCTGGCTGTCCTCGGTCGTGGGCCTCACTTCCTCGGTGGGCGCGTTCATCCTGACCAAGCTTTCTGCCCGCCATGTCAACCTGCGATTGCTGCTCGGCGCGCTCATGGCCGTGGGCATTGGGTCCATGGTGTACGTGGGCACCGATATGCTGGGGGTCGCGATTATCGGTCAGGCGATTAACGGTCTGGCCTGGGGATTCCTGGAACCGCTGCAGATGATCTTGATTCAGGAGCGCGCTGACATCAAATACCTGGGGCGCATTACCGGCTTTGTGCGTTTTGGCCTGATGAGCGCCGGCGTGCTGCCGCTGCTGGCGGCTCCGTTTTTGGCGGAGGCTTTGGGTGTCCAGACGGTACTGTTTGGGGCATCGACCATTATTGCGCTGGTAGGAACGCTGTTCTTTGTCACACAAGGGAGGCGCCAGAGGCGTTAGCTATACATTCAATTCTAATTTAATACCACTCACCAGAGAATTTCGACCGTTCACCGAGGATTGGAGCAGATTGATAAGTGGTATTAAAAACACATTAGGTGTATGTCTATAATTGGTATCGAAAAGAAACGCGATGTATAGAGTTGCGTGCAGGACAGAAAGGAAAAGCCATGAAGGAAACCGAGAAGATCGAGATCATGCACTTTAGCCAGGAGGGCTACGTCGAGGACGGCAAGAACGTCTACGAGACCGGCAAGAAGATGATTGAGCTCGCCGACAAGGTCGCCGACGAGGGCTACGACGCCGTGTTCCTGATGGGCGTCGGCGGCACCTGGGACGAGCTCATGCAGCTCGAGTACCTCATGAACAAGTTCGGCGACCGCGACCTCGAGGTCTACCTGATCCACGCCGCCGAGTGGAACGCCATGGGCCACAAGCGCATGACCGAGAAGTCCGTCGTGCTCACCGCCTCCGAGTCCGGCACCACCCCCGAGGTCCTCGAGGCCGTCAAGAAGATGAAGGAAAAGGGCATTCGCGTCTACGCCATGACCAAGCCCGAGGGCCCCATCGGCCAGGCTGTCGGCGCCGAGAACTGCGTTGCCATGGCTTCTGACCATGGTTCGGGCGGCTGCGAGATGGGCTACTACCTCGCCGACTGCTTCGGCCTGCGCCTGCTCAACCGTCGTGGCTGCTTCCCCAAGTTTGACCTGTTTATCGAGCAGACCAAGGACATCTGGAAGGACATGCTCGATATCCGCAAGCGCTTCGAGCCGCGCGCCGAGGAGCTCGCCAAGAAGTACGCCCTGGCCCCCTACACCATGTTCATCGGCTCCGGCGCCCTGTGGGGCGAGACGATCCTGTTCTCGATGTGCATCCTCGAGGAGATGCAGTGGAAGCGCACCCGCTACATCACCTCGGCCGACTTCTTCCACGGCACCCTCGAGCTCGTGGAGCCGGGCGTCCCGGTCTTCCTGTTCATGGGCGAGGACGAGAACCGCAAGCTCGACGAGCGCGTCCGCGCGTTCCTGACCCGTGGCGTGACCGGCGACACCGACATCAACATCATCGACACCGCCGAGTTCGCGATCCCCGGCCTTGACGACGAGTTCCGCGTCATCGTCTCCCCGTGGATCCTCTCCTCGCTGATCACCGATCGCCTTGCCGCTTACTACGAGACGGTCACCAAGCACAACCTCAACTACCGTCGCTACTATCACCAGTTCGACTACTAAGAGCAAATAACGTTTGTGTAATCGGGCCTCGCTCCTATATGGAACGGGGCCTCGCTTGGGTTGGAGAGTAATTATGAGCTATCCCCAGCTTGCCGTCATGAATATCAGCCATCGTTATTTTGACCTTGAGGAGTTCTTTTCTTCGGCAGCGGCCTCGGGCTACACGTGTTGCGAGCTTTGGACCGGGGCGATGCATCTGTATGTCGATTGCCATGGATACGATTCGCTCGAGCAGGTGCGGGAGCTATCACAGCGGTATGGGGTTCGGATTGTGGGGCTTTGTCCCGAACAGAACAACCCCAAGCCGTGGAATATCGCGGCGCGTGGGAATGAGGCGCGTGCCCGCACGCTCGCGTACTTTAAGAACGTTGTGGATATCGCGGCGGAACTTGGAGCCGAGCAGGTCATGGTCTCGAGCGGCTGGGCATTTTTGAACGAGCCGATCGAGGACGCGTGGGGTCGCAGCGCCTCGATGCTGCGTGCGATTGCCGAGCATACGGGAGAGCGCGGCGTGCGACTGGTGCTCGAGGCCCTACAGCCGGTTGAGTCGATGATCGTGAACTCGGCGGCCGACACGAAGCGCATGATCGAGGCAGTTGATCATCCGGCACTTAAGGCGTGTCTGGATTTGGGCGCTATGGCGGTGGCAGGGGATACCATCGACGATTATTTCGATCTGCTTGGCGATGATGTCGCCCACGTGCATTTTGTCGATGTTGCGGCAGACGGCACGACACATCTTGCCTGGGGTGACGGCGACCGCGATATGCGCGCCGACCTAGATAGGCTGGTGGCGCGCGGCTATCGCGGAGTTGTTTCGGCCGAGACCTATGATTGGCGCTATTTTGCCGACCCCGCAGCTGCCGACGCTCAGGTTATGGCGGAGTACCGACGCGCGATTGGCGCCTAAGTGGGACAGGGCGCCGAGTTGGCGTTTGACGTTTTTTGAGAAACGGGACGTGCTTTCCGCTTGAGGCTTCTGGCGGAAAGCACGTCCCAGAACAGGCGCTCAGAATGGGACACACTTTCCGCTGAGGACCTCAACCGGAAACCGCATCCCAGTTTTTGGCTGGCGGGCGGGACGCGCTTTCCCCTATGTTTCCAAATGAATACGCTATGAGCCGAGTAGGACGATTCTCCCCGCAAACACTCTAGTATGCTAAAGTACCCAGAAGACCGGCGGAGCTATGCCGGTCTTCTGC
>CBCSNQ010000142.1:0-3688 GCA_965141565.1 uncultured Collinsella sp. | reverse complement strand
TTGCCAGCAAAGGGGCTGTTTGATGAAAAACTTTATGGACGATCAGGATTTCCTGCTGAGCACTAAGACCGGCGAGGAGCTGTTCCACAACTTTGCCGAGGACATGCCCATCGTCGACTATCACTGCCACATTTCTCCCAAGGAGATTTGGGAGGACAAGCGTTTCGAGAACATCACCGAGGTTTGGCTGGGCGGCGACCACTACAAGTGGCGCCTGATGCGTGCCAACGGCGTCGACGAGCGTTTTATCACTGGCGACGCCCCTGCTCGCGAGAAGTTCCAAAAGTGGGCCGAGACCCTGGGTCGCTGCGTTGGCAACCCCGTCTTTGAGTGGAGCCACCTGGAGCTTAAGCGCTACTTTGGCTACGAGGGCGTCCTCAATGGCAAGACTGCCCAGGAGGTCTGGGACCTTGCCAACGCCAAGCTCGCCGAGGCCAGCTTTACCTGCCGCAACCTGATCAAGCAGTCCAACGTCCGCATGATCTGCACTACCGACGACCCCGCCGACAGCTTTGAGTGGCACAAGAAGATTGCCGCCGATGACAGTTTTGACGTTCAGGTCGTTCCCGCCATGCGCCCCGACGCCGCTCTGCGCATCGAGCGCGGCCAGGAGTTCGCCGACTACTGCAAGCACCTTTCCGAGGTTGCCGGCATTGAGGTCAGCGACTTTGAGGGCATGAAGTCCGCCATCTCCAAGCGCTACGATGTTGCCCACGAGCTGGGCTGCCGCGCCTCCGACCACGCACTCGACTACGTTATGTATGTCCCGGCTACCGCCGATGAGATTGAGGCCATCTTTGCCAAGGGCCTGGCTGCCGAGCCGCTCACCGAGGAAGAGGTCCTCAAGTACAAGACCGCCTTTATGCAGTTTGTCGCCGGCGAGTATGTCCGCCTGGGCTGGGCCATGCAGCTGCACTTTGGCTGCAAGCGCGACAACAACCGCGCCATGTTTGCCAAGCTCGGCCCCGATACCGGTTATGACTGCATCTCCAACTACACGCCGTCCGACCAGCTCGCCGATTTCCTCAACTCCATCCAGGAGACCTGCGGCTTGCCCAAGACCATCCTGTACAGCTTGAATCCCATCGACAACACCATGATCGATACCGTGATGGGCTGTTTCCAGGAGGCTCCGACTGCCGGTAAGATCCAGAACGGTTCCGCCTGGTGGTTCAACGACAACGAGGTCGGTATGCGCGAGCAGCTCACGGCTCTGGCCAACGAGGGCGTCCTGGGCAACTTTGTCGGCATGCTCACCGACTCTCGCTCCTTCCTGTCCTATCCGCGCCACGAGTATTTCCGTCGCGTGCTGTGCAGCGTGATCGGCGAGTGGGTTGAGCAGGGCAAGTATCCGGCCGACATGGAGCTGCTGGGCACCATCGTGCGCGATATCAGCTACAACAATTCCGTTCGCTATTTTGGCTTCGATCTGGGCACCGTCGAGGCATAGATCTGTATGTGCTCCGATTGGTGAAATCGGTTGCAAAGGGGAGGGACCATATGGGAACAGGGCAACAGAAAAACGAGCAGATCGTGTCTGCTCAGGCGGATTCGAGATCTATGCAGAGCTCGCAGGATATCAAGCTGAGCTGGCGTGAGAAAATCTGCTATGGCTTTGGCGATTTGGGCAACGGATTCATGTTCGATCTTGGTCAAGCATATCTGACCAAGTTCTACACTGACATCTGTCTGATTTCGCCAGGCGTAGTGAGCCTGATTTTCGCCGTCACCAAGATTTTCGATGCGTTCATGGACCCGATTGCCGGTGCATTCGTCGACGGTAGAAAGAAGATTGGCAAGCACGGTCGGTTTCGTCCGGTCATGATGGTTTCGGCCGTGATCCTTGCCGTTCTAACCGTGGTGACCTTCACTGCGCCCGATATTCCCATGGCAGGTAAAATTGCCTATGCGCTGATAACTTACATGATCTGGGGCGTCGTATACAGCTTCACCAACGTGCCGTACGGATCTCTGGCCACGGTAATGACGCGTGACGTCGATGACCGCGCGCACATGGCGTCAACGCGCCAGGCCGGTTCGCTTTGCGCACAGCTCATCACGGGCGTAGCGTTCATCCCATTGGTCCTGTTCTTTGCGGGTGGCGACACGCTCGACGGCAATCCGCACGGCTATACGATTGCAGCTGTCGTCATGGGACTGTGCGGCATCGCCGGATTCGCCATCTGCTTTTTGGGAACGCGCGAGCATATCCGTATCGATCGACAGGCCGAGGAGAAGGCTGCGGGAAAGGCCGGCAAGAAGTCGAGCGCATTCAGCACGTATTTCAAGGTCGTTTTCACCAACAAGAACCTGGGAGCAGTTATCCTGCTTACGCTGTTTACCATCTCGGCCATGAACACCAACAACACCATGATGGTGTATTTCTGCCAGTACAACCTGGGTAACATCGCGTTGCAGCCCGTTGTCAACGGCATCATGATCGGAACGTCGGTTGTCGCCATTCTCGCCATCCCGACGCTCGTCAAGCATTTTGGCAAGAAGCGCACGTGCGTCGCCTGCTTTATCGTCGGTGCCGTGGCAAACGGCCTCAACTTCATCCTGCCGACCAATACCGTGACGTTCATCATCTTCGTCACCATCGGCTACGTCGCGCTTGCCATCCCCAACGGTATCACCTGGAACCTGGTTTCCGATGTTATCGATTACGGTGAATGGCACACGGGAATCCGCAAGGAGGGTACGACCTACGCCGCGTTCAACTTTTCTCGTAAGCTTGCGCAATCCCTTGCCGCGATCATTTCCGGCGGCATCCTTGCCCTTACCGGATATGTGGCAAATAAGCCCCAGACGGCCGCCACGCTGCTTGGCATCAAGGGCGCTCTGACGATTTATCCCGCTTGCGCCCTTCTGGTGGCAGCCTTGATTATCTTCGCTCTCTACGACATTACCGAGAAGAAGTTCAATTCCATTTCCAACGACCTGTCGAATGGTCGCTGGGAGCGCGGCAAGATCGGCGAGAGCACTATCGAGACGATCGATAAATAGCCCCGCTGCTTGAAAAATCATGAATGCAACCCGGTGCGGCGATGCCGTACCGGGACTTGAGTTGAGAGGAAAACCTCTATGAATAACATCAGCTACGAGACGCTCGAGAAGATCGACTACGAGGGCTACGTGCTGCCCAAGGACGCCCCCGAGAAGGTCCTGCAGTTTGGCGAGGGCAATTTCCTGCGCGCCTTCGTCGATCGTTTCTTCGATATGGGCAACGAGGCCACCGGTTGGAACGGCAAGGTCGTCATGGTGCAGCCCATCAGCGGCGCCTTCGATTTCGCCGATGGTATCAATGCCCAGGATGGCCTGTACACCGTACTGGTGCGCGGCAAGGAGAACGGTGACACGGTTGACGATTCCCGCGTGATCAGCGCCTGCAGCCGTTGCCTCAATCCGTATCGCGAGGCTGACTACCGTGCCATGATGGAGGTCGCCGTTTCCGACGACCTGGAGATTATCGTCTCCAACACCACCGAGGCCGGTATCGCCTACGATCCGTCCTGCAAGGCCGACGACATGCCCCCCGCGAGCTTCCCTGCCAAGCTTGCCCAGGTGCTCCATGCCCGCTGGGCTGCCGGCAAGCAGGGCGTCATCGTGCTCGCCTGCGAGCTCATCGACCATAACGGCGAGGAGCTGCTGCGCATCATGAACCAGTACGTGAGCGACTGGGGCTGGG
>CBCSNQ010000141.1:0-3757 GCA_965141565.1 uncultured Collinsella sp. | reverse complement strand
CTGAGCGACTCTGCTTGCAGCCGGAGCGAAAGGGGGAAATCTCGGCCCCTCCCGCCCCGGCCGGCCAGGTCAACTACACCGTGTACTGCGGCAGGTCCTGCAGGGCGATGACGTCCATGCCCATGTCGTTGGCACTGCCGTGGCCCTGCTGGTCCTCGCGCACGGCCTCGATAGCACTCACGTACGTGTTGGCGGCAGACATCGCGGTCACGCAGGTCACGCCGCGGCGCACCGCCTCGGTACGCAACAGATAGCCGTCGCCACGCGAGCCCGGGCCGTATGGCGTATTGATGATTACCGCAATCTTGCCATCGGCGATCAGGTCACCGATATTGGGACGCTCGCCGTCGTGCGGGCCGCTAATCTTTTCCACGACCTCGCACGTCACGTTGCCGCCACGCAGCACGCGCGCCGTACCCTCGGTGGAGCAGATATCAAAGCCCAGGTAGCGAAGGATACGCGCGACCGAAAGGATATGACGCTTGTCGCGGTCGCACACGCTGATGAACACCTTGCCGGCGCTCGGGTCGGGCAGCTTGTAGTCAATCGCCAGCTGCGTCTTGGCGTATGCCTCGGGATAGCTCTTGGCGATACCCATAACCTCGCCCGTCGACTTCATCTCGGGACCCAGGATAACGTCGGCGCCCGGGAAACGACCCCAGGGCATAACGGCTTCCTTCATGCAAAACCAGTCCAGCTGACGCTCGTCGCTCGGCAGGCCCAAGCTCGAGATGGAATCGCCCGCCATGATACGTGCGGCACACTTGGCGAGCGGCACGCCGGTGGCCTTGGAGATAAACGGCACGGTGCGGCTGGCACGCGGGTTGGCCTCGATCACGTAGACGGTCTCGCCCTTGATGGCGTACTGCACGTTGACCAGGCCGCGTACGCCCAGCGCCATCGCGATGCGGCGCGTGGTCTCGCGAAGCTTTGCCTGCAGGCTCTCGCTAAAGCTGAACGGCGGGATGCAGGTCGCGGAGTCGCCAGAGTGGATACCGGCCTCCTCGATATGCTCCAGGATACCGCCGATATAGACCTCTTCGCCATCGCACAGGGCGTCGACATCGGACTCGATCGCACCCTCCAGGAAGCGGTCCAGGTACACCGGGTAGTCGGGGCTAATGCGCGCAGCCTCGGCCATGTAATCGCGCAGGTGCTCGGCATCGTAGGCGATCATCATGCCGCGGCCGCCCAGCACGTAGCTCGGACGTACCAGCAGCGGGTAGCCAATGTGTGCGGCAACGGCCTCGGCCTCCTCAAACGAGGTGGCCTGACCCGCCGGCGGGTACATGATGCCCAGCTTGTCGAGCAGGGCGGCAAAGCGCTCGCGGTCCTCGGCAAAGTCGATGGCATCGGGCTTGGTGCCCATGATGTTGACGCCACTCTCCTCGAGCATGCGCGCCAGCTTAAGCGGGGTCTGGCCGCCAAGCGTCACCACGACGCCGTCGGGGCGCTCAACATCGATAACGTCCATGACGTCCTCGTAGGTTAGCGGCTCAAAGTAAAGGCGGTCGGACGTGTCGTAGTCGGTCGAAACGGTCTCGGGATTGCAGTTGACCATGATGGTCTCAAAGCCGCGGGCCGCCAGCGCATAGCTCGCATGCACACAGCAGTAGTCGAACTCGATACCCTGGCCAATGCGGTTGGGGCCGGCGCCCAGGATCATCGCCTTGGGCTTGTCCGCCGGCGTGGTCTCGTCGGGAGCCACGCACTTCTTGGCATCCGGACTCGTGCGGTAGATGTTCTCGTACGTCTTGTAGTGGTACTCCGTGGCGCTCGAGAACTCCGCAGCGCAGGTATCGACCGTCTTCATGCTGGGAACCACGCCAAGGCCCTTGCGATAGGCGCGCACAAAGCGCTCGTCCGAGCCGGTCAGCGCGGCGATCTCGGCGTCGCTCGTGCCGTACTGCTTGAGCAAGCGCATCGCGTCGGCGTCGATATCCTCCACACGCAGGCCGCGGATGCTCTCCTGGACCTGCACCATGTCATTGATACGGTTGAGGTACCACGGATCGATACCGCAGATGGCATGGATGCGAGCGATGTCCCAGCCACGGCGCAGGGCCTCGACCACAAAGAAGATGCGGTGCTCGGTCGGCGTTGCCACGGCTTGAGCGAGCTCATCGTCGCTCAGTTTGTCGGCACCTTCCTTGCCACCGGCACAAATGCCCTGATGCCCGTCCTCCAGCGAACGCATGGCCTTGCCAAAGGCCTCCTCAAAGGTGCGGCCGATCGCCATGATCTCGCCCACGGCCTTCATGCGCGTGGTGAGCGTGGGGTCGGTACCCTTGAACTTCTCGAAGGCAAAGCGCGGCACCTTGACGACGCAGTAGTCAATCGTGGGCTCAAAGCAGGCGGGCGTTGCCTTAGTAATGTCGTTAACGATCTCGTCAAGCGTGTAGCCCACGGCCAGGCGCGCGGCGGCCTTAGCGATGGGGAAACCCGTGGCCTTGGAGGCCAGTGCGGACGAGCGGCTCACGCGCGGGTTCATCTCGATGACGATCAGGCGACCGGTGTTGGGGTTCACGGCAAACTGCACGTTGGAGCCACCGGTCTCGACGCCGATCTTCTCCAGAATGGCGAGCGAGGCCACTCGCATGCGCTGATACTCAAGGTCGGAGAGGGTCTGCGCCGGCGCCACGGTGATGGAGTCGCCGGTATGCACGCCCATGGGGTCGAGATTCTCGATGGAGCACACGATGATGCCGTTGCCGGCGTGGTCACGCATGACCTCCATCTCGTACTCTTTCCAGCCCTCGATGGACTCCTCGACCAGCACCTCGTGGGCAGGCGAGAGCTCCAGGCCCTGGCTCACGATGGAGACGAGCTCCTCGTGAGTATGTGCGATGCCGCCGCCGGCGCCACCGAGGGTAAAGCTCGGGCGCAGCACGCAGGGATAGCCCACGCGCTCGGCGATAGCCTCGGCGTCGGCCACGCTGTAGGCATAGCCCGAGCGCGCGACCTCCAGGCCAATCTCGGCCATGGCCTCGTTGAAGAGCTTGCGGTCCTCGCCGCGCTCGATGGCGGCCAGGTCGCAGCCGATCATCTCGACGCCGTACTTGTCGAGCGTACCGTCTTTTGCCAGCTCGACGGCGGCGTTCAGACCGGTCTGGCCGCCCAGCGTGGGCAGCAGCGCGTCCGGGCGCTCTTTCTTGATCACGCGCTCGATAAACTCGGCGGTGATGGGCTCGACATAGGTGCGGTCGGCAAGACCCGGGTCGGTCATGATGGTCGCCGGGTTGGAGTTGACCAGGATGACCTCAAAGCCATCCTCCTTGAGTACCTTGCAGGCCTGGGCGCCAGAGTAGTCGAACTCGCAGGCCTGGCCAATGACGATGGGGCCCGAACCAATAACGAGGATGCGCTTGATGTCAGTACGTTTAGGCATGTTAGTTCTCCTCGGTCTCGGTCGCGGCGGTCTCGGCAAAGTTCCAGCCGGCAAGGCGGTCCTTCGCGGTATCGATGTCCAGGTAGTTCTCCTCGCCGTCCATGAGTCGCGTAAAGGCGGTAAAGAGATAGTGGGCATCGGTAGGGCCAGGCGAAGCCTCGGGGTGGTACTGGACCGAGAAGCACGGGGCGTCGAGCAGCTGGATGCCCTCGGCGGTGCCGTCGTTGAGGTTCACGTGTGTCAGGCGAATGCGGCCAAAGCGCTCGTTCATCACGACCGGCGCGATTCCGCGGCGCACCCAGACGCGCAGATCTCCATCGGCCGCATGCTCGGTCTCGCCGCCGGAAAGCTCGGGGACAAGCTTGCCCA
>CBCSNQ010000140.1:0-3767 GCA_965141565.1 uncultured Collinsella sp. | reverse complement strand
GTCCTTCGCCTTTAAGAAGATGGGCGTCGACACCGTCGCGCTCGGCTTCTTCGCTGGCTTCACGGGCAAGTTTATCGTCGAGGAGGTCATGAACCTGGGTTGCCTGTGCCGCCCGGTCTGGACCGATGGCATCACGCGTATCAACACCTACGTCAACGATGGCCAGCACGAGTACGGCATCCTGAACCCCGGCGCTCCGATCACGCCGCAGCACCAGGAGGAGCTCTACAACATCCTGGACACCGCGGGCGATCTTGAGTGCCTGATTGTCTCCGGCTCCGTGCCTCCCAAAGCTACGCCCGACTTCCTGGCTCAGGTCATGGAGCACGCTCAGGCTCGTGGCGCCGACGTCGTCCTGGACCTGTCCTCCGATAAGCTCAAGGAGCTCGCTCACAAGAAGCCTCTGCTCATCAAGCCGAACCATCACGAGATGAAGGCCATCTTCGGCGTGCCGGTCGACACCGACGACGAGGTCCGCGTTGCCATGAAGATGGCTCACGACGCCGGCGTTCAGAACGTGCTGCTCACCCGTGGTAGCCGCGGCGACGCTTACTTCTCCAACGGCGAGGACATCTGGTACGCCAAGCGTGAGTTCAACATCAAGCTGGTTTCTTCCGTCTGCGCCGGCGACTGCACCCTCGCTGCGTTCCTGCACAAGTGGTACAGGGATCGCGACAACGTCGAGGAGGCCATGAAGCTCGCTATGGCCACCGGCGCCAACGTTGCCGAGTCCGTCGGCATTGGCGACTTTGGTCACGTCGACGAGTACAGCAAGCGCGTTGCTGTCCGCAAGCTCGATCGTCAGTAATCGAAACGCGACATATTCGTGCGCATGCGGCGCCCTGGTTTCGGCCGGGGCGCCTTTTTTGTTTCGTCATGGGGGAGAGATGTCCTGCCGTACTTCATCGCTTCCATACCGTTCACCGAGTTGCCCTAGCCTTTTACCGATGCGTGGAATATACTTTCATCAACACGTTGCTTCGTGAAAGGAACATTCATGATTTACACGCTCACTGCAAATCCCGCCATCGACTACAACATCGCCTGCGACGGCCTTGACGCTAACACCGTCACGCGTACCCGCAATGCCGTCTACACGCCCAACGGCAAGGGCCTCAACGTCTCGTTTACTCTTGACCACTATGGTGTCGACACCACGATCTTGGGTTTCTTCGCCGGCTTCTCGGGCGAGTTTATCGTCAAGGGCGCCGAGGCCCTGGGCGTGCCCGTCAAGCCCGTGTGGACCGACGGCATCACGCGCGTCAACGTGTTCCTCAATGCCGGCCCCGACACCGAGTACAACATGGTCAACACCGGTGCCGCTATCAACGAGGCCAACGAGCAGGAGATGTTTGAGCTCATCGATTCGCTCGATGACATGACCTGTCTGGTCATCAGCGGCTCGCTGCCTCCCAACACTTCCGAGGGCTTCCTGGCCGAGGTCCTGCGCCGCGTCAAGGCCAAGGGGGCCGAGTTCGTCCTCGACATCTCGAGCCATCAGCTGGCAGACCTCATTGCCATGGAGCCGCTGCTGATCAAGCCCAATGACGATGAGCTGCTCGACATCTTTGGCATTAAGGTGAGCGGTGGCGACGACGAGTCCGTCAAGGGCGCGATGGCCGAGCTGCACGCCAAGGGCGCCAAGAACGTGCTGCTGACCCTTGGTGGCGCCGGTGCGTACTTCTCCAACGGCGAGCACATCTGGTTTGCCAAACGCACCTTCGACGTCAAGCTGCTGTCGACGGTGTGCGCCGGCGATTCCTCGCTGGCTGCCTTCCTGTCCGTATGGCACGACGCCCCCGAGCGAGTCGAGGATGCCCTGCGCCTTTCGATGGCTACCGGCGCCAACGTGGTCGAGTGCCCGGGCCTGGGCGACTTTGCCAAGGTGGACGAATATAAGAAGCACATCGAGGTTCGCCAGGTCTGCTAGTTCCGGCACCTTGTCTGAATAGTTTGATTATTTCGCATCCGTCTTAGACTAGGACGGATGCGTTTTTGTTTACGGGACTTGCGTGTGCAGTGGAGGCTGTTTCTTGCTAGACTTCTTGCAGACGCAATCGATAGCCAATTTGATAGTCGCAGGAGGCCATAGGCATGTGCAATGTTTCGCTCAACGGTACGCAATCGTCCGATGCCTCCCTGCGCGTCCTGCGCGCGCTTGAGGCGGCTGGTCTTGAGGCTTGGTACGTAGGCGGTTGGGTGCGCGACGCCCTGATGGGGCGCCCCAGCCACGATGTTGATATGTGCTGTAGCGGCCTGTGGCAGGAGTCCAAAGCGGCGCTCGAGGCCGCTGATATCGCGGTCGTGGAGTCGGGCATTAAATTTGGCGGAATCACGGCTATTTCCGATGGCGAGCGTATCGAGGTCACCACGTACCGCCTGGATGGCTTTTACACCGATGGGCGCCATCCTCAGAGTGTCGAGCGTGCCGCCTCGCTCGAGGACGATCTGGCCCGCCGCGACTTTACCGTCAACGCCATGGCCTGGCATCCCGAGCGCGGGCTTGTCGACCGCTACGACGGCCAGGGTGACTTGGAGCGCAAGCTGATTCGCGCTGTCGGTGATCCCAAGCGTCGCTTTAACGAGGACGCCCTGCGCATGCTGCGTGCGGTGCGCTTTGCCTGCCGTCTGGACTTTATGATTGAGCCCGAGACTAAGCGTGCGCTTGCCGAGTGCGCGCCGCTGCTCGATGCCGTGGCGCGCGAGCGTGTGGGTATTGAGCTCGAGGGCATTCTTTCGACCGGTCATGGGGGAGACGCGATGCTTCGCTATCCCGAGCTCATCTGTGCCGCTGTGCCCGAGTTGGCAGCGGGTCGCGGGTTTGATCAGCGAAGTGTCTACCATGCGTTTAACGTCTACGAGCATATCGCCCGTGTGCTGACGGTGGCAGGGGAGCTGGCGCTGTGCGACGGCGTCGCGCCATCGTCGAGCCTTATGTGGGCGGCGTTTTTGCACGATGTCTCCAAGCCCGAGCGCTTTACGGTCGATCACGCCGGCAGCGGACACTTCTACGGTCATCCCGAGCTCGGCGCCAAGAAAGCGCGCGTCATTATGGATCGCCTGGCACTCTCGCACGACCTGGTGCGCGACGTTTGCCTGCTCATCAAATATCACGATAAGCCGCTGCGCCCCGAGCGCTCCTGCCTGCTCAATATGATGCGCGCGCTTTCGGGTGAGGGCGTCGACACGGCCCGCCTGATTGACGAGCTCATGGACCTCAAGCGTGCTGACACGCTTGGCAAGGCCCCATCGTGCTTCTATTACGTTGAGACGATTGAGGAGATGCGCGCGATGGCGCACGAGCTGCTGAAGGCAGGGGAGCCCTATACGCTCAAGATGCTCGCCATCAACGGCGGCGACCTGATCCGTGTCGGAGTCAAGCCTGGGCCGGAACTGGGTCAGCTTCTCAACTCCGCCCTCGACGCCGTGATCGAAGACAACATTCCCAACGATCGCGAAGCTCTTTTGGTCCATCTCAACTTGAATTAGCTACCCAGTTTACCTGCGTGTTCCATAACCTGCCGACAATTTTTCGGCAATTTGGAATTTCTTCTTGCGCTGACGTTTTTTGTCCCGTAATATATTTCCACGCAGCACGGCAGTGCAGATGTCATGTGGCCCGTTCGTCTAGCGGTTTAGGACGCCGCCCTCTCAAGGCGGAGATCACCAGTTCGAATCTGGTACGGGCTACCACTTCTTTTCTGCTGAGGCTTATGGCCCGTTCGTCTAGCGGTTTAGGACGCCGCCCTCTCAAGGCGGAGATCACC
>CBCSNQ010000139.1:0-3842 GCA_965141565.1 uncultured Collinsella sp. | reverse complement strand
TAGTACTGCTCGATGCCCATGTAGCGACGAACCTCGGGGCTGTGGTCGAAGACCTTGCCGCGGGCGGCGCGCAGCTCGCAGCTCATGTTGTAGAAGAAGATCGGCTCCAGGTACGAACGCACGCTGGCAGGCACCTCACCCACGCCGTACTCAAGCGCGTCGAGCACCATGATCGTGTCGGTATGCGTGTTGAGGAACGCAAGAGCGCGCTCCTCCATGGGGCGGCACTCGCCGGCGCCAAGCTGCACAAAGTAGAACACGCCGGGCTCGGTGGCTTCGAACGGACCGTGGAAGTACTCGCCGGAGTGAATATAGCAGCAGTGCTGCCATTGCATCTCCATGAGCGAGCAGATCGCCATGGCGTAGGTCTGGCTAAAGTTGGGGCCGGAGCCCAGGATATAGAAGAACTTGTGCTGCTGGCAGAGCTCGGCAAAGCGGGCGCCCAGCTCGGCGTTGACCTTCTCGCGGGCGGCGGGCAGCAGCGCATCCATCTGCTTGAGGCCCTCGTACATGTCGGCGAGTGCCTCGTAGCCTTCCTGCTGGTCGAGCAGCTCGGCGGCGATTAGAGCGCCGATACCCTGAGGCACCTCGGCCTGCGACACGCCCTCGCCCCAGGGGTAGACCCAGGTGGTCCACTTGCCGTTGTCAATCTTGGAGCCCTCACAGTCGGTCATGGCGACGACCTCGGCGCCGGCAGCCAACGCCATCTCGCAGCCGTCGACGACCTCCTGCGTGTTGCCGCTGTGGCTGCAGGCAATAACGAGCGACTTCGGCCCAAGGCTCTTGGGGGCCATCAGGCAAAACTCGCGTGCCGTGTAGACCGTCGAGGTAAACGTAGTGGCCTCGCGCTTGAGCAGCTCGTTGGCCGGCATCAGGTCAATCATCGAACCGCCGCAGGCGATCCAAAAGACATTCTCAATCTTGCCCTTGCGCTCGATGATTTCCTGAACCAGATCATGTGCGTTCATGGTGATGTTCCTCCTTGTGGGGCGGCTTTGAGCGATGACAGCTCGTACCTGTGGTCGTTCTATGTTGTCCTATTTATAACACGCACGGCGACGCACGTGAAGTCATCTCGGCAAATTTGTTCTATGTTGTTCTATCTGTGGATGTTAGATGTCGAAGACGTAACGCGAGCCCACGATCTTTTGGCGGCCGAGCAGCAAGGGGCGCTCGTCCTCATCGGTAAAGTACGCCTCCATATAGAAGAGCGGCTCGCCGACCGGCACCTCCAGCAGCGGGGCCGCTTGAGCATCGGCAAGCGCAATCTCCACGGTGCAGGGGTCGGACTTGAGCGGCGCGCGACCCGAATGCTCGGCAACGAGCGCAAAGATCGAGCTATCGGTGA
Source organism: uncultured Collinsella sp. (assembly GCA_965141565.1). GTDB lineage: Bacteria > Actinomycetota > Coriobacteriia > Coriobacteriales > Coriobacteriaceae > Collinsella. Next base: position 2,494 of record CBCSNQ010000139.1, on the reverse strand, counting down.
GGTCCTCATCGGCCAGCGTCTGCAGGTAGGGATGGTCGGCGAGCACAAAGGCGTTGTTCTCGAGCATGACGGGGATGCCGTCGGCCGTGCGCACACGCTCGACCACGATAAGCTCGCAGCCGGGCTCCACGCCAAAGAACGCCGCATCCTCGTGCGTCGCCGCGACCACCGTGCGCGACACCAGACGCGCGCCCGGCACCATGTCGTTGGCAGCACAACCCTCAGTAAAGCTCTGAACGTCACCCTTCTGGCGAATCTTGCGTTTGAGCTTGGGAGCGCACACAAAGGTGCCCCTCCCCTGCTGGCGGTTGAGATACCCCGCGCGCGACAGCTCCTCGATGGCGCGGCGCACGGTGATTCGTCCCACGCCGTAAGACTTCGCGAGCTCCATCTCGGAAGGAATGCGCGAGCCGGCCACGTACACGCCGCGCGCGATCTCGCCCTTTAGGTCGTCCATAACCTGCTGGTACAGCGGCACAGCGGACACCTCAGTGCGCTCGGTTTTATCGTCGGATGCCATCGTTATGCTCCATTCCGTGCATGCTCGGACTCAAACTCTTCAATCGCCGCCATAAACTGCTCGCCAAAGGCGTCGGCCTTTTTCTCGCCGATACCGTTGACCTGGATAAGCTCGTCGCGCGTCTGCGGGCGTAGGCGGCACAGACCGCGCAGGGCCTTGTCGGAGAAGACCATGTACGGCGCCATCTCCAGCTCGGTCGAAATCTCCTTGCGCAGGGCACGCAGGCGCTCGAACAGCTCGGCATCGTCACCCACGCGCGGGCGCTGATCCAGCTCGGCCTCCTCGCGCAACAGATCCACCGCACGGCGGGCGCGGGCCGAGGCCTTGCGCTTAGACGCACGACGCTTAACGGTAAAGGCGAACGCCTCGTCCTCGACCTCGCCGGCGCGCGGGCCTAGCCCCACGACCGGGTACTGCCCTTGCGAGGTAGCCAGATAACCGCGGCCGCATAGCTGGCCGATGATGTCCTTGATGCGCCCGACCGATTCGCTCGACAGCTCACCGTAGCCGCGGTCCTCATCCAGATGCATCTGACGAATGCGCTCGGTGTTGCCGCCGTGAAGCACGTCGGCGATGAGCGACTTGCCAAAGCGCATGGGACGTGTGGCCACATAGCGCACGGCGGCGCGAGCCATATCGGTGACGTCCTCGACCTCGAACTGCGTGAGGCAGTTGCTGCAGTTGCCGCAGCCCTCGGCGTCGTCCGTGGCGGTGCTGCCCGCACCGGCCGCGGCAGCATGCTCGGCCGCGGCCTCGTCGCCAAAGTAGCGCAGCATGTATTCGCGCAGGCAGCCGGTGGTATTGCAGTAGCCCTCCATCTGGCTGAGCAGACGATAACGGTTCTGGAGCGCCCACGCGCGCTGCTCGTCATCGAGCGCCTCGTCGGCAGCATCGCCGCGATCGATCAGAAAGCGGCGCATGCGAAAATCGTTGCCGTTCCACAGCAAGTGACAGCTGGCCGGATCGCCATCGCGGCCAGCGCGGCCCGCCTCCTGGTAGTAGGCCTCGATGCTCTCGGGCACGTTGTTGTGGATCACGTAGCGCACATTGGGCTTGTCGATACCCATGCCAAAGGCGTTGGTAGCAACCATCACCTGGATGTCGTCGTCGATAAAGGCACGCTGACTCTGGCGGCGGGCGTCGTTGCCCATGCCGGCATGGTAGCGGCCCACACGAATGCCGCTGGGACCCAGGGCCTCGGCAAGCTCCGCGGCCAGCGCATCGACCGTCTTGCGGGTCGAGCAATACACGATGCCGCTCTCGCTCGAATGCGCGATCACGTAGTCGCGCACCCACGCGGTCTTGGTCTTGTCGCCCATCTCTTCGCAACCAAAGTAGAGGTTCTTGCGATCGAAGCCCGTCACCACCGTCGCCGGGTTTTGCAGGCCGAGCATTTGCTGGATATCGGCGCGTACACGCTCGGTCGCCGTGGCGGTAAAGGCCGCCACGATGGGGCGCCGCGGCAGCGAATCGATAAACTCGCGAATCTGCAGGTAAGCGGGACGAAAATCCTGGCCCCACTGGCTCACGCAGTGGGCCTCGTCAATGGCCACGAGCGGCACGCCAATGCCACCGTCCGCCGCGGCTTCCTGCGCAAAGGCTAAAAAGCGCGGCTCGAGCAGGCGCTCGGGTGCCACGTACATAAGCTGATAGCGGCCCTCGCGCGCCCGCTTGAGCACGGTATTTTGCTGAGCCGGCGTAAGGCTGGAGTTGAGATAACTGGGGCGCGCACCCGCCGCGAGCAGCGCGCGGGTCTGGTCCTCCATAAGCGACAGCAACGGGCTCACCACAAAGGTGATGCCGGGCAGCATGAGCGCGGGCACCTGGTAGCAAATGGACTTGCCGGCGCCCGTGGGCATAACACCCAGCGCATCGCGACCGGCAAGAATCGCATCGACCATGCGATCCTGCCCCGAGCGAAACGAGGTGTAGCCAAAATAGGCGCCGAGCGTGTCGAGCGCCATCTGCTGCATG
>CBCSNQ010000138.1:0-3856 GCA_965141565.1 uncultured Collinsella sp. | reverse complement strand
ACGCACCAATTTCGTATGCGCTAGATGAAGAGCTCGCATTCCTTCCGCACGACGCAAACCTTGCTCAACATCTGGGAAACAGCGGATAGCTTGTTGGGATCAAGCTTGCGAGCGCCTCGCGGACATACGGCGATGCAGCGCATGCAGGAGATGCACGCCTCGCCAGCTGCTCGTTTGGGGTCACCCTTGTCGATAGCACAAACGGGGCACGCCGCGGCGCATGCACCGCAGGAGACGCAATCCTCTGTTGCCTCGGGCGCCATGCGGTGACCTCCAGCTTGTTTATAAGGACGATTGCCGGGGATAGAGGGCTCGGACGCATCCTCAGCCAACAGCTTTTGCTGAATTTGCTGAGCAAACTCAGCAAGCTGCGCCGCATCCTGCGCATCCGGACGACCGGCAGCAAACTGTCGCGCAATGGAATGTTCTGCAATGGCCGCAACTGCCGCGATCACCCGGAATCCCGCATGCTTCGCAACGTCCTCCAGCTCTACGAGCGTGTCCTCAAACGCGCGGTTTCCGTAGACGCACACCAGAACGGCCCGCGCTCCGTTGCCGTGAACCATGCCCAACCGGTCAGCCACCACAGCCGGGATTCTACCGGCATACGCCGGCACAGAGATTACGGCCACGTCGTCCTCAGTCATCGAGACAGCGCTGAAATCTAGCCCGCTATCGGTCAGATCGACGGTAACGGTATTCTTGTCCAGTGCCCCGGCCACAAGGCCAGACACCTTCTGCGTTCCACCCGTCGGACTAAACACAATTTCGAATACGCTCATCGAGACACCCTCCCCCTACGTCTGGCAACGCGTCAAGCCGTTTTCACATCCAGCCAGAGTATACGGCACGTGGGATCCCCATTTTGGTGCATCAAGCACCCCAATGCACCAACCCTACGCTGTCTGCCTCTTCGTTTTGTATAAATTACGGTACAGATTGTATATATTTACGGGATACCGCCGTGTTCTCCCGAGGTACCCCATCCTGGCCCGTGCAAAAAACGGAGTATTCTGCAACGTGACCGCGCCAGCAATACCCCGAGCGGGCAAACCTTTAGGGCGCTGCGTCATTTTGGGTTCCGACATGGCGAGAATGACGCGCCCCTGCTCCGGAAAACGACGAAATCTGACTCAGAACGCTCGCTAGGGATATCCGAAAGCCACCGTTGGCGACGTCAAATCATATGCAGACAACTCGAACTGCAGAATACTCCAAAAAATGCACGGCGCACCCCATGGGACCCATTGCCGCATGGTAGGAAACAGGCCCACGGCATCCTCTAGATGCATTCCCGAGGAAATCACATTTGAACTAGCGATCGGATACGGCAAACAAAAAGGGCCCCGAGCGTAGTTGCTCGGGGCCCTTGGTTCACCTCGCTCTAGCGGGCGATGCGTATGTTACTTGCGCTTGCCGCCGCCGTCACCGGGGCGACGGGAGCTGCCGCCGCGCTTGCCGCCACGACTATTGCCATAGCTACCACGATTATCGCGACCGCCGGCACGGCCGCCGCGGGAGCCGGCCTGGTTGCCGCCACGCCCGCCACGATAGCCGCCACGACGCTCCTCGCGGGTATCGTCGTAGTTGCGCCAGTCATCGCGACGATCGCGGCTGGCACGCGGATCGCGGCGATCGCGCGACTCGTTAGAGCGGCCAGCACCGCTGCGGCTGCCATTGCCACGAGTGCCCTCGCGATGCTCGCCGCCACGGCCACCGCGCTCATCAAAGCGCTTGCCGCCACGGGACTCGCCGCCGCGAGTACCACGCTCGCCACGCGAACCGCGGCCCTCGCCGCCACGGCGCTCATCACGGCCGCCGCGCTCGCCATCGCGACCGGAACGACGACGATCGCCCGAACCACGCTTGCCGCCACGCGAGCCACGGCCCTCGTCCTCGCGCTCAACACGGCGACGACCGCCGCGGTCCTCGTCCTCGCGGCGACGGCGATGCGCCTCGCCCTGGAACTGCTTGGCACGGCGCTCGGCACGGTTGCCGCGCGGGGCCTGCTCAACGACACCAGCACCGCCGCGCTCCTCGGCAGCCACCTCGCGGGCCACGCTCTCCACAGCCTCGTCCACGCGAGCCTGAACGCCCTCGCGCACGCGGGTCTTGCCGCCGCGCTTGGGACGGCTCGGACGCTCACCGTCGCCGCGACGCTCGTCTCGACCGCGGTTGGAACGACCGGCCACATCACCGTAATCGTCGCCGTTGCGCTTGCCGTCGCGACGCGCCTGCTCAAGCTTCTTCTTGCTCTTGGACTTGCCGCGCTTGGTCTTCTTCTTCACCTTAAAGGCCGCAGGATCGCGCTCGGGGTCAACCGCGGGCGGATTGGGGCCCACATGCAGGTCGCCGGCCTCGTAGATGTCGGCGGTCTTGTCCATGAGCTTCTCGATCTCGTAGAACTCATCGACATCCTGCTCGGTCACAAACGTGATGGCCCAGCCCAGCTCGCCGGCGCGGCCCGTACGGCCAATACGGTGGATGTAGTCGGTCGGCTCGGCCGGCACGTCAAAGTTCACGACGTAACGCACGTCGCTGATGTCGATGCCGCGGGCGAGCACGTCGGTTGCCACCAACACGTCGACGGTACCGTCGCGGAAGGCCGAAAGGGCACGCTCGCGCTGGGCCTGGCTGCGGTTGCCGTGAATCGCGGCGGCCTTGATGCCCTTGCGCTCCAGACGACGGCAGCAGCTGTCGGCGCGGTGCTTGGTGCGCATAAAGACGATAGTGCGCTCCGGGCCCTCCTTCTTGAGGAACTCGGGCAGCAGGTTGTTTTTGGCCTCGATGGACACCGGGAACACAAACTGGTCGACGGTGTCGGCGGTCGACGTGGCCGGCGCGATCTCCACGCGGGCCGGGTCGCTCACCAGGTCGGTGATCTCGCCCACGGCCTCCTCGTCGAGCGTCGCCGAGAACAGCAGCGTCTGGCGCTCGGCCGGCGTCTCGCGCACAATGCGGCGGACGGCGGGCAAAAAGCCCATGTCGAGCATGCGGTCGGCCTCGTCGAGCACCAGGACCTTAACCTCGTCCAGGTGGCAGGCGCCCTGCTCGATCAGGTCGACCAGACGACCCGGCGTGGCAACTAGGATATCGCAACCGTACTTGAGTGCCGCGGTCTGCGGCTTGTAGCTCACGCCGCCCACGACGGTCACGGCAACGTGGCCCGTGACGTCGGCGATTTTGCTCGCGACCTCGTCGATCTGCTGGGCAAGCTCGCGCGTGGGGGTGATGACGAGCATCACGGGGCCACGGCCGTTGCCCTCGGGCTTTTTAGCACCGCGACGGCGGTTGCGGCCGCCACGCTCGCGCACGGGTTTGGGAGGAGCGATGTGCTCCAGATTGTTCATAGTCGGCAGCAAAAAGGCGGCCGTCTTGCCGGTGCCGGTCTGAGCGGCGGCAAGCAGGTCACGGCCCTCGAGCACTACGGGGATCGAGCCGGCCTGCACGGGCGTGGGCGCCGTGTAGCCCAGGTTCTCGATAGCACGAAGCATCTCGTCGGAGAGGCCCAGCTCGTCAAAGGCGGGCAGGCTCTCGGTAGCGGACTCGACGGCCTGGGCGGCATTGGCCTCATCGGCGGCATCGAAGGCAGCCTGGGTCATGGCCTCGCAGGTCTCGTCCAGAATCTCGGCGTCGGTGACGTCAGATACAGAATTACGCATATGTTGTTGTTCCTTATCTGCACGCGCAATGGGCACGGCATGCGGCCGCGCGGGCGTGCTTGGTAGTGCGCTAATACATACAAAAACAGGTGCGCACAGAGAGGACGTTGCTCAGCACGCTGGCGATCGCTTTGGCAGCCCTATCACGCGCCGTCCAGACGCAGCAGCTCTAAGCGATGGAGCAGATTCGCCGC
>CBCSNQ010000137.1:0-3933 GCA_965141565.1 uncultured Collinsella sp. | reverse complement strand
TGGCGGTGATGAGCCAGGTTACAGGGTAGACCAGCAGCAGGTGCTCAAGCGACGGATCGAACGGCATAATCGCAAACACCCAGATCACCCTGAGCACGACGGTGCCAAAAATCGTGAGCAGCATGGGCTGCAAGCTCACCCGGCACCACGAATGGAGCCCGACGCGTTCTCGATAATCGAGAAAATCGCGTAGAACGGCGCAATGAAATGAAGAATCGTCGTGGTATACGCCGAAATCGAAGCATCGTCGACAAACAGACGCGACAACGGACCCGAGAATACCAGCAGCACGGCAGACAGGCCGCCAATGAGCATAAACGACAGCACGAGCGACGTATGGTAGCCCTTGCGCATGCGCTCGTAGTTGCGCGCGCCAAAGTTCTGTGCCGAGAACGTGGTGATCGACACGCCAAGCGCCTCGGTAACCATCCAGACGATGCCATCCAAGCGGCCCGAAAGACCCCACGCCGTGGTGACATCGGCACCAAACGAATTGACCGACACCTGAATCAAAACGTTGGAAATCGAATACGCAGCAGACTGAAAGCCAAGCGGCAGACCACACGAGATCATGCTCTTGCAAATGCCAGGATCAATGCCGAGTTTGGACAGTGAAAGCCGCCACGCACCCGGTGCGTGCATCATACGAATCACGATCATCGTGGCGTTAGAGCAAATGGTCAGTGCCACCGCGATACCGCAGCCCAGAGCCTCCATATGAAGCACGGCAACGAAGATGACATCCAGCACCGCATTAACAAGGCAGCCGGAAGCGATAATCACAGCAGGCCCGCGCGTGTCGCCCACGGCGCGCAGCAGTGCCGTTCCCATATTGAGCAGCAGCGCCGCAACCATGGCGGCAAAATAGCAACGAGCATATGCCACGCCCTCGGCCAATAGTTCATGCGGCGTGTTCATAAGCACCAGCATGGGCTCAACGAACACTATGCCAAGAATCGAGAAAACGATACCGCCCACCAACGCGAGCGTCATGGCCGTATGGACCGAACGACTCAGCCGCTCATCATCGTGCTGGCCAAAATACTGACCGGTAATGACCGCGCAGCCGGCGCCAACACCAACGCAAAAGCCAATGCAGAGCTCGGTAAGCACCATCGTGGCTTGAATGCCACCCAGTGCGAGTTTGCCGCCAAACTGGCCGACGATATACGTACCGATGAGCGTGTAGGCCTGCTGAAAAAACGAACTAAAAAAGATGGGAACGCACAGCGAAAGCAGCTGCTGCCAAATAACACCCTGCGTTACATCGATAGCCGTAGATTTCTTAGCCACACGCCCTCCCCAAAAGCGCACGTCAACCGACAAAACAGCAAATTAAGGCCAACGCCAATACCAGCTTAGCACCGACCGGCGTCGACCGAAACACCCCGAATAAGAGCCCGGTGCGAACTATCTGCCTAGTGATACAGCCCCGGCTGGTAGTGGTACTCATTACTCACGTGCGGGCACAGCTGCCAAAAGGCGACGGCACTCGCCGCTGCCACGTTAAGCGAATCGACCCCGTGCGCCATCGGAATGCGCACGGCCCGGTCGCAGCCCGCGATAGTCTTGGCACCCAGGCCGGCACCCTCGGTACCCATAAAGATTGCCAGGCGGTCAATCTCCTGCAGCACGGGATCGTCCAGCGATACGGAATCGTCCGTCAATGCCATGGCAGCACAGGAAAAACCGGCTTCGTGCAGTGCCGCCAGGCCATCGTGCGGCCACACACGAGCCTCGCTGCCAATGCGCGTCCAAGGCACCTGGAAAACCGTGCCCATGCTCACGCGGGCCGAGCGACGGTACAGCGGGTCGCAGCACGTAGGGCTGACCAAAATACCGTCAACGTTCAATGCGGCCGCCGAACGGAAAATCGCGCCCACATTGGTATGGTCGACAATGCCCTCGAGCACGCACACACGCACCGGACGCTCCCCCGCCGCCTCGACGACGCCGTCGAGAAACTCATCAACCGGAATCTGCCGCGGGCGACGAAACGCCGCGAGCGCGCCGCGCGTCACGTTAAAGCCCGTCAATTGCTCCATGAGCTCCATGGAGGCAACGAACACAGGAACCGGACCTGCGCCCTCGCGCACAACCAGGCGCTCAAACAGCGGCATCATCTGATCAAGCCAGCGTTCGCCCAAAAGAAAGCTCACCGGCTGGTATCCGGCGCGCACCGCGCGCTCGATAACCTTGGCACTCTCAGCGATAAAGATACCCTTTTGGGGCTCCAGCACGCAGCGAAGCTCGCGCTCGGTCAGTCGCACGTAGGCGTCGAGCCGCTCATCCGTAAGCGAATCGATTCGCAGAACCTCAACGGCATCAGTCATAGCAGCCAGCCCGCACCCTTCTTAACAGCACATCTATACCAAACGAGGCGACGCGAAGCGCCGCCCCATGCATTCAATCAACCCGATAATACCGTTCACGCTAGGCGATTCACGCCTCAACGCGACGATATGTCACGAACTCATAATCGAGACCCTCGTCACCCTCGCCCGCGGCAATCGTGGCAACACCGCCACGCCTCGCAATCTCCCACGCGGGATCGGCATCCAGATCGGGAAAGTACGTATCCACGTCATGCACGCAATGGTTATGCGTAACCTCGGCCTCGACGCAATACGGCAAGAACTGTCGATACACCTCGCCGCCGCCAATCACCCACGCAATGGGCTCATCGGCCACGGCGGCCAAGGCCTCGTCGACGCTATGCACCACGTCGACACCCTCGGCAGCAAAGCTCTCGTCGCGGGTGAGCACGATATTGCGGCGATTCTTGAGCGGTCGTCCGCCGGGAAAACTCAGAAGTGTCTTGCGTCCCATAATGACCGGGCAACCTTTGGTGCACGCTACAAAATGGCGCATATCGGAGCGATTGGACACGACCATGTCACCCTCGCAGCCAATGCCCCAGTCATCGCACACAGCGACAATGGCAGAAAGCTTACACGTCATGCGCGTCACCTACACCGCAATGGGGATGTTCTTGACCTGCGGGCCGTGCTCATAGCCCTCAACAATCAGATCATCGGTCGTAAACGCGTAGAAATCATGCACATCGGGGTTGAGCGTTACCTTGGGAGCCGCAAACTGCGGGCGCTCGATAAGCTCGCGGACGATATCGACATGACGGTCGTAAATATGGGCATCGGCGATCACGTGCAGCAACTCGCCGGGAATCATATCGACCGACTGCGCAACCATCATCAGCAGAATGGCATACTGGCACACATTCCAGTTGTTCGCGGCCAAAATGTCCTGGCTACGCTGGTTGAGAATCATGTTGAGCGTCGGTTTGTCATCCTGCGGGCGCTGCGTCACGTTATACGTCACGCTGTAGGCGCACGGATACAGGTGCATCTCGGACAGATCGCTAAACACATAGGTGTTCGTCATAATGCGGCGGCTGTACGGCGTGTTCTTAAGGTCGTACAGCACGCGGTCCATCTGGTCAAAGTCACCCTCGGCATAATGGCTCTTCTGGCCAATCTGATACCCGTAGGCCTTGCCGATGGAACCGGTCTCGTCGGCCCACTCATCCCAGATATGGCTGTTGAGGTCATGCACGTTATTGGACTTCTTCTGATAGATCCATAGGATCTCGTCCATGGCAGATTTGAGGGCCGTACGACGCAGGGTAAGAGCCGGAAACTCCTCACGCAGGTCGTAGCGGGCCGTGACACCAAAGTTTTTAATGGTATAGGCAGGGGTGCCATCCTCCCACACCGGGCGGACCTTTTGGCCCTCGGTGGTGGTGCCATGGTCCAGAATATCGCGGCACATGGTTACAAACTGTTGATCAGCTTTGCTCATTGACCCTCCTGTCAGTCGCCTACAAGCGAGATTCATTGTAGCCCAGGCGCACGCAGCCCCACAGCCCAAACATAAGCCCTCATTTTCTGACATATGCCAGAAATTCCTTGCGCA
>CBCSNQ010000136.1:0-4023 GCA_965141565.1 uncultured Collinsella sp. | reverse complement strand
CATGCGGGGGATGCTATGCCGATTGCGCCTTTGCGGCACGCGTTGAGGACGGTCGCGTGGCGGCCGAGTTGCCGGTGCCGGGGCATCCGTGCGCGGCGCGTGCCCTGTGCGCCCGCGGACGGCATCGCCTGGCAATGCCGTTTGACGAGCGCGACCGGATTTTGCATCCCATGCGTCGACGAGATGATGGCTCGGGGTTCGATGCGATTTCGTGGGATGAGGCGTTCGCGCAGATCGCAGCGCGCTTTGGGGAGATTGTTGACGGGCATGGTCCCCGTGCGCTGGGCATGACGCTCGGCGTGCCCTCGTTCGACCGCTACTGGGCGCATCGCTTTATGCATGCGCTTGGCTCGCCCAACGTGTACGGTGCCGACGGTGCCTGCGAGGTAAGCCGACTTACCGGTTGGGAGCACAGCTTGGGCTATAGTCCCGCCTCCGACCTGGCGCATACCGATTGCATCATGTACCTGGGGCGTTCCATCGTCGATTCGTCGACGATGGAGGCCGTTGATGCGCTCAACGATGCCCGTCGCCGTGGGGCGAAGATTATCGTGGTCGACCCCCGGCGCAGCGGCTCGGCTGCGCTCGCCGACCGCTGGTTGCGCGTACGCCCGGGCTGCGACCTGGCGCTGCTGTTGGGTATTGTCCACGTGTTGGTTGCCGAGGACCTGTACGATCACGAGTTCGTGACCCGCTATACCACGGGTTTTGACGAGCTGGCGCAGGCGGCCGCTGCTTGGACGCCCGAGTGGGCTGAGTCGATGTGCGACGTGCCGGCCGCAGAGATCGCCGCCACGGCGCGCGATCTAGCTGCCGCGGCGCCTGCTGCGGTGGTGGACGCCGGCTTTCATGGCGGCATTGGCATCGCGTATGCCAACAGCACCCAGACCGCGCGCGCGATTTGTCTGGTCGATGTGCTGCTGGGCTGCATCGGACACGCGGGCGGTGCCCTCAACCCGCCCACGCCGCTTGTGTTGGGCGACCTCGATCCCGCACGCTTTGCGACGCCGTCGGTGCCGCGCAGGCCCAAGCTGGGGTCCGAGCGCTATCCACTGGTCGATCCGGTGCGCGGCCTGTGCACGACCATCGGTCAGTCGATTCTTGCCGGTGATTTGCGCGGACTCATCGTCTATGCCAGTAACCCCGGTGCGGGCTATGGCAATGCTGGTGCATGGCTGAGAATTTTGCAGCAGCTCGACTTACTCGTGACGATTGATATTCGCTGGTCCGAGACGGCGCGTGCTTCTGACTTCGTGCTGCCCGACGTGACGTATCTGGAGGCCGACCGCGGCGTGGGAACGGTCGTGGACGCCAACGATGCGCGCGTGTTCTACCGCAACGCCGTGCTGCCTGTGCAGCATGACGACACACGTCCCGGTCGGGAGATTTTTGCCGGTCTGGCGCAGGCGTGTGGCGTGGGCGAGTACTTCCAGTTTACGTCTGACGATCTGGCGGCTGCCCAGGTGGCGCCTTTTGGGGTCAATCTGGACGAGCTCAAGGAGCGCGGCTGGGCCGACACGGGTATTACGTTGCCGTCGCGTACGGGCGAGCCGGCGATTCCCTTGGATGGCGGCAAAATTGCGCTGGCAAGCGACGTATGGGAACGAGCCGGCCTGGGTCGCGTACCCAACTGGATTGCTCCCATGGTGGAGCCCGGTCCGGGGATGTTTCGCCTCATTAGCGGCAACCGTCCCTTTGAGTCGCATACCTCGCGAAGGCTTGCAGCCCAAGGTGCCGCCGAGGCTGGATCGGACCTGGATGCCGTGCAGATGAATGCCGATGCTGCTGCGCACATGGGCATCGCCGACGGCGAGATCGTCGAACTCGTGAGCGATATGGGCCGCGACCGCGTGCGCGTGGAGACGACGCCGTATCTGCATCCAGCGTGCATCTTCACCTCGGCCGCCCCCGGTGGGCGTTCGTTTGGCGCCGATGCCGGTGGCGCTCAAGCCTTGGGCGTGGGCCCGCTCGACCATACACCGTTGCGTTGGGACCCGTTGACGGGCGCCGCGCTCACCCAGGAAAACGCCGTTCGCGTGGAAAAAATCACGGCGCGCGAGGATAATGACGAGTAATTGACTCAGCTGATGTATTCGACTGATCCACGTTTCTTTTGAAAGGCCGCACATGAGCGATAGCCAGAACATGTCCGATGAGGTGCGCGCCCGCCTGCGCGCCATTCCTTCTGTCAACGAGCTGCTTGCCGAGTGGCCGGTAGTGAAGGCGGCGGGGGAGACCTGCGACGCGGTGGTGCATGCCGCTGTCACGGCCGAGCTTGACGAGGAGCGCGCTGCGATTCGTGCCGGTGCCGCTCCACGCTCTAAGCGCGAGCTGGCTTCGGCCATCGAGTGGCGCGCGCACCGCTCCGCCCTGCCGAGCCTGCGTCCCGCCGTTAACGCAACGGGCGTGGTCATCCATACCAACTTGGGTCGCGCGCCGCTCGCGGAGTCGGCGGCAAAGGCCGTGGCCGAGGTCGCGCGCGGCTACAGCACACTCGAGTACAGCGTGGACACCTGCTCGCGCGGGTCGCGCAAGGAGCACGCCGCGCAGCTCATCCGTTCGCTTACCGGTGCCGAGGACGCGCTGGTCGTTAACAATAACGCGGCCGCCGTGCTGTTGGTGCTGGCGACCCATGCCGCGGGCAAGGAGGTCATCGTCAGCCGCGGCGAGCTTGTCGAGATCGGCGGCAGCTTCCGTATCCCCGATGTTATGGAGGCCTCGGGTGCCAAGCTCGTCGAGGTCGGGGCCACCAACCGCACGCATTTGAGCGACTACGAGCGCGCCATCACGCCCGATACGGCGATGATCCTCAAGGTCCATCCTTCCAACTATCGCATCGAGGGCTTCCACGAGGAGGTGGGCTCTCGGGAGCTTGCCGCCCTGGCCCACAAGCATGGCCTGCTGTTCTACGAGGATCAAGGGTCGGGCGCACTTTTGCCCGATGACATCCTGGTGCGCGGCGGTGAGGAGCCCACGCCGGCTTCGGTCGCGGCGGGGCTCGATATCGTGTCGTGCTCGGGCGATAAGCTGCTCGGTGCTGCACAGGCGGGCATTATCATGGGCCGTCGCAATCTGGTCCAGGCCTGTGGGTCGCATCCGCTTATGCGTGCCCTGCGCCCGGGCAAGCTCGCGCTGGCGGCGCTCGAGGCTACACTGCGCATTTATATGGACGGCGCCGATGTGGCCCATCGTGAGGTGCCGGTGCTCAACATGCTCACGCTTCCGCAGGCTCATCTGGAGCGTCGTGCCCGCAAACTGCGCGAGCTGGTGGTGGCGGGCCTCGATAAGGCGGGTTGCCCGCGCGCCGTGCAGGTGGAAATCGTCGAGGAGTCGTCGACTCCCGGCGGCGGCTCGCTGCCTACCGTCGAGCTGCCCACCATGTGCGTTGCCGTGCGCCTCGTCGATGAGCGTCTTTCCGTTGACGCACTCAAGCGCTCGCTCGTCCAAGATCTCGACACGCCGGTCGTCACGCGCGCCTCGCACGATCGCGTCCTGTTTGACGTGCGCACACTCGTGGGTGACCGCGATATCGAGACGGCGGCATCGACGCTCGTCGCGTGCGTTGAGAAGGCGATTGCTCGATGAGTGAGGTTCAAACGCTGGTGGAGTGTCCCGTTATCGTTGGCACGGCGGGTCACGTTGACCACGGTAAGTCGGCACTGATCGAGGCACTGACCGGTAAGAATCCCGACCGTCTGGAGGTCGAGCGCCGTCGCGGTATGACCGTGGAGCTGGGCTTTGGCGAGCTGGCGCTGCCGAGCGGCAAGATCGTCGGCCTGGTTGACGTGCCGGGCCACGCGCATTACCTGCGCGCCATGGTGCAGGGCGCCACGGGCATCGACGTTGCCGTGCTGGTGGTTTCGGCCGTCGAGGGCGTGATGCCGCAGACCCGCGAGCACGTGCATGTGCTGGAGCTTTTGGGCGTCACGCATATGGTGGTCGCGCTGACGATGTGTGATCTGGCCGACGCCGAGATGACCGAGCTTGCCGAGCTCGATGTCGATGACTTTTTGTCGGGTACCG
>CBCSNQ010000135.1:0-4071 GCA_965141565.1 uncultured Collinsella sp. | reverse complement strand
CTGCCCACCTTGTCGCCCACATGCACCGTGCCCGAAAGATCGTCGTAGCTAACCTTTTCGGTCACCTCGCCGGCAAGGGAAAACACGGTCGCTTGCGCCGTGGGGTCGGCGAGCGTGGCGTCGATCGTCTTGTCCGTCCAATCTGTCTGGCTAATGCGTGCCATGAGCGGGTTGCCGTTGGCGGTCTTTTCCTGCGTGTTGGCGATTGCGACCGTCACCTTGTGGTCGTAGTACCAGTTGGCAAGGGTGGCGGTATCGGTAAAGCGCTGATCGGTGGTGGTGGAGTTCAAAATAACGGTGTAGATCTCGTCGCCGTCGCGGTTGTAGGCGCTCGTAAAGCAATAGCCCGCGTCGTCGGTGGTGCCGGTCTTGCCGCCGATGTTGCCATCTTGGCCCAGCAAATAGTTATGCGTGTCCATGGAATGCGAATGGTCGGTGCCGTCGGCGCCCGCGACCTCGATCCAGGAATCCCCGCTCGCTACGACCTCGCGGATCGTGTCGTTTTTCATGGCCTCCTGCATCATCAGCGCTACGTCGTGTGCGGTTGAGTGCATATTGCCAGCCCACTCATCAAAGTCCAGACCATGCGGGTTTTCAAAAAGCGTACCGGTGCAGCCGAGCTTCTTAGCGCGCTCGTTCATGGCCTTCACAAATGTGGCCTCGGCGTCTTTGGTCTTAGGGTCGATCTTCTTGCCCACATATTCGGCGAGCACGATGGCGGCGTCGTTGCCCGAGGGAATCATCAGGCCGCGCAGTGCCTGCTCCACGGTAAGCTCGTCGCCTTCGAGCAAACCGGCGGTCGAATTACCCACGGTGGCTGCGGCGTTGCTCACCGTGACCTTCTCGTCCATCTTGCAATTCTCGACGGTTATGATTGCGGTCATGACCTTGGTGATCGAGGCAATCTTGACCTGCTCATCGGCGCCGCGGGCATAGTAGACGGTGCCGTCTTTGCCCATGACGAGGGCATTGGTCGCATCGATATCGGGCAGGTTTTCGGCCGTGATGCCGCGCGCATCGGCGGTTTTGCCGCAAACATTGTCGGTCGTGAGCACTTGGGCGCCGGCGACGGTGGGCACGCCAGCGGCAAGGGCGATAGCGCAGACAAAGCCGGCGGCAAGCTGGGCTGAGCGCTTTGCAAAAGAGGTGAGGGGCTTCACGGATTTCGCTTTCGACGGGATGGTCTCTTCTGGAACTAGAGTATATCGTTTGTCGGCGTCGGCGATCATCGCGTGCGTGCGTGGCCCACATCCGCTCCCGAACGGGCACAAGGGTGCTTAAGGCCGACTTAATCACCCACGCTTGTTGTGTGTGGCGTGCGTCGCCTCGGGCATAATGGAGCGCGAGAGGAGCACGCATGAACGAGCGCATACTGGTAGTTGATGACGAGAAGGCCATCGCCGACTTGGTTGGTATCTACCTTACAAAAGAGGGCTTTGATGTCCAGATTGCCTATAGCGGGGCCGATGCTGCCAAGGCAATCTTGGAGCAGGAGTTCGATCTGGCGCTGCTGGATGTCATGCTGCCCGATATCGATGGGTTTGAGCTGCTGCGTACGATCCGTTCCAGCCATACCTATCCCGTGATCATGCTGACGGCGCGCGATGCCCAGCAAGACAAGATCGGGGGCCTTTCGCTTGGCGCGGACGATTACGTGGTCAAGCCGTTCCGCCCGCTGGAGCTCATCGCGCGCGTGCACGCTCAGCTTCGCCGCTACACCAGCTACGGTAGCCGCTCGCAGGTGGCCGAGTCGCCGACCATCCAGCTCGACGGCTTGGAGATCAACCGCGACGCTCGTTCCGTGACGGTGGACGGTGCACCGGTACGCCTCACACCCACCGAGTATTCAATCTTGCTGTATCTGGTCGAGCATCGCGGCAGCGTGGTGGCCGTGGAGGACCTGTTCCGCGCGGTGTGGAACGAGGACTTTATGCCCGGCTCCAACAATACGGTGATGGTGCACATTCGCCACCTGCGCGAAAAGATCGGCGACGACGCACAAAAGCCGCGCTTTATCAAAAACGTCTGGGGCGTCGGCTACATCATCGAATAACGCTTTTCGCTTGTGAGGATCTTGATATGACAAAAGACGATAGGCAAGCGTTCGAGGTGCCCGATCGACTCTTTGAATACGTGAGGTCGGTCGTCGACAACCGCGCGCTTGCAACGGTGCTGCTCTTTTTGCTGACCCTGCTGCTGATTGGCATTGATAACATCGCTGGAATCTTGGCGGTGCTGCTTGTCGGCTTTTTGCTGATCGATCGATTTGAGATCGTGCGCCGCTGCATGGTGATTGGCGGCGCCGCGTGGGCCATGACGTTGGCGATTGGCGCCATGGCGCTCGGCGGCATCGAAGAGCCGGTGCTGTTCGACGCCGGCTTTGTATTCAACATGCTTGGCTTTGTGCTGGCGCTTGCCGCGTGCGTGCTGTTCTTGTGTGGCCGCGCCCTGTACTACCAGGGCTACGAACAGGGCGAGCAGCATGCCGATTGTGTGCTGGCCGCTCGTATTCAAGATCGCCTGATCGATCACCCCGACACCTGGGACAACATCGACGGCGACTTCTTGGAGGTCGAGGGCGCCCTTAACCGCGTGCGTGACCGTGAGCGCAAGGTGCAGCAAGCTCTGCGTGACGAGTCGCATCGCAAGGACGATTTGGTCACGTACTTGGCACATGACCTACGCACCCCGCTTGCCAGTGTGGTGGGCTATCTTTCGCTGCTGCAAGAGGCTCCTGAGCTGCCGGTTGAGCAACGTGCGCACTTTACGGGCGTGGCTCTCGACAAGGCGCACCGGCTCGATGCACTCATCGAAGAGTTCTTCGATATCACGCGCTTTGACTTCCACGATATCGTGCTCACGCGCGGCTATGTTGATCTGGGGTTGCTGCTGGCTCAGGTGGCTGACGAGTTCTATCCCATCCTCAACGAGCAGCATAAGGAAGTCCAAGTTGATATTCGCGAGGACCTGACGGTGCTCGTGGATGGCGACAAAATGGCTCGCGTGTTCAACAACATCATGAAAAACGCTATTGCCTATAGCTATGAGGGCTCGACCATCACGATCGAGGCCAGACGCCGGGACGGCGGTGGCGTGCGCGTGCGCTTTATCAATCAGGGCGATCCCATCCCTGAGGCAAAGCTCAAGGTGATCTTTGAGAAGTTCTATCGCCTGGATGCGGCGCGTGCGACCAATCGCGGCGGCGCTGGACTGGGGCTTGCCATCGCCAAGGAGATCGTATGCGCGCACGGCGGTACCGTTGCATGTGAATCGACGCCCGAACACACGATATTCACCATCGAGCTGCCCGCCGCATAGCCAGTGTGCCCTTACAAACACTTGACAATGCGCTCACGTGCATATGAGCCGCGATTCCTACTATCGATATTGCTGAATTGATATCGATGTGGAGGTATGCGGTATGACGGCTGCTGCGGCTGTGGAGCCCACGGAGCTTGAAGAACTCATGAAAGCGCAGGCCGAGGCCGCGCACGAGCGCGAGGTCGGGGATGCGACTCGCCCCACGGCAGAGGATCTTGCCGCCTCGCCGACGCGCATCGATGTCGAGGGCCTCGACCTGTTCTATGGCGACCATCATGCGCTCAAGGACGTGAATATCAAGATTCGCGACAAGCAGATCACCTCGTTTATCGGGCCTTCGGGCTGCGGAAAGTCCACGTTGCTGCGCTGCTTTAACCGCATGAACGACGGCATCAAGGACTGCCGAATCGAGGGCAAGATTGCGCTCGACGGCCAGGATATCCTGGGCGACTACGACATCTGCCGCCTTCGCCAGCGCGTGGGCATGGTGTTCCAGCGCCCTAACCCGTTTCCCATGAGCATCTACGACAACGTCGCGTATGGTCCGCGCGGTATGGGTGTGCGCGATCGCGCTGCGCTGGATGAGCTGGTCGAGGACTCCCTTCGTCGCGCTGCGCTATGGGATGAGGCCAAGGACAAGCTCAAAGAGTCGGGTCTGGGTCTTTCGGGCGGCCAGCAGCAGCGTCTGTGCATCGCCCGCGCACTTGCCGTGCAGCCCGACATTCTGCTGATGGACGAGCCGACCTCGGC
>CBCSNQ010000134.1:0-4107 GCA_965141565.1 uncultured Collinsella sp. | reverse complement strand
CACGTTTTTTGAGCGCTTGATACGCTTTAACCCTGCGGAAACATTTTTCTGCGATAGTATCTGCGATATAGATCAGTCGAAACCCGCCCGAAAGAAAGGGGAGCGACATGAACCAGCAGAACATCGATTACGTACTCCGCTCCGTAGAGCAGCGTGACATCCGCTTTGTGCGTCTGTGGTTTGTCGACATTCTCGGCCGCCTCAAGAACTTTGCCATTAGTCCCGAGGACCTCGAGGTCGCTTTTGAGGAGGGTATTGGCTTTGACGGCTCCGCTATCGAGGGCTTTGCCACGCCCGAGGAAGCCGACATGCTCGCATTCCCCGATGCTTCGACCTTCCAAATCCTGCCGTGGCGCCCGAGCCACAACGGTGTCGCCCGCGTGTTCTGTGACGTGTGCACTCCCGATTGCAAGCCTTTTGCCGGCGACCCGCGCGATGCCCTGCGCCGCATGTTCCGCAAGGCCGAGAAGGCCGGCTATCTGCTCAACGTGGGCGCCGAGCTGGAGTACTATTACTTCCCCGACGAGCACACCCCCGAGCCGCTCGACAACGTGGGCTACTTCGATCTTTCGGTGAGCGATGCCGCCCGCGACCTGCGCCGCAACACGGTCCTCACGCTCGAGAAGATGTCCGTGCCCGTGGAGTACACCTTCCACGCCGCCGGCCGCTCGCAGCACGGCATGAGTCTGCGCCACGCCGAGGCCCTGAGCATGTCCGACGCCATCACCACGGCCAAGCTCATCATTAAGCAGCAGGCCTACGAGAGCGGTTGCCACGCCTCCTTTATGCCCAAGCCGTTGGCGGGCGAGGACGGCAGCGCCATGTTTTTGCATCAGTCGCTGTTCGACCACGACGGCAACAACGTCTTTTGGGGCGAGGACGACGAGAAGTACCATCTTTCCGACATCGCCAAACACTACATGGCCGGCATTCTGGCGCACGCGCGCGAGATCAGCGCCATCACCAACCCCACGGTCAACTCGTACAAGCGCATCACCACGGGTGGCGACTCCGTGCCGCAGTATGCCACGTGGGGCCTGCGCAACCGCGCGAGCATGATCCGCATCCCGGTCTACAAGCCCGGCAAGCAGCTGTCCACGCGTATCGAGCTTCGTAGCCCCGACCCCATGGCCAATCCGTATCTGGTCAACGCCGTCACGCTGGCGGCTGGTCTGGACGGCATCGAGCGCAAGCTGGAGCTCCCGCCCGAGGCCACGGCCGAGACACTCAAACTCACCGACCGTCAGATGCTCGAGGCCGGCTACACGCCGCTGCCGCGCTCGCTCAAAGAGGCGCTCGACGTCTTTGAGGATTCGCAGTTTATGAAGGATGCCCTTGGCGAGCACATCCACAGCTTCTTCCTCAAAAAGAAGCGCAACGAGTGGCATAAGTTTGAGTCCACGATCACCGAGTGGGAGATCAAGCATTATCTGGCGAACTCCTAATCGCGCTGGCTTGTTCCAGTACGATTGAGCTCATTTCCTTGGAGGCCGATATGTCCGAAAAGAGTGCCCTGTTCATGGCGCGCACGACGCGCTTCCACGAGTTTGCCCGCAGCTTGACGACCACCCTGGGTGTCGAGGTGAGCCTGGCAACCCCCGATTCGCCGACTGCGGCGCACGACTTCGACCTGCTGATCCTCGATTCCGACGGCATCCGCAGCGACCGCATCGATCAGATTGCCAAGTGGCTTGACGATCGCGGCGGCGTCCCCATGCTGGTGATCGTCGACGACGAGGCGCTCGGCACCCTGCGCCTGCCGAATCACGCGCATGCCGACTTTGTATGTCCCACGGCGACGCCCAACGAGCTTAAGGCTCGTGCACAGCGCCTGATGGGCGAGGAGGAGACCGTCGCCGCCGACGATGTGCTCAACATCGACAACCTCGAGATTAACTTGGCCACCTACCAGGTGACGCTCGATAACGAGCCCATCGACCTGACGCTGATGGAGTACTCGCTGCTGAGCTTTTTGGCGACGCATCCCAACCGCGCCTACAGCCGCGAGGTGCTGCTGCACCGCGTGTGGGGCTTTGAGTACTGCGGCGGTACGCGCACCGTCGACGTGCACATTCGACGCATCCGCTCCAAGGTGGGCCCGCAGATCGCGGCGCACATCACCACCGTCCGCGGTGTGGGCTATCTGTTTAAGGACTAGATTTCCACCGCAAGGGGGGCAGGCGTCTTTGTGGTGGCTTTGCCGCATGTGTGGGCTCCTTTCGCGTTTGCAGTAGAACTTAAGCCTTCCTAAAAGATTGCGTTCTCATACACGTACGCCCGCATATTGGGGTACAACTCATCGTGAACAATGATGGCCCGCCACGTGTTTGGCGGGCCTTTGGTTATTTGACGAAAGGATTGCAGCTATGAGCGAGAACGATTCCCAGCGTCCCCAGGATGCGGGCCACGCCGGCGAGACTCAGCAGCAGCCGCGCGTGCAGGTGGAGTCGACGCCTGCCGACGGCAACATTCCCTACGTGCAGGCCTACGACACGCAGACTGGCAAGCCGCTGGGCAGCCAGCAGGTTGTAAACAAGCACACGGTGGTCAAGACCAAAACCAAAAAGCTGCCGATCTTTATTACGGCGCTTGCCGGCTGCGCCTGCGGAGCCCTGCTGGTCATCGCACTCATTATGAGCGGCACGCTCAATATTGGCGGCGGAAAGAATGCCGTGACGGCGGGCGCATCTGGCTCGTCGACGCAAAAGATTACGATTGATTCCGAGGACACCACGCTGGCCGAGGCCGTTTCTGCCAAGGCGTTGCCCTCCGTTGTTTCCATCACCGCCACTTCGAGCGGTAGCCAGAATGGCTCGCTTTCGCAGTCTGCCGATGAGTCGGACAGCTCGGGCAGTGTTGGTTCGGGCGTGGTGCTCGATACCGAGGGCCACATCCTCACCAACAACCACGTGGTCGATGGCTACGACCAGTACGTGGTGACCATGGACGACGGCACCACCTATGAGGCCGAGTTCGTGGGCAACGACGCCTCGAGCGACCTGGCCGTCATCAAGCTCAAGGACGCCGACGCCTCCAAGCTCACCCCGATCGAGATCGGTGACTCCTCCAAGCTTAACGTGGGCGAGTGGGTTATGGCCATCGGCTCGCCGTTCGGCAACGAGCAGTCTGTCTCCACGGGCATCGTCTCGGCGCTCTATCGCTCCACGGCCATGAGCTCTACCAGCGGCAATACCATCTATGCCAACATGATCCAGACCGATGCCGCTATCAACCCGGGTAACTCCGGTGGCGCGCTCGTCAACGACAACGGCGAGCTCGTGGGCATCAACTCGCTCATTGAGAGCTATTCGGGTTCCAGCTCGGGCGTGGGCTTTGCTATTCCCGTTAACTACGCCAAGGACATTGCTGACCAGATTATCGACGGCAAGACGCCGGTGCATCCGTACCTGGGCGCCACGCTTTCGAGCGTCAACGCGCTCAACGCCCGCACCAACAAGCTGAGCACCGATAGCGGCGCGTATGTGGCGAGCGTCGTCGAGGATGGTCCTGCTGCCAAGGCCGGCATCCAAGAGGGCGACGTCATTACCAAGCTGGGCGACGATGAGATCACGAGCGCCGATGGCCTGATCATCGCACTGCGCAGCCACGAGGTGGGCGAGAAGGTCGAGATCACGCTCATGCGCGGCAAGGAAGAGAAGAAGGTCACCGTCGAGCTGGGCTCAGACGAGGAGCTGCAGAACCAGCAGCAGGACGACAGCGCGACTGACACCGGTAACGGCGGTATTACCGACGAGCAGCTGCGCCAGTATCTGGAGGAGCTGCTGGGCCAACAGGGCCAGGGCCAGGGCTACGGTCAGGGTTTCTAACGGGCCGTATTGCACATATCGAAGCCAGAGGGGTTGTCCCATCAACGCGGGACAGCCCCACTTTTCTTATTAACCCGTTGGGGACGGAGGAAAAGGGATCACTTGGAGCTGACAAGAGGCCTGGTTCGTAATGGTCTGAACTAACTGTCCACCCCAGTCTGGCGGCTGCCGATTCGGTGCGGTTCGAAAGGGTTATTCGGCCCCATCGTGACCGGTGGTACTCTAGTATCCGTTTGAAATCGAGCGAAGGAGTGCCGCTATGGAGCAATCGAGCCTGTTT
>CBCSNQ010000133.1:0-4203 GCA_965141565.1 uncultured Collinsella sp. | reverse complement strand
TCTGAGTTTTTTGTTCTGCCTCCTTTTTTTTGTGACTTTTGGTGGCTGGGGCGCCGGCGCAGCGTCGACTGGTCCGCCGTTCGTTAGAACGGCGGAACTGAGGGCAGCGTCGAGCTGTTACGCGGTTTGGTAAAACCGCGTAACTACCTAACTACATCAAGTTGCAAACAGCCGCCGCGAAGGCAACGGGGTCCTCGGGGAGGATACCCTCGACCAGCAGGGCCTGATCGTAGAGCAGACCAGAGTACTGCTTGATCTTGTCGGCGTCGCCTGCCTTCTGGGCAGCGACAAGCTTGTCAAAGACCGGGTGCTTGGCGTTGAGCTCGAGCACGCGCTGGCTCTTGGGCATGCCGTCGGGCGCGCCCTCGGGTCCCTTCTGGAGTACCTTCTCCATCTCAAGCGAAAGCGGACCCTCGGTGGTGATGCAAGCGGGGGCATCGGTCAGGCGCGCGGAGACGGCAACTTTCTCGACCTTGTCACCGAGTGCCTCCTTCATAGCGCTAAAGAGGTCCTCGTTCTCCTTGGTGGCGTCCTCGGCCTCCTTCTTCTCATCCTCGGTCACCAGGTCAAGATCACCGGTCGCGACGTTCTTGAGCTCCAGATGACGATCCTCGACCTCGGGCTCGGCACCGTCGGCCACAGCCTTTTCGGCAGCCTCGCGAGCTGCGTCGTCCTCATAGATCTTGGGCATATCGGCGGCAACGTACTCACGCATAGCTTGGAACGTGAACTCATCCACATCCTGCGTCAGCAGCAGCACGTCATAGCCGCGGTCGAGCACGCCCTTCACCACGGGCATCTTGGCCAAGCGCTCGCGCGAGTCACCGGCGGCGTAGTAGATGGCCTTCTGATCCTCGGGCATGCCCTTGGCATACTCGGCCAGGGTAATCATCTTCTGTTCCTTGGCAGACCAGAACAGCAACAGGTCGGCGAGCTCATCGGCCTTCATGCCATAGCTCGAGTAGATGCCGTACTTAAGGCCGCGGCCAAAGTTCTCAAAGAACTTCTCGTAGGCCTCGCGGTCGTTGTCACGCATATTCTCAAGGTCGGCGGTAATCTTCTTTTCCACGCGCTTGGCGATGGCCTTGAGCTGACGGTTCTGCTGCAGCGTCTCGCGCGAGATGTTGAGCGACACGTCGGCGGAATCCACGACGCCGCGGACAAAGTTGTAGTAGTCGGGCAGCAGGTCGTCGCACTTCTCCATAATCAGCACGTTGGAGCTGTAGAGCGCCAGGCCCTTCTCGTAGTCCTTGCTGTACAGATCGAACGGCGCGCGACCCGGCACAAACAGCAGCGCATCGTACTCAAGCGTACCCTCGGCATGGAAGCTGATAGTGCGCGCGGGATCGTCAAAGTCGTGGAACGTGGACTTGTAGAACTCGTCGTAGTCCTTCTGCTCGACATCGGAGCTGCGCTTTTTCCAGATCGGCGTCATGGAGTTGACGGTCTCGAGCTCCTGGTAGTCCTCGTACTCGGGCGTGTAGTCATCGCCAGCATCCTCGGGCTTGGGCTTCTGGCGGCTCTTGGACACCATCATCTGGATCGGGTAGCGCACATAGTTGCTGTACTGCTGAATCAGGCTCTTGAGGCCCCACTCGGTCAGGAAGCGATCGTAGGTCTCGGCTTCGCCGTCGGCATCGAGCTTCTCGTTCTCGCGCAGCGTCAGGATGACATCGGTACCGTGCTCGGAGCGCTCGCCGTCCTCGATGGTGTAACCCTCAAGACCGTCGGATTCCCACACATGGGCGACATCCTCGCCATAGGCGCGGCTGACGACCCTCACATGGCTGGCGACCATAAAAGCCGAGTAGAAGCCCACGCCAAACTGGCCGATGATGTCGACATCCGAACCCTGCTGCTCGGCGTTCTCGGTCTTAAACTCCTCGGAGCCGGAATGGGCGATGGTGCCCAGATTGCGCTCCAGCTCCTCGGCGGTCATGCCAATGCCGTTATCCGAGATGGTAATGGTGCGGGCGTCTTTATCAAAGGAGACGC
The DNA here is from genome assembly GCA_965141565.1 of uncultured Collinsella sp. Classification (GTDB taxonomy): domain Bacteria; phylum Actinomycetota; class Coriobacteriia; order Coriobacteriales; family Coriobacteriaceae; genus Collinsella. Next base: position 2,208 of record CBCSNQ010000133.1, on the reverse strand, counting down.
GAATGGCCAGGTCGCCCTGGTCGATCTTGACGCTCGGGTCCTGCAGGCTCTTAAAGTTGAGCTTGTCGACGGCGTCGCTCGCGTTAGAGATAAGCTCGCGCAGGAAGATTTCCTTATTGGTGTAGATGGAGTTGATCATAAGGTCGAGCAGTTTTTTGCTCTCGGTCTTAAATTGACGCATGTGCAGTCCTTTCGCGCTACCCCCGTCCGCAAAAACGGCCCGGTTGCCCGAGCCGCATCGCAGACCTGCTATGTTCAGACTTAGATTTTATAACCCATTAGCGCGCATATATACATGCGGAATCGAAAAACTGTATGTCTAAGCGCTTCGATGCGCCAATTGCCAAGGAGTGTCCCCAACTGCCGGCAGAAAAGGAACGTCCCTATCTGCCATCTACGCGCTTGGCCATCCAGACATGGGGTTGGCCCTCGTCTTCGTAATCTACCGGGGCAATTTGCGTGTAGCCCGCCTTTGCATAGAGCGGAAGCACGTATTCCTGCGCATGCAGCTTAATAAGCTTAGCGCCGGCATCGCACGCAGCAGCTTCGCTGGCTTCGACAATCTTGTTTGCCAGACCGCGACGACGCATAGCCGGCAGCACGGCGACGCGCCCCATAATGTAGGTCTCCCCCGCCGCAACGCCTTCGTCCATGTCGCATGCCGGCAACACCGGGGCCTCTGCGTCAGCCACGCGCTCAAGCTCTTCGGGAAACACGCGCGAGCAACCGGCAAGCTCGCCGTCTACATAGAGCGTCACATGAATGCAGTTCTGATCCTCGTCGATAGCGTCGAACTCATTCTCGTAGCCCTGCTCGTCCATAAAAACGACGCGGCGCACCAACGCCGCGTCATCAAAGCATCCCGTCTTAAGTTGGATATCCATGGCTGCCCTTTCATTCAATGCGAACGTTAGGGACAGATTTTAGCGAAAATGAGCTCCGCGCACGCTAAACTTCGCGCGAGCCTTCGCCAGGCAGTCGTAATGACCCACGTTATGGGCATCGCTCGCGATGAAGCTGTACAGGTTCTGATCGAACAGACGCTGTGCCGGCTTTTTCTCGCGACCAAAGCGACCGCCGGCAATAAAGTCCGCCGAAGCCTGCAGCTTGCAGCCCATATCGACCAGGCGCTCCGCCACGCTTACATCCTTTTGAACCGCACGATAGCGCTCAGGATGAGCGATGATCACCTGATAGCCACGGCACTGCAAATCGTAAATCGTGTTCTCGTACTCTCTAAACGCATACGCATCGGCATGCGTCGAAAGCTCGAGCAGAAACTCATTGGTTCCGTCGAAATGTAAGTGCTCCGCGGCATCGATACCAAGCTCAACGAGCTTTCGATGGTTGACCTCGAAGCCCATCTGGAGCGGAAAACCGTCAGCGTTATCACGAAGCAGCTCAAAAGCATCCCACATCTTGTCGTAATCAAAATAGGGATCACGGCAGTGAGGAGTGCAAACGATTCTGGTTACACCGGCCCGCTTGGCAGCCTCGAGCATCGCCAAGCTCTCATCGAGATCGGCGGCGCCGTCGTCTACACCCGGCAAGATATGGCAATGAATGTCACGCATAGGTCAGCCTTAATCAACTAAACGTTTGCTCGGTTGGTGAAGATGCCCTTTTTGGAAGTCCCCTGATCGTCGGAGCCCTTCTTCACCTTCTTACCGTCCTTGGTGTAGTAGGAGTAGTAGTACTCGCTGGTCTCGGTCTCGCAGTAGTTCATAACGGTACCGATGAGCTTGACCTTCTCGGACTTCTTAAGCTGACCGATGGCGTTGAGCGCCTCCTCGCGCTTGGTGAAGTCCTCACGCACGACAAAAAGCGCACCGTCGGTCAGACTTGCGATCTCGGCAGCATCGATGAAGGTGCCGACCGGGGGAGCATCAAAGATGACGTACTGGAACTTGGCGGACAGTGCCTTTACCAGCTTGGCAAAGCGGTGAGAGACGATGATGTCGGCAGGATTGGGAATATGCGGCTCGGCATCGAGGAAGTAGAAGTTCTTCTGACCCGTCTCGACAATCGCCTGGTCAATAGAAACCTGCTCGGAAAGGACTGCATAGAGTCCGCCGCGGGAGCGGACGCCGAGCATATCTGCAAGGGACCTGCGACGCATATCAGCCTCGACCAGCAGGACGCTCTTGCCGCTGGTGGCGATAGCCTGGGCAAGGTTGATGGAAACCGTAGACTTGCCCTCGTTGGGAA
>CBCSNQ010000132.1:0-4212 GCA_965141565.1 uncultured Collinsella sp. | reverse complement strand
TACCCCTCGGCCTCCTTGTAGGTCTTGGGGAACACCACGACCGTGGCCTCGCCTTCCATGTCTTCGAGCTGCACGATGCCCATGGGGTCGCCGTTTTTGGTCACGCGCTTGGACACGCTCGAGACCATGCCGGCCCACCACAGCGCCTTGCCCTCGGGAATCTCCTGGTTGATGGTACCGCCCGTAGGATTCTGAACTTCGTAGCCAGTGTCGATCTGCGAGAACGAGAAGTCGCGTGCCTTGGCCAGCGCATACTCAAACGGGCGCAGCGGGTGGTCCGAGACATAGATGCCCAGAACCTCCTTCTCCTGGCTCAACTTAAGGTGGCGGTCCCACTCCTGGCCATCCGGATCGGGCACGCTCACCTCAAAGCCCGAGCCCTCAACATCACCAAACATGTCGAAGAACGACGTCTGGCCGCTCGCACGATCCTTCTGGCGCTTCACCGCGGCATCGATGATGTTCTCAGGGTTGTTCTTATCCACAAAGTGCATCATCTGGCGACGCGGATACCCCGTGGAGTCGAAGGCGCCTGCCTTGATGAGCGATTCGATCACACGGCGGTTTGCCTGGCTCGAGTCCACGCGCTCGACAAAGTCGTGCAGCGTCTTAAACGGACCGCCCGCCTCGCGCTCGGCGATAATCGCCTGCGCCACGCCGGTGCCCACGCCGCGGATGCCGGCCAGACCAAAGCGCACGCCCTCCTTGGTAGCCGTGAACTCAGTACCGGACTCGTTGACATCTGGCGACAGCACGGGGATGCCGTCGTGACGGCACGCCGAGACGTAGTGAACGATCTTGTCGGTCTTGCCCGTATAGGACGTCAGAACGGCCGCCATGTACTCGTGCGGATAGTGCGCCTTGAGCCACGCCGTCTGCATAACCAGGATGGCGTAGCCGGCGGAGTGCGACTTGTTAAAGGCGTAGGACGCGAACTCAAGAACATCGTCCCAAATCTTCTGGGCGACCTCGCGCGTGTAGTTGTTCTTGATAGCGCCGTTCATCCAGTGGTCGTAGGTGGTCTCGTCCGAGCCATCCTCCCAGTGGAGCACCGTCGACGTGAGCAGCTTGATCTTTTTCTTAGCCACGGGCTTACGGATACGCGAGTCCGATTCGCCCTTGGAGAAGCCGCACATCTCGACGGAGATGAGCATAACCTGCTCCTGATAGACCATGGTGCCGTAGGTTTCGCCCAGGATGTCGTCCAGACGGTCGTCGTAGGAGACAGCCGGTTCCTTGCCGTTCATACGGTTGATATAGGACGAAACCATGCCGGCGCCCAGCGGTCCCGGGCGGTACAGAGCGATCAATGCCACGACGTGCTTGTACTCGGTGGGCTTCATGTTCTTGATCGTGGCCGTCATGCCGGCGGACTCGACCTGGAAGACGCCGGCGGTGTGGCCGGAGCCCATGAGCTTAAAGATCTCGGGGTCGTCAAAGGGAATCTCTTCCTCTTTGATGTCGATGCCGAAGTTCTTTTTGATGTTGGCCTTGGCCTTGGAGATAACCGTCAGCGTACGCAGACCCAGGAAGTCCATCTTGAGCAGGCCCATGTCGGCAACGGTATGGCCCTCGTACTGGGTAATCTCGACGCCGCCCTTGGTATCGAGCTTGGTGGGCACGTGCTCGTTGACGGGGTCGCGGCAAATCAGAACGGCGCACGCGTGCACGCCCTCGCCACGGGTAAGGCCCTCGATCGAGAGCGCCGTGTCGATGATGCGGCGGGCGTCGTCGTCCTTTTTATAGGCCTCGGCAAAGTCGGGGTTAAACAGATCCTCTTTGCCGGGTTGTTTTTCGAGTACCTGCTTGAGCTTGACCTTGGGGTCGCTCGAGACCATCTTGGACAGGCGCTGGCCCATGTAGACCGGGTAGTCCAGGACGCGCGCGGCGTCGTTGATGGCCTGCTTGGCCTTAATGGTCGAGTAGGTGATGACGTGGGTAACCTTCTCGGGGCCGTAGAGCTGGCGAACGTGCTCCACGACCTCGAGGCGCCGCTCATCGTCGAAGTCCATATCGATATCGGGCATCTCGGTACGCTGCGGGGACAGGAACCTCTCGAACATCAGGCCGTTCTCGAGCGGGTCGAACGCGGTGATGTTCATGGCGTAGGCGACGATAGCGCCGGCGGCCGAGCCACGGCCGGGGCCGACGCCGATGCCGTTGTCCTTGGCCCATTGCACGTACTCGGCAACGATCAAAAAGTAGGCGGCAAAGCCCTTGTCGCAGATGACCTTGTATTCGTACTCAAAGCGCTCTTTGATGTTGACGCCGCCGATCTCGCGCGTGGCCCAGTCGTCACCGTAGTGCTGGCGCAGGCCCTTCTCGCACTCGCGGCGGAACTGGCTCTCGTGCGTCTCGCCGGGATCGAGCAGCGGGAAGCGCGGCAGGATGATAGAGTCCCAGTCGAGCTCGACGTAGCACTTGTCGGCGATCTCGAGCGTGTTGTCGCAGGCCTCGGGGCAATACGGGAACATCGCCCGCATCTCCTCCTCGGTCTTCATGTAAAACTCCGAGCCGGTCATGCGCATGCGGTTAGGGTCGTCGACCTTGGCGTTCATGCCAATGCACATGATGACGTCCTGCACGGGCGCGTCCTCGCGGCGCAGGTAGTGGAAGTCGTTGGTGGCGATGACCTTGACGCCCACCTGCTTGGCGATGTCGATGAGCGTGCGGTCCATCTGCTCGTCGGTCAGGCCGTTGTCGGTGGTGATGCCGTGTTCCTGGATCTCGATGTAAAAGTCGCCGGGGTCGAAGGTGTCGCGGAAGGTCTCGGCCCACTTGATGGCGCCCTCCATGTCACCGCGGTCGATGTATTTAGGGATGATGCCCGCGATGCAGGCGCTGGTGCAGATCATGCCCTTGGCGTGGCGGCGCAGGTTGTCGAGCGTCACGCGCGGCTTGTAGTAAAAGCCCTGCACGGCGGCCTCGGAAACCGTCTGCATCAGGTTGACGTAGCCCTCCTGGTCCTTGGCCAGAAGGATCATGTGGTAGAGCTCGGGCTTGTGGTCGCGAGCAAGGGTCTCGTCCGGCGTAAAGTAGACCTCGCAGCCAAAGATGGGCTTGATGACCAGGGGCGGCTTGAGCTCGTCGATGTTGCCCTTCTCGTCCCACATGGCCATGTCCTTCACATACTGGGCATGCTCGCGCGGGTTTTCCTCGGGATCGGGCTCCACCAGCTCGTCGCGGCGGTCCTTTTCCAGGAAGGCCTTGTCGTGGCTCCAGGTTTTGTACTCGGGCGTGTTGTGGTTGACGGCGTCGCAGGCCAGCGCCAGGTCGGGCACGCCATACATGTAGCCGTGGTCGGTAATGGCCACGGCGGGCATGCCCAGCTCAACGGCACGGTTGACCATATCCTGGATACGGGTTGCGCCGTCGAGCATGGAAAAGACAGTGTGGTTGTGCAGATGGACGAATGCCATGTGATGAGCTCCGATGCGGGTTCGTGTTCTGACTGAACGATTTTACCCCACGGCACGGACAGCACCCGAACCTAGCCAAACCCACACGGCTCCTCTTGAGTTGCGGTGAAATAGTTCCCGCTTGGGCCATCTGGGCCGCAATACAGGAACTATTCCACCGCAAGCTATCTGAGGGCTAGAGATTGTAGGTGACTACTTGGGGCTCGGCGGGATTGACGAAGAGAGTCGGATCGGCCTGCTCCACGCGAACGAACTTGACGGTCACAGCCTCAAAGCCCGCCTTGTGCAGAACGTCGGCGTAGACGCGCGCCTGCAGGGCGTGCTTCTCCTGCAGCTGTTCCGGCGTCTCGTCCGGCGCGCCGCCCGTCTTGTAGTCGATGACCAGCGCACATGACGAATCCGCCGGGTTCGTCGCCAAAGCGTCGATGGCGCCCTCGGCATAAGCACCGTAGCGAGCGATGTCCTCGTCCTCGCAGCCCAGTGAAAAGAACGGCACCTCGGCGCGAACGCACGGCCACGCGAGCAAGTCGGCACGAACCGACGACTTGAGCCAGCGATTCAGAGCGACATCGAAGCGCTCGCGCTGTTCCGGCGTCAGGCGCCACAAGCGAGCCAGGGCGTCGGCACGCTCAGCGGGCAGTGCATCGGCACCCATCTCGATGAGCCACTGGCAGGCGGCATGGAACGCCGAGCCCAGCGCCATGGGGTTGCCGGCGAGCTCAACGGCGGCCACGTCTGCATCCGTCATCTCGGAACCATCCGACTCCGCATCATCGCCGGCCTCGTCCATGGG
>CBCSNQ010000131.1:0-4260 GCA_965141565.1 uncultured Collinsella sp. | reverse complement strand
ACGGTGCAGTTCTCGCCATCGGCCGTAGACCACTGATGCCCGCCGAGCGTCGTGGGGCGCAGGCGACCATTGTCCTTAATGGAACGCACCATGGCGCCCAGGGTATCGACATGGCTCGCCAGTACGAGCGGCTCACCCTCGCCACCAAGCTCAACGAGCACGTTACCCTTATTGGAACGCTCAGGCCCAAACCCCATATCGCGCAGGGTCTCCATCAGATAATCAGTCGCCGCACGGGTATAGCCCGTCGGCGAAGCAATAGAAGTCAGTGTCTTAAGCTGTCCCGCGATATAGGAGAGCGTCTCCTCTAGAGAAGCATCGATTACAGAAGCCATGTGCATCCTTCCAAGCAAAACTAAGACCGAGTCCCGATTTTAACCGTTCTGCACGCGCAAGGCTCTGGGAGCCGAGCCACCTCCAGACGTCCTCGCGCCGATTTTGCGCACGCGCACGGCTTACAATCCCAATCTTGCATAAATCCTATCGGTATCTGCATAGAAATGAGGAGTCTTTTTGCTTCGTCTCAGGGTACCCCACCTTGGGCCGTGCAAAAAACGGAGTATTCAGCACCGTGGGCCCCAACGGCCCCATCACGAACGACAAAACGACGTGGTTACAGCAGTGTTGCAGGTCGTCGCAAAGCAAAAACTCAGTAACAACCCCCTCCACTCATCGATAGCCCGCCCACAATGGCTGTCGATGGGCGCCTGCGGGCCACTACGGGCCATTCAAAACGTTATGCATTTTTAAGAGCTTGCTGAATACTCCCAAAAATGCACGCTGGGAAGTGCACCACCTATCCGCAGCGGGCAGTACGCCTTGGTTTTGTCCGTCTCAGGGCATCGACGCAGCACAAAAAGCCCCGCCGTGCGTAGCACGGCGGGGCCAGCGGCACGTCAAAAGACCATACACCTACGGGCGAAGGACCACCAAACTGGGCTAGGCAGCCGGGCAGATCTTCTTGAAGAGCTCGATGACGTCGTCGAGCGTTGCCTCGCGCGGGTTACCCGGGAAGCAGGCGTCGGCCATGGCGTCCTTGGCCAGAACCTCGATCTCGTCGGCCTTCATAGCCTCGCAGACGTGCGGGATATTCACGTCGGCGGAAAGCTGCTTGACGGCGGCGATAGCGGCGTCGGCAGCCTCGTCGGTGCTCATGCCCGTGGTGTCAACACCCATGGCAAGGGCAACCTTGGCCAGGCGCTCAGCGCAAACCGGCTTGTTGAACTCCATGGCGATCGGCAGCAGCATGGCGCAAGCGACGCCGTGCGGGGTGTCGTAGTGAGCAGACAGGGTGTGAGCCATTGCGTGGTCGATGCCCAGGCCAACGTTGGAGAAGCCCATGCCGGCGACATACTGGCCAAGGGCCATGCCCTCGCGGCCGGAGCCGGGCTGGCCGGACTTGGCCTCGGCGACGGAGTCACGCAGGTTCTCGCTGATCAGCTTAATAGCCTCAAAGTGGAACATGTCAGAGAGCTCCCAAGCACCCTTGGTGGTGTAGCCCTCGATGGCGTGGGTCAGAGCGTCCATACCAGTGGAAGCGGTCAGGCCGGCGGGCATGGAAGCCATCATGTCGGGGTCGACGACGGCGACCTCGGGGGCGTCGTTGGTGTCGACGCACACGAACTTGCGGACCTTCTCGGGGTCGGTGATGACGTAGTTGATGGTCACCTCGGCAGCGGTACCGGCGGTCGTCGGCACGGCGATGGTGAACACGGCGTGGTTCTTAGTGGGAGCAACGCCCTCGAGGCTGCGGACATCGGCGAACTCGGGGTTGTTGATGATGATGCCGATGGCCTTGGCGGTGTCCATGGAGGAGCCGCCACCGATGGTCACGATAGCGTCAGCCTCGGCGGCCTTGAAGGCCTCGACGCCGTCCTTGACGTTCTGAATCGTGGGGTTGGGCTTGATCTCGGAGTAGAGGCTCCAAGCGATGCCGGCGGCGTCGAGCTCGTCGGTCACCTTAGCGGTAACGCCAAACTTGACCAGATCGGGGTCGGAGCAGACGAAGATCTTCTTGTAGCCGCGACGCTGGAGCTCGCCGGGGATCTCCTTGATGGCGCCGGAACCATGATAAGAGATGGTATTGAGAACGAAACGATTAGCCATTGATAGCCTCCCATCGTGTGCGGGGCATCCATTACGCCCCACGCTATGAGTCCCATCCTAACGCTTTTGAAACAAAAAACGCGTGAGAACGTCAAACTATTTAAAGCGTTTCAACAGACGATGAAAAGTATTGCGGCAAAGGGACAGCCCCTTTGCCGCATTCGGTTACTTTCGGCAGCCCTCTTTCCAAGCCTCGGCCGCAACCTTCCAGCGTAAGCGCAAGTCGCGCTCGCGGTCGATGAACATGATGGCAAACGCGACAAACAGCAGCAAGCTCGCCACGACGATGGCGTGCAGGCCCATGCGCTCAATACACCAGTTGCCCAACACGGCGCCAAACACAAAGGTAAAGATCACGCCAAAGTACAGCAGGCCGTTTTCCAAAAAGCCGCGCCTGTGGGTGATGATGTAATCGTCCACGTTTTGCAGCGCGTTGCGCAAGTTGCCGATGCACATGGTCGTAGCGATGCCGTGACCGTGGATCTTGCGGAAGCTCTCGACCTGCATGCCGCAGGCAAACGAGGTAAGGCAGTTGGCGAGCAGGTTGTAACCGCCACCGGGGATAAAGCTCACGCCCAGCAAGATGACGGCTTCAAAGAACACCGTCACCTGACGCCAGTGGATCACGCTGCCAAACCGCTCGTGCACCAGGTCGGCAAGCATAATGCCCACGGCAAACGACACCACGGGGAAGAAATAGCGTCCCGCCAGCACCCAATTGCCCTCCGAAATGCTCACGCCCACAAGCAGGATGTTGCCCGTCTGCGCGTTGGCGAAAACATGGTCGCGCCCAATGTACGAATACACGTCCATAAAGCCACCGGCGAGCGCCAGGATAATGCCCAGTTCGATGGACTCCGATATCTGTTTGGCACGCTGCATCGTCGTGCATCCTCCTTGTTGACGACTCTCTCGTGCGTTGGCGGAAACATAGCCGCCGTTCATACTGTAACCCATTGACAACATGGCGTGCGCGCGAGACGGGCTCCCCAACGCGCAGATACACAGTCTGGAAACAAACGGCGGATACAGCACCCGCATCGACGCGCCGATCCGCCAGCCCATGTACTCCACCAGTCTTTTTAGCCCCGTCCCAAAAAGACTGGTTACAATTACGTGCAGCATACAAACACCGGGAGGGATCGTGGCAAAAAAGCCTCAGCACGCTCAGAACAACCAGCGCAGTCAGCAGGGCAAACAGGGCCAGCAGCAAAAGCGTGGCGGCAAGGCCCAGGGCGGCCACGCCGCTCATACCCCGGCAGCGCCCGCCCGCCCCTGGCGCCCGGGCCGCGATAAATTCCTCCCCGTCAGTCGAGCCGACATGGATGCACGCGGCTGGGACCAGTGCGACTTTGTCTACATCTGCGGCGACGCCTACGTGGACCATCCCAGCTTTGGCATGGCCATCATCAGCCGCGTCCTCGACGCGCACGGCTACAAAGTGGGCATCATCTGCCAACCCGACTGGACCGACCCCGCCAGCATCACCGTGCTCGGCGAGCCGCGCCTAGGCTTTCTCGTCAGTGCCGGCAACATGGACTCTATGGTCAACCACTATTCGGTGACCAAGCATCGCCGCCACACCGACGCCTATACCCCCGGTGGCGAAGAGGGGCGCCGTCCCAATCGCGCCGTCACGGTCTACGGCAACCTCATCCGCCAGACGTTTAAGGACGCCCCCATCATTATCGGTGGCATCGAGGCAAGCCTGCGTCGCCTGGCCCACTACGACTACTGGCAGGACAAGCTCAAGCGCTCGGTGCTGCTCGACTCGGGCGCCGACATCCTCATCTACGGCATGGGCGAGCACGCGATTGTCGAGATCGCCGACGCGCTCGACGCGGGACTGCCCGTCGACCAGATTACCTATATCAACGGCACCGTCTACCGCACCAACTCGCTCGACGAGGTCTACGACTACGACCTGCTGCCCAGCTGGGACGATCTTGCCGCCGACAAGCTCAACTACGCGCGCAGCTTTAACGTGCAGCAGCAGAATATGGACCCCATCACCGGCCATCGCCTGGTAGAGCCCTATCCCAACAGCGTCTATGTGGTGCAAAACCCGCCGTCGACGACACTCACCACCGACGAGATGGACGAGGTGGCCGAACTCCCCTACGCACGCGATTGGCATCCCGACTACGACGCGGC
>CBCSNQ010000130.1:0-4395 GCA_965141565.1 uncultured Collinsella sp. | reverse complement strand
GGGATGGCTCGCCGGGCAAACGGGCATCGCACCGGACACCACACCGCGCTCTGCCGAGCAGCTGGTCGAGCACTTTAGCTGGGATGTCATCCGCGCGCACCGGGAAAACATCACTGTAACGGTCGAGTAGTCAGCCACCCCGCCCCTACGCAACGTCCCAGGGCTGGAGTTCGTCGCCCAAGCGAACGATGCAGTCGTAGAGCACGGTGTGGCGCTCGGCAGGATTGGCATCCCGATGAAAATGCCCGTAGTACCAGCGCTTGTAATCCAAGCGGTCTTCCAGCTCATCGAAAAATGCCGTAAGCCGATCAACGGCGGGGCAATTCCAGCCGGGCGCCGGATAGAGCGTGGGCGAAAGCATGCGCGTAGAGCAGGTGTGGGTGACCACGTAGTCGACCTTCCAGCCCACGCTGTCGAGCTTTGCCCGTGCTTCCTCAAAGTTGCACTCGTCCGGCAGTTCCTGCGGCCACCAGCTGGAATAGGGACTGCGGTATTCCTTGTCCACGCTCGTGGCGCCGCCCATGGTAAAGATCGTTGAGCCGTCGAGCTCAAAGACCTCGCCGCGCGTCAGGCGCCGAATGGACGAGGTGTCCGATAGGCGCTGTGTGAGCCCGCCTCGCCACAACTCCATGGGGCGCTCCGCCCAGTGATCGAAGCGCTCGTGGTTGCCGTCGACGAACAGCACCGTGTAGGGGCGCGACTCCAGCCAGGCGATGTCAGCACACTCCTCGGCAGAGAAATCCCACGGAAAGCCAAAGTCACCCGCGACAATCAGGTAGTCGTCACCCGTCAGACTATCCCCAAGATCCCAGTCGCGAAGCTTTTGCATGTCGACGCCGCCGTGAATATCGCCCGTCACATAGACCGTCATCGGATTACCACTTCCCTGTAAGTCGCTAGCCCGCATTCTGCACGATCACTAAGCCAACCGTTCCAGCCCTTCCATCCCTTAGGGCTTACCCCTCGTTCTTCCATCCAAACGGGTCAAGCACCCAAAAAACCAGATCGAGCACACCGCCGGTCATCATGGCGCCGGCAAGGGCCATACAAACGTGCAGAGAACTGGCGCTTCGGAGCGCGTCGAATGGCCTCAGAACAGCCAGCAGCGCGACCGCTGCGCCGGCTACGCACAGCGCGAGGCACGGCCCCGCGTCCTTAACGCACTTCTTTGCGAGATGCTTGGTGTTGTCACTCATTGCTATCGAGCTCCTTAGAGGGCCGTTGTTCAGATACATACCGCCGCGGCAGAGCAGAGCGGCAGGGTAAGTGTCACATGTCGTGCGGTCATCAATGGAGAAACCGCCTGCTCGACCAACCCTTGACGCCGTTTTGCACCGGCGCCCCATCCCCCGCTATCCAGAAAGGCATCTCTCCCTTCCCCACCGCCACCCAAAAACTCATCCAACATTAATCTTGGCTCAAGAATCGCTTAATCTATAACCTGCACCATAGAGTTCGACCAAGGGCGGGGCACCGCGCAACGCAGGCCGCCGAACGCAACGCTCGCGCCCGGGCAGATCGCCCGGCGTCGCGCCCATCGAACGAAAGGACAGGTCATGGACGACCTCGAAAAAGTTGAAACCATCCGCACCAAGTGCAACGTGAGCTACACCGATGCCAAGGCCGCGCTCGACGCCGCCGACGGCAACGTTTTGGACGCCATCATTTGGCTCGAGTCGCAGGGCAAGACGCAGACCACGTCGGCGCACGCCGCCACCGAGTCCGCGCCAGTCGATGAGCCCTCAGCCGAGATGGTCGCCGCGCAGGCCGCCTACGAGAAGTCGAGCGAAAAGACCGACTTCTCCAAGAAGATGGACAGCGTATGGGAGTACCTCAAAAAGCTCTTCCGCCTGAGCCTGGACACCAAGTTTATCGCCACGCGCCGCGACGCGATCATCCTCAACATTCCCATCCTGATCCCCATCATCGCCCTGTTTGCCTGGGGCGCTACGATTTGGCTGATGCTGATTGGCCTGTTCTTTGGCATGCGCTACCGCATCGATAGCGACGGCGACGTGCCCGGCAGCATCAACAACCTTATGAATCACGCCGCCGATGCCGCGGACGACATCAAGCAAAATCTGAACGACGACAAGTAATCGCAGACGGGGGCACGCATGGCACGGATCCTGATCGTAGAGGACGAGGAGAAAATCGCCCGCTTTGTGACGCTCGAGCTGGAGCACGAGGGCTACCAGGTGGAGCACGCCGCCGACGGCCGCACCGCCGTGGACCTGGCGCTGGAGCGCGACTACGATCTGATTCTGCTCGATGTGCTGTTGCCGCAGCTCAACGGCATGGAGGTCTTGCGACGTGTCCGCAAGCACAAGGATGTGCCAGTAATTATGGTCACCGCGCGCGACGCCGTGATGGACAAGGTGGCCGGGCTCGATGCCGGCGCCGACGATTACCTGACCAAACCGTTTGCGATTGAGGAGCTGTTCGCACGGATCCGCGTAGCACTGAAGCGCTCGGAGGCCGTGCGGGCGGCTTCGGGCGTTGGCGACGTTGGGGCCGGGACGGGTATGGCGGGCGGCGCGGGCGGGAGCGCCGCTGCGATGCCCCCGGTCGGCGACTCGACCCAGGTTTCCGCTTCGCCCTCCCCCGCCACACTCACCGTAGGCTCAGTTGCGCTCGACCCCGACCGCCGCGAAGTCACGGTTGGCGGCTCGCCCATCGCGCTCACGGCTCGCGAGTTCGACGTCCTCGCCCTGCTTATGGCGCACGCCGGCACCGTGCTCACGCGCGAGCGCATCGCGCACGAAGCGCTGGGCTACGAATACGTGGGCGACACCAACAACGTCGACGTGCACATCGCGCACCTGCGCGCCAAGATCGAGGACGCTGGCAGCGTCCGCATCATCCAGACCGTGCGCGGGGTGGGCTATGTCTGCCGTGCGTAACGCCGAGGCCAAGCGCGTCACCTCCATCGCCCGCGCCATCAACTGGGGCTATATGTGGCGCCGCCTGATGAGCTACGTCTGGCTCGATCTGCTGCTGATGGTGATTGCGGCGGCGATCCTCGTCTATGGATACAACCAGACGCTGCCCGACAGCGCGTTTACCGCAGGCTGGATCCCCGGCGCCACCGTTCACGGCATGTCGCTGACGCCTGCGCGCGGCTGGGACCTGACAATGCTCACCTATACCGTCGAGCTTGCGCGCACCAGCAAGACTTTCCCCCTCGCGCAGGACCTCGTCGCGCTCTGGCCTCTCTACCTTGTCGTTGTGGGTTGGCAGGTCATCAGCGTGCTCAACATGCTCGGCGGCGCGAGGCGCGTGCGCCGCACCATGGCGCCGCTCAACGACCTGGCCTTGCGCGTGGACGACCTCGGCCGCATGCAACTCTCCGGCGGCAAGATGGAAACACTGGAGCAGGCCATCGAGCGCGCAAGCGTCGACTCGCCGAGCGTCACCACCGGCGACGCCGACCTGGCAAGCATCGAGGTCGCACTCAACCGCCTGCTGCGCCAGATGCAGGAGGCCAAGCTGCAGCAGATGCGCTTTGTCAACGATGCGAGCCACGAGCTGCGCACGCCCATCGCGGTGATTCAGGGCTACGTAAACATGCTCGACCGCTGGGGTAAGGACGACCCGGCCGTGCTGGCGGAGTCCATCACATCCCTCAAGGCCGAAAGCGAGCATATGCAGGAGCTCGTGGAGCAGCTGCTGTTTTTGGCGCGCGGCGATGCCGGGCGCACGGTCCTGCGGCGTGCGGATACCAACCTGGCCGCACTGGTCAGCGAGGTATGCGAAGAATCGCAGATGATCGATACCGAGCACACGTATCGGCTGGCTTCTGATGCTGCGCTTGCCAGCGACCCGCGCTGTGACGCGTCTGTCGACGTGGCGCTCGTGAAGCAGGCCCTGCGTGTGATCGTGCAAAACGCCGCCAAGTACTCGGATGCGGGAACGACCGTCACGTTTGCCATAACGCCCGATACGGGCACGGGCGCGATCGACATAAGTGTTGAGGACGAGGGTATCGGTATGAACCAGGAATCCGCAGCTCACGCGTTTGAACGGTTCTACCGCGCCGACAACGCACGCGATGCCGGCGCGCAGGGCTCGGGTCTGGGGCTTGCCATTGCCAAGTGGATCGTCGATAGCCATGGCGGTGTCATTGGCGTGACCTCAGTCGAGGGCGTCGGCAGCCGCTTTACGATTCGCCTGCCGCGGTAGGAAGCCCCTCGACATAAATAAAGGGATAGGGCCACGCGGCCCTATCCCTTTTTGCTAGCTATGGCAGCTTGTGCACTACTCGCGGCACAGGTGCACGGCGAAACCGGCGAACTCGCGCTTAAAGTACACGAGCTTGGTGCCGCCGTCGGGCAGCAGCACGCGCGACTCCTCGTTGACCTCGAGCCCGCGCTCGGCAAACCACTTCTCGGCCGC
>CBCSNQ010000129.1:0-4459 GCA_965141565.1 uncultured Collinsella sp. | reverse complement strand
CCTGTCCCTTTTTGGTAGGTAGAATTACCCATAAGGTAAGTATGTTTCTGAGTTATTTCGTGTTGACCCATTTGAGCGCGATAGGGTATAACTCTACTCAACCGCTAGGGATTTTATTGAGAAAGGTGTTCTACCATGAGCAAGAACCTCTCCCAGCAGGTCGTTCTCGACCGCCGCGGCTTCGTTGCCGCCACCTTCGCAACCGTCGCCGGCCTTGGTCTTGCCGGCTGCTCTGACACCAGCGCCGAGGCCGACAAGGGTTCCGCCACCGGCTCCTCCAAGGGCTCCGAGGATACCGAGGTTTCCGCCACGCTCGATGCCAAGGCATTCGACAAGCTCGTCAACGACGGCCCCAAGGCCGATGACGACGCCATCGCCGCCAGCACCTGGGCGACGGCCGTCAAGGACGCCGGTGTCTTTAAGATCGGTGGCGTTCAGACCTCCACGCTCTTCTCCCTCCTCAACGAGAAAGACGGTCAGACCCGCGGCTTCGACGCCGGTATCGCACAGCTCCTGTCCAACTACATCCTGGGCGAGAACAAGGTCGAGATCACCCAGGTGACCTCGGACACGCGCGAGTCCGTCCTGCAGAACGGCCAGGTCGACGCTGTCTTTGCCACCTACACCATCACTGACGAGCGCAAGAAGCTCGTCTCCTTTGCCGGTCCCTACTACTACACCCAGCAGGCCATCCTGGTGCTCGCCGATAACGACGACATCAAGAGCGTCGACGACCTGGCCGACAAGAACGTCGCCGTCCAGTCCGGCTCCAACGGCCCCGCCATCCTGGAGGAGTTCGCTCCCAAGGCCAGCCAGCAGGAGTTCAAGACCGACGAGGAGGCCCGTCAGGCACTCCAGCAGGGTCGCGTTGACGCCTACGTCATCGATAACAACATGCAGCAGAGCGCCCTGGTCCGCGAGCCCGGTAAGTACAAGATCGCCGGCAAGCCCTTCGGCAGCAAGGAGCCCTATGGCATCGGCCTGCCGCTCGATTCCGACGGCGTCGCCTTTGTCAACGACTTCCTCAAGAAGATCGAGGATGACGGCACCTGGACCAGGCTGTGGCAGATCTGCATTGGTGACCGCACGGGCGACACCAACGTTCCCGAGCTGCCCGAGGTTGGCGCCTAAGCTCGCAAGCTGGGCATCAGCCACTGTGAAACCATACGGAAACGCACGATGCGCTTTATTGCGCTAAACTGTTTCCTCACTGAGTTGTCGGGGCTTCCGTACACACGGGAGCCCCTTTCCTTATCGGCAGGAGGTCCGCATGAGTCTCTCCGAACTCTGGTCGCTCTATGGCCAGAACTATATCGACGCGCTGCTAGCAACCTGGGGCATGACGCTTGAGTCGTTTGTCATCGCCATGGTGCTGGCCGTCGCCGTCACCGTGATGCGCGTGTCGCCGCTCAAGCCGCTGCGCGTCTTTGGCGACCTGTATGTTCAGGTCTTCCGTAACATCCCCGGCATCGCACTGCTCATCATCGTCGTCTATGCGCTGCCGCCGCTCAAGGTCGTCCTGCCCTACCGCACCTGCGTTATCGTCGCCACGGTCCTTTTGGGCTCGGCCTTTGGCTCCGAGAACTTTATGAGCGGCATCAACACCGTCGGCGTCGGCCAGGTGGAAGCCGCCCGCTCGCTGGGCATAAGCTTTAACCGTATCCTCGCCAAAATCGTGATTCCGCAGGCGCTGCGCTCAAGCGTATTGCCCATGACGAACCTCTTTATCGCCGTTATGCTCACTACCGCCTTGGGCAGCCAGGTGCCGCTTAAGCCGCAAGAGCTCACCGGCGTGGTGAGCTATATCAACACGCGCTCACTTGGCGGCGTCGCCGCGTTCTTTATCTCGGCGCTCGGCTATCTGGGCACGGCCTTTGTGGTGAGCCACATTGGCAACTACATCGATAAGAAGGTGAGGATCCTCCGATGAGCAAGCACTCCTCCCCTGCACTCGCCATGCGCGATGCGCTCTACGAGGCTCCCGGCCCCAAGATGCGCGCCAAGATTCGCATCGGCACCGCCATCTCGCTTGTTGCCGTCGCCGCACTCGCCGTCCTGGTGCTGCAGCGCTTTTATGTGACCGGTCAGCTTTCGGTCCACTATTGGTATTTCTTTACGCACCTCACCACCTGGAAGTTCTTACTTGCCGGCTTTGAGGGCACCGTTAAAGTCGCACTCACCGCCGGCGCCATCGCACTCGTGCTGGGCCTAGGCCTTATGCTCGGCCGCACCAGCGACATTAAGCCGCTGCAGCTGGTCTGCCGCGTGCTCACCGATTTCTTCCGCGGCGTGCCGAGCCTGCTGTTCATTTACTTCTTCTTTTTGGTGCTGCCTCAGTACAAGATTGCGCTGCCGTCGTTTTGGATGCTCACGCTTCCCGTCGCGCTCGCTGCCGCCGGCGTGCTGGCCGAGATCTTCCGCGCCGGCGTCAACGCCGTGCCGCGCGGCCAGGTCGAGGCGGCCCAGGCACTCGGTCTCTCCAAGGCTAAAATCACCTTTAAAATCGTGTTGCCGCAGGCCATTCGGTTTATCATTCCGTCGTTGATTTCGCAGCTCGTGGTCGTAGTCAAAGACACCACCGTCGCCTACGTGGTGAGCTACCCCGACCTCATGCAAAACGCCCGCGTGCTCATTACCAACTACGACGCGCTCGTGTCGGTCTACCTGGTAATCGCGGTCATCTACATCCTCATCAACGTCGCGATCAACAAGGCCGCTGTCTATGTTTCGCACAAGACCGGCGCGACCATCATCCGCTAACGCTTTACCATTTCGAGTCATAAGGAGCCGAGCACCATGGCACAGAGCACCTCTTCCACCGGCAATCAGCCGCTGATCGAGCTCAGACACGTCGATAAGCACTATGGCGATCTGCACGTCCTCAACGACATCAATCTCTCGGTCGACCGCGGCGAGGTCGTCGTTGTGATCGGCCCCTCGGGCTCGGGCAAGTCGACCATGTGCCGCACCATCAACCGCCTGGAAACCATCGACTCGGGCGAGATCCTCATCGAGGGCGAGCCCCTGCCGCAAGAAGGCAAGGATCTTGCCCGCATGCGCGCCGAGCTGGGCATGGTGTTTCAGCAGTTCAACCTGTTCGCACATATGACCGTACTGCAGAACGTCATGCTGGGACCGGTCGATGTGCTGGGTGTCTCCAAGGACGAGGCCCGCGAGCGCGCCATGGACCTGCTGGGCCGCGTGGGCGTTGCCGAGCAGGCCGATAAGGTGCCCGCACAGCTCTCGGGCGGCCAGCAGCAGCGCGTAGCCATCGCCCGCTCGCTTGCCATGCAACCCAAGGCCATGCTTTTTGACGAGCCCACGAGCGCCCTTGACCCCGAAATGATCAACGAGGTGCTCGAGGTCATGGTCCGTCTGGCCCAGCAGGGCATGACGATGATCGTCATTACGCACGAGATGAACTTCGCCCGCCGCGTTGCCGATCGCGTCGTGTTTATGGCCGACGGCCAGATCGTGGAAACCGGCACACCCGACGAGTTCTTCGACCATCCCCAGACCAAGCGCGCCCAGGACTTCCTCAACTCTATCAAGGGTCACTAACCAGACCGCCCGCCCGCCATGCCCATCCAAACTCGAAAGTTACACCTATGATCGGAACTCGCACTTCATCGTCCTACACCCCGCATGTCGACGTCGCCCCCGCCGACCGCCCGCTTATCCTGGTAGCACCACGCTGGGAAGAAGCGAAGCCCTATTTGAGCGAGACGCTCTCCCCCAACGAGGAAATCGCAAGCGTCTTTGTCGATGCCATCCTTGCTGCCGGCGGCCTACCGCTGCAGATGTCCATCACCGAGGACATTGAGGTCATCCGTCATTACGTGGAAATCGCCGACGGTATCGCTATTCCCGGCGGCCCGGACGTCAACCCCAAGCGCTGGGGCGATGATCGACCCTACGACCCCACCCTCTGCTGCGAGATCCGCGATAGTTTTGAGTTCAAGCTGGTCGACGAGGCGCTCCGCGCCAAAAAGCCGCTCTTTACCACCTGCCGCGGCACGCAGCTGCTCAACGTCGCCACCGGCGGCACCCTGTGCATGGACGTGCCGAGCCTGGGTGCGCGCGAGGGCCGCACGCAGTGGCGCCACACCCACGTGCTCAACGACCCCGTGCACCCTGTCGAGGTCATGCCGGGCTCGCTGCTGGAGCGCGCGGTTGACGGGCACAGGCTGATCCAGACCAACTCGGCACATCACTGCTGCGTCGATCGTCTGGGTAAGAGCACGCGCTTGGTCGCCAAGGCAACCGACGGCGTTCCCGAGTGCATCGAAGTCGAAGGCCAGCCGTTCTGTCTGGGCGTGCAATGGCACCCTGAGTACACGTGGAAGACACTCGAGACCGACTTTAACCTGTGGAAGTCGTTTGTCGAGGCAGCGGCAAAGGTTAAGCAGGCTCGTTAGTTCACGGACAGCACAACACAAAAGGGCGCCCCGCCGGCCAC
>CBCSNQ010000128.1:0-4556 GCA_965141565.1 uncultured Collinsella sp. | reverse complement strand
TGCCGATCCCGCCGCTACCCTCAAGGCCCTCGACGAGCGCAACACCGCCCGTTGGCTCCAGGCCTAAAGCCGGGTTGAGGTAAGCCATGTAAAGGGGGCGCTCTGCCAACCGGCGGGGTGCCCCTTTTTGCATCGCGGGCGTGCGGGATAAGCGCTTTCGATGTGGATGCCCGCGGCGCGAGTTATGGGTACGATGGTTTCGGGGGAGGTATCACCATGAAACTTGGATGCGTCATTATGGCTTCGGGCGAGGGCAAGCGGTTTGGCTCTAACAAGATGCTTGCCGATATCTATGGCGAGCCGCTGATTGCCCGGACCATCGATTCGGTTCCCCGGGGCTTTGACGTCGTGGTTTCGACGCGTTGGCCCGAGGTCGCTCAGATTTGCGAGGACAAGCATTGCCCGTGCGTGCTCCACGATGGCGAGCTGCGCAGCGAAAGCGTCCGTGCGGGCCTTTCGTGGGGAGTCGAACGCAACTGGAAAGGTTGCCTCTTTTTGCCGGGCGACCAGCCGCTCGTGAGTTCGGATTCTTTTGATGCCATGGTTCGTGCATTTGACGAGCGTGGCCGCAAGCATCCGGTGCGTCTTGCGTGCAACGGTGAGCCTTCGAGCCCGGTGCTCTTTCCGGCGGAACTGTTCGATGCACTCATACGTCTTGAGGGCAAGGACGGCGGCGGTTCGATTCTCAAGGACCGTACCGACGTGGTGCTGGTCGAGGCGCGTGCCTACGAGCTGTGGGACGTCGATACCGCCAAGGGACAGCGACGCATAACGGAGCATATCGCGGCCTGCTCGTATTTTGATCGCGTGGCCAACTGCATCAATCAATAAGGAGCAATTATGATCATCATCAAAAACGGCGCGCTCGTGACGCCCCAGGGGCTTCGCCGCGCCGATCTTGCCATGGATGGCGATAAGATCGTGCGGATCGCCGCAGCGATTGAGCCTGCCGAGGGCGATACCGTCGAGGATGCCGCGGGCTGCTGGGTGTTCCCCGGCTTTATCGACGGCCACACGCACATGCAATGCTGGACTGGCATGGATTGGACGGCCGATAGCTTTGAGACCGGCACGCGCGCGGCTGCCTGCGGCGGCACGACGACCATTGTGGACTACGCGACGGCCGATCGCGGCGTGACCATGCCCGATGCCTTGGCCGAGTGGCATCGCCGCGCCGACGGCACCTGCACGGCAAACTACGCTTTTCATATGGCACTCGCCGAGTGGAACGAGCGCAACCGCGCCGATCTTTCGGCCATGCGTGAGGCGGGCGTATCGTCGTTTAAGACCTACTTTGCCTATGATCATCTGCGCCTGGACGATGCCGAGACGCTCGAGGTGCTCGAGGAGCTCAAGCGTATTGGCGGCATACTGTGCGTGCATTGCGAGAACGGCACGTTGGTCAACGCGCTGCAGAAGCGCGTGTTTGAGCAGGGTATCCACGGGCCCGAGGGCCATGCGCTCAGCCGTCCGGACGTGTGTGAGGCCGAGGCCGTGAGCCGCCTGCTGTATCTGGCTCACTTGGCCGGGGACGCTCCGGTCAACGTGGTGCACCTTTCGACCAAGCTGGGGCTCGAGGCCATCCGTGCTGCCAAAGCGCGCGGGCAGAAGAATATCTATGTCGAGACCTGCCCTCAGTATCTGATGCTCGACGACACCTGCTATCTGGAGCAGGGCGAGGACGGCTTTGCGGGTGCCAAGTATGTGATGAGCCCGCCGCTGCGCCATGCCGGTGACCGTGCCGCGCTGCGCGAGGCGCTTGTGGCCGGCGAGATCGATACGATTGCGACCGACCACTGCAGCTTTAACCTGCACGGGCAAAAGGACCGCGGGCGCGACGACTTCCGCGCGATTCCCAACGGCGGGCCCGGTGTGGAGCATCGTCCCGTCGCGATTGCCACGAGCTTTGAAGGGCAACTGGGCCCCGAGGATCTGTGCCGCTTGATGAGCGAGAACCCGGCGCGCGTCTTCGGCATGTATCCGCGCAAGGGCTGTCTTGCCGAGGGCTCCGACGCCGACGTGTGCGTGTGGGATCCCAAGGCACGCTGGACCATTCGCGCGGCGACACAGCATCAGGCCGTGGACTACACGCCGCTCGAGGGCTTTGAGGCGCATGGTCGCGCCAAGGCCGTGTTTGTGAACGGCGTGCTGGTAGCGCGCGATGGCGAGCCCACCGGAGCCCAACCCGGCCGCTACGTGCCCCGCTAACAGAGGGAGTGCCGGACCCCACCCTCCGCAGTTGCGGTGAAATACGGACTGTTTGCGGCCATTGGGTGGCCAAACAGTCCGTATTTCACCGCAACTGACGAGATGGGGCCGGCTACTTGAGGCTGGTGGCGACGACGGGGCGGTCGAGAGCTGCCTCGAAGCGGTCGACCATCGTGGGGTCGCTGAGCGTGTCGACTTGGTTGAGCATGATGCGGGCATTGTTGAGGTCCAGCATCCGCAGCTCGGCATTGAGCACTTGGGCGACGCGCTCGGGCGTGGCGATGTCGGTGGGATCGCAGCCGCAACGCTCGCAAAAGAGCTCGGGGCGGTGGACGGCTTCGCTGATGGGCTTGCCGAGCCCCGAGGCGCCAACGAGCCAGACGATGTTGACCGTGCCAGAGGGAATCACCGGCTCCCAGGCGGCGTGGGCCTTGAGCGGGAGCCGCTTGCTACCGTCTGCCTCGGCCAGGACGTAGTCAAAGCGCTGCGCCAGCTGGTCGAGCGGCTCGGCAGGGGAGGAGAGCTTGCCCGTCTGGGGGTCCAAGACACCAGCTTGGCAGATGCTTCCCCGCACAAGCCCCGCGCAGGCCTCGCAGGTGCAGCCGGGAACATGCAGGGTCCCCGGCTTCCAAGGCGCGGCGTCCAGGTGACGGCTCGACCCGTCCCATGGCACGCCGGCGACGGGGAACATGCGCGTGGTGGTGCAGAGGAGCACGCGGCCGCCAGCGCGCATAAGCTCAAGACCCAGCGTCTTTAGCAAGGTCGACTTGCCGCCGCTGCCGATAATCGCGGTAATGCCCGGCTCGATCCTGAGCGCCGAGGCAAGATTGCCGCTAACCGTTTCCATCTGTTCACCGCCGTATAATACTGTGATAATAAATAATCATCAGAGTAGCGGTCGAACCGCTTTTGCTCTGCTCAAACCGTAGCACAGGGAGGTGCCCCGGGAATGCTCGTTTATGTTCGCGGCGCCGGCGATATCGCCACGGGCGTCGCTGCTCGCTTGGTGCGCGCCGGCGTGTCGGTCGTTATGGCCGATATCGCGGTTCCCACGTGCATCCGCCGCACAATCAGTTTTTGCGAGGCCATTCGCTTGGGCGAGGTCGAGGTCGAGGGCATTCGCGCCCGCTTGGCGCAGACGCCGGCAGAGGCGCTTGCAATTACCGAGGCCGGAGACGTCGCCGTCGTGGTAGACCCCCAGGCCAAGATGCTCGACGAACTGAAACCCGCGGCTGTGGTCGACGCGATTCTGGCCAAGCATAACTTGGGCACCACGCGCGACATGGCGCCTGCCGTTATTGCCGTGGGACCGGGCTTTACCGCGCCGGTTGACTGCGACGCCGTGGTCGAAACCGTGCGCGGGCATTTCCTGGGCCGTGTCATTACCCAGGGTTCGCCCCAACCCAACACGGGCGTGCCGGGCATTATCGCTGGCTATGGCAGAGAGCGCGTTATCCACAGCCCCGCCGCCGGCGTGTTTCGGTCCGACCGTGCGATCGGCGACATCGTGAGCGCCGGAGACGTGATTGGCTACGCGGGCGATACGCCAATGTGCACGCAGATCGATGGCTGTCTGCGCGGGCTTTTGGCCGACGGCGTTCAGGTGACCGAGGGCTTCAAGTGCGCCGACGTCGACCCCCGCGGCGATGCCAGCTATATCAACTATATTTCGGACAAGGCGACGTCGGTCGGCGGCGGCGTGCTCGAGGCGCTCGCCATGCTCACCGGTGTCTTCCAGGGATAGGAAATTGCAATGGAAAAGCTCGATGTGGTGAATGCTGCACTTGGCGCTCTGAAGGCCGGTAAGACGTGCGAGCTGGTGGTAGTTGCCGGCACGGCAGGGTCATCGCCGCGCGGCGTGGGCGCCTGGATGGCCGTCTTTGCCGATGGCAGCCAAGCGGGTACCATCGGCGGTGGCAAGATCGAGCTCTTTGCGCTGAACGAGGCGCGCGAGCTGCTGGCCGCAGGGCAATCGCGTCTGGTCCGCTACACCATGGGCGGCGAGAACTCCGATACCGGCATGATCTGCGGCGGAGCCATCTGCCTGTGCTACCTGCATCTGGATGCGACCCAGGCACCGTTGTTCCAGGAAATTGCCGACGTCTTGGCGTATCGACGTATCGGCGACTTCGTCATCGACTTTGAGCCGTTTATCGCGAGCGCGCTCGAGGGCGATGTGGCCGAGTACCATGGCGAGGAATCGCGCCATACCATTGCGGGCTGCCCCGGGCTTTCGCTGGTGGAGGAGGGGAGTAAGGTCACCTACACCAACGCCGCCTCCGAGATTCCCGCGGCGCACATCGAGACGCTCTGCCCCGAGGGCCTGACCTATATCTTTGGCTGCGGCC
>CBCSNQ010000127.1:0-4563 GCA_965141565.1 uncultured Collinsella sp. | reverse complement strand
ACGCGGCCGCGGACCTTGCCGAGCACCTGGACCACGATCTGCACCGTGTCCTCAACGGACTCGGCCAGGTCGAACTCGGGCCAGGCGGCGGTGTAGGCGTTGCCCTCGCAGCCGAGTGCCTCGTGCCACAGCTCGTCGGCCCAGAACGGGCAGATAGGGGCAAGGACGCTCACGATATCCTTGGCCACGCCGTAGCACAGAGCCTTGTCGCGGTCAGCACCCTCAGTGGCGTTGAGATAGGCGCTCGCCGCGTTGACGAGCTCCATGACGGCCGAGATCGCGGTGTTGAACTGGCCGCGATCGAAGTCCTCGGTGCACTTGGCGATGGTGCGGTGACGCTCGCGGTAGAGCTTCATCGCGGTCTCGTCGAGCACGGACTTGTCGAAGGCCACGTTGGCGTCGCCGGACTGGACGAGCTGCCACACGATACGCCAGGCGCGCTTGATAAAGCGGTTGGCGCCCTCGACGGCCTTGGGATCCCAGTCGAAGTCCTTCTCGGGCGGGGCGATAAACAGGATCGCCAGACGCATGGTGTCGGCACCGTAGGGCTCGATGACCGAGCTCGGGGGCACGACATTGCCCTTGGACTTGGACATGGTGTCGCCGTTCTCGTCCTTGACCATGCCCTGGCACAGCAGGTTGGTGAAGGGCTCGTCCACGCTCAGCAGGCCCAGGTCGCGCAGTGCCTTGGTAAAGAAGCGGCTGTAGAGCAGGTGCAGAATAGCGTGCTCGATGCCGCCGATGTAGTTATCGACGGGCATCCAACGGTCGGCGGCCTCACGGGAGAAGGGCAGCTCGGTGTTGTGCGGATCGGTATAGCGCAGGTAATACCAGCTGGAGCAGGTGAAGGTGTCCATGGTATCGGTCTCGCGCTTGGCCGGGCGACCGCAGACCGGGCAGGTGGTCTCGTAGAACTCCTTGCACTCGGCGAGGGTTTCGCCGGCGCCCAGGTCCAGGTTCTCGGGCAGCGTCACCGGCAGCTGATCCTCGGGCACGGGCACAATACCGCAGTGCTCGCAGTGGATGGCCGGGATGGGGTTGCCCCAATAACGCTGACGGGAAATAAGCCAGTCGCGCAGACGGAACTCGACCTTGCGACGGCCGCAACCCATGGCCTCGAGGTCGGCCACGATCGCAGCCTCGCCCTCGGAGTGCTTGCCGCCACGCATGCCGGTGTATTTGCCGGACTGGACGAGCGTGCCCTCGGCAGCGTGGGCACAATCCCAGTCGACGGTCTCGGCATGGAAGGTATCGATGGTCTCGCCGCTGGCCTCGACGGCGGCGCGATCGTCATCGTCCAGGATGATCGGCACGATCGGCAGGTCGTACTTGCGGGCAAACTCAAAGTCGCGCTGGTCACCACAGGGAACGGCCATGACGGCGCCGGTGCCGTAGTCTGCAACGACATAATCGGCAACCCACACGGGGACCTTCTCGCCGTTGACGGGGTTTACCACATAGCGGCCCGTGAAGGCACCGTGCTTCTCGAGGGTGCCCTGGGCACGCTCGACGGCAGAGATGTGTTTGGAGTCCTCGACGATCTTGGTGACAGCCTCCTCGTACTCCGTGCCCTCGACGAGCTCGTGCAGGCCGGCGTACTCGGGAGCCAGGACAAAGAAGGAGACGCCAAAAAGGGTATCGGCACGCGTGGTGAAGACGGTGATCTTGCCCTCATCGCCCTCGATGGGCTCGCCATCCTGGTCGCACAGGGTAAAGTCGACCTCGGCGCCCTCGGAGCGACCGATCCAGTTGGCCTGCATCTGCTTGACGCGCTCGGGCCAGCCGGGGAGCTTCTCCAGGTCGTCGAGCAGCTCCTGGGAGTACTCGGTGATCTTGAAGTACCACTGCTCAAGGTCGCGCTTCTCGGGCTCGGTGCCGCAGCGCCAGCACTTGCCCTCGGTGACCTGCTCGTTGGCCAGAACGGTCTTGCAGGTGGGGCACCAGTTGACCGGGTTCTTCTTGCGGTAGACCAGGCCCTTTTCCCACAGCTTCTCAAAGATCCACTGACCCCAGCGGTAGTAGTCGGGGCTGCAGGTCTTGACCATGCGATCCAGATCGTAGGAGAAGCCCATGCGCTTCATCGTGGCGAGCGCCTGGTCCATGTTCTTATACGTCCAGGCGGCAGCCTGCGTGTTGTGCTTGATGGCGGCGTTCTCGGCAGGCAGGCCAAAGGCGTCAAAGCCGATGGGATGCAGCACGTCAAAGCCGCGCATGCGGGCCTGACGGGCCATGGCATCGCCGATGGTATAGTTGCGCGCGTGGCCCATGTGCAGGTCGCCCGACGGATACGGGAACATCTCGAGCACATACTTTTTGGGCTTGCTGTCGTCGGTGTCGACGGCAAAGAGGTTGGAATCCTCCCAGGCCTTCATCCACTTGGACTCAATGGCCTGCGCGTCGTAGGCAGGGATCTCGTCCTTATGATCTGTGCAATCGCACATATCAGCTCCTTTAATCTTAGCTGGGGTCGGGCGGCTTGGCTTTATTCGCTACTGCGGACAGTCCTGCGCAAGACGAAGAGCACATTAAGTGCTCTTCTTTGCGTGCGGAACTTGTAGCGAACAAAGCCAAGCCACCCGACCCTAAGGTTAACTTGACTGATGATAGCAAATACGACAAGCGAGATGCCTGCGACTTGCGGGCATCTCGCTTTATCTAAATAACGTGGTTGTGAATCAACCGCTATCTGTTATCCGCCCAAGCATGGTCGGGTTTTCCAAGTGCCGCAGATTGCCGTGAAAGAGGAGCGACGCGTACTTTGGTACGCGAGCGACGGTTTGAACGGCAAGGTGCGGTGCTTGGGAAAGCCGCTTATCGATAGGAAACGCTCTGCTGAGAATCCTTCACGACTACATCGTGGGCGCCGCCTTCGACGATGGAGGTGGAGCTGACCAGCGTTAGGCGTGCCTTTTCCTGGAGCTCGGGGATCGAGAGGGCACCGCAGTTGCACATCGTGGACTTGACCTTATAGAGCGTGCCACCCACGCCGTCCTTGAGGGAACCGGCGTAGGGAACGTAGGAGTCGACGCCCTCGACGAAGCTAAGCTTCGCGGCGCCGCCCAGGTCGTAGCGCTGCCAGTTGCGAGCACGCGCAGAACCCTCGCCCCAGTACTCCTTCATGTACTGACCGTTCACGTTGACGCGCTCGGTCGGGCTCTCGTCAAAGCGGGCGAAGTAACGACCCAGCATCATAAAGTCTGCACCCATGGCCAGGGCGAGCGTCATGTGGTAGTCGTAGACGATACCGCCGTCGGAGCACACGGGCACGTAGACGCCGGTCTCCTCGTAGTACTCGTCGCGAGCGCGGCAGACATCGATCAGCGCGGTGGCCTGGCCACGGCCGATGCCCTTGGTCTCGCGGGTGATGCAGATGGAACCGCCGCCGATACCGACCTTGATGAAGTCGGCACCGCAGTCGGCAAGGAAGCGGAAGCCCTCGGCGTCGACGACGTTGCCGGCACCGACCTTGACGTCCTCGCCGTAGTTGGCGCGGATCCACTCGATGGTGCGCTTCTGCCACTCGCTGAAGCCCTCGGAAGAGTCGATGCACAGGACATCGGCACCGGCCTCGATGAGCAGCGGCACGCGCTCGGCATAGTCGCGGGTGTTGATACCGGCACCAACCATGTAGCGCTTGTCGTTATCGAGCAGCTCGTTGGGGTTGGTCTTGTGGCTGTCGTAGTCCTTGCGGAAGACAATGCCCATGAGGTGATCGTTGTCGTCAACGATGGGCAGGGCGTTGAGCTTGTTGTCCCAGATGACGTCGTTGGCAACCTTGAGGCTGATGTTCTTGTCACCCACGATGAGCTGCTCACGCGGGGTCATGAACTCGGAGACCTTCGTCTGGTGGTCATCGCGACTGGGACGATAGTCACGGCTGGTGACGATGCCCAGGAGCTTACCCTTGGGGGTGCCGTCGTCGGTGACCGGCATGGTGGAGTGACCGGTCTTCTCCTTGAGCTCGATGACCTGCTCCATGGTCATGTCGGGGGTCAGCGTGGAATCGGACTGAACGAAACCAGCCTTGTGATCCTTGACGGCCTTGACCATGGCGGCCTCGGACTCGGCGCTCTGGGAACCGTAAATGAAGGACAGGCCGCCCTCAGTAGCGAGCGCGACACCCATGTCGACGCCCGAGACGGACTGCATGATGGCGGAAACCATGGGGATGTTCAGGGTGATTGCCGGCTTCTCACCGCGCTTAAAGCGGGTTAGCGGCGTCTTAAGAGAGACGTTGTTGGGGATGCACTGCGAGGACGAGTAACCAGGGACCAGCAGATACTCCGAAAACGTGTGGGACTCACCGGGAAAGAACGTAGCCATGTTTCTCCTTTTTCCATGCGACCGGTCGGCTGCAGGCCTCGTAGGACCCAGCCCAACCTTGGGCGCCCAATACTGGGGAAGTATCTTAACGCACTTTGACTGCTACAATGCATGATTTAAGAAGAGCACACGAGGGTTTGACGCAGGCTTTGCGTTTGCCCAGCAAACACTTTAGCGGGAAGACGTGGAGCACATGGAGTACAAGACGACGGCAAAGTTGGTCATTCAAGCGTGCGACAA
>CBCSNQ010000126.1:0-4646 GCA_965141565.1 uncultured Collinsella sp. | reverse complement strand
TGGAGCACATGGAGTACAAGACGACGGCAAAGTTGGTCATTCAAGCGTGCGACAAGGATTTGCCGGGCGTGTTCGGCCACGGCTGCGTCTTGCTGCTGCAAGGTATCGCCCGCGAACACTCGCTCAACCGAGCCGCTAAAAGCATGGGCATGGCGTATTCCAAGGCCTGGCGCATTGTGAACGAGGCCGAAGGGCAGCTGGGATGCAAACTCATCGAGCGCGACGGTGCCCGCGGATCCACGCTCACCCCCGCTGGAGAGCGAGCCATAGCGGTCTACGAGGAGCTGCAGACCGACATCAACCAAGTAATTGCCGCAAAGGCCAACGACCTCATCGCCAGCATAAAAGAATAGCCAATTTAGGACGGGGCCTTATAGCCACACAACCCCTTCTCATAAGTTGCGGTGAAATAGGGACTGTTTATGCGGTTAAAGCCGTAAATCAATCCATATTTCACCGCAACTTATGGAGTCGAGGATGATTTAGCTAGTTGCGGAGGGCATTGTCTAGGGTGGCGGCCACGATCAAGGGGTCATCGCTTCCGGCGAAGAGACGGATGGTGCTCCCCTGCCTGCCGCGTGGAGCCGAAAGGCGCGTCGTTGCGCCGCCGGCAGGCGATGTGCGAAACTCCCGGGGCAAAGCATCGAACAGCTCGCCTGAGCTACGCTCGATAAGGTCAAACTCAACTGCCGGACCAAAGCCATGCTCGAGGATTCCCGTCGCAATAGCATGATCGGGATGCGAGCTCAGCCCGGGATAGCGCACGTTGCGCACCATCTCGTTGGCGGCCAGATACTCGGCCAGCGCACGTGCGCGGTCGAAATGTGCCTGCATGCAGACATCGAGCGAGTCCAGTCCCCGATCCAGCACACCGGCCTCGTCAGCAGTCAATTCAAGCTTGGCCAAGCCACAGCCCTCGAGCAGGGCATGCGCGCACTCAGCCGCGGCATCCACGCGATGGCGCTTGAGCTGTGAGCGCGCGACCGATACGGCAACCAACTTGCGCGGAGCATCACCGGCGCATACGCGATCGAGCGCCTCGAGCGACAGCGCGGCACCCAGCCGCAGCGAATCGCAGCCAAAAGCCGACGCCACCGTGTTATCCACCACAAACAGCGCGTGGGCCTCACGAGCAGCGCGGCCCAGAGCGCGCAGATCGGGCACACGCAGACCAAACCCGCCGATGGAGTTGACAAACCACCACAGGTGCGGCCCCTCGGCATCAAACGAAGCATCAAAGCCCTCGGACGCAGCGGCAAACGCCTCGGCGGACGGCGAGCCCACCAGCGCGACATCGCAGCAATCAAAGCCGCTCGCAAACGCATCGACAAAGTCGTCCGCAAAGGCCACCAGGCGGTCGCAGGGACGCACAATCCCCAGCTGCGACAGCCCTGCCGGAACATGCGGGGCCGCAAGCAACTGCGCCTCACGCGCGCCGGTCCTCAAAGCCCAAGCCTCTTCTAGCTGATGTACGCCCACACGGCACCATCCCTTCATAAGCAAAAACCCACGATGCGGATGTTTCCCGCATCGTGGGCAACGGCTGCAGTATAGCGCCGATATACGACGAAACGCCTAGATGTTGAGCGTGTGATAGTTCACGCTCGCACCCGGAGCGTCAACGGTCACGCCATAGGCCTCGGGATAGATGCGCGTCGAAAACACAAGCGCGCCATCGTTCACAAACACCTCGACCGACGAGACATCGCCAACAATGCGCACGTTACGAACCTCGTCGACGGGCTCCCAGCGCACGGTACGACCGCAGCCGGCAGAAGCGCGACCCTCATCGGTAAATCGCATCTCAAAGCGCGAAGGCAGTTCGGCCTCAGCGGCCACAAACGCCAGCTTCAGCTCGCCATCAACGGTTGCGGCAAACGCGCCGTCGACACCGTCGGCAACAACGTCAAAGCAAGTATCGCCAGCAACCTCCAACGAGCCCTCCCCCACACGCACCGAGGCATAATGGAGCTCGATCTCGCGCGCCGGCTGCTGCAGCACCACGCCGCCATCACCGGCCGTAAGCTCGCGCGGCACCGTCATGCAGTGCTGCCAGCCGCACGCCACGGTAGGCGCGTTGCCATAGGTCGGCTCATCGGGCATGCCCATCCAGCCGATCAGAATGTGGCGACCATCCTCGGACATGAACTCCTGCGGAGCATAGAAGTCAAAACCGGCGTCCCACAGGCGGAACTCGCCCAGCTCATAGGCACCGTCACCACCGGTAATGTCGCCCGTTACAGGCATGTAGCCAGCAGCGTATACGTTGCCGCGGTCCCAACGGCCGCCCTCGAGCCCCTGGGGAGAGAAAGACAGAAACCTTGCCGGTACACCGCCATCCGCCTCAAGCTCAAGGTATCCCGGGCACTCCCACATAAAGCCAAAACGCTCGGGCGTAGACACGCGGCTCTCGAGCTCCCAACTCAGCATATCGGCCGAGCCATACACCAAGATCTCGCCCACATCGCGCCCGGCACCCTCGCCGTGCATGGCGCAAAATCGACTATCGACATGCGGCCCATCCACGCGACGACGCGCGCCCAGCACCATGTGGTAACGCCCATTATCATCGCGCCACACCTTGGGATCGCGCACATGGCAGGTCAAATCCTCGGGATAATCCTCGGACGCCAGCACCACACGCTTTTGGCTGAACTCCCGACCGGCAAGGCCATCAACGCTCTCGACATAAACAGTATCGGCGCGGCGGCCGGTATTGACGTAGTCGTACGTGCCGTCTGCATCGGAGAGTTTAACGTTGCCTGTGTACAGTACGCGAATGCGGCCGTCCTCGGCAAGCGCGGAGCCCGAATACACGCCATGGCAATCGAACGGCTCGTCGGGCAGCAGCGGGGCGCCAACGTAGTCCCACGTCATAAGATCGCGGCTTGTGGCATGGCCCCACATCTTGACGCCACCCTCGACATCAAACGGCGCATACTGAAAATAGGCATGGAACACGCCGCCCGCTTGGCAAAGACCATTGGGGTCGTTGAGCCAGCCCGCCGGCGGCATAATATGGAAGCGCTGGCCATATGCGCCATGACCGCACTCAGAGGCGGCGGTGTCAACAGCGGCAACCAGCTTTGCAAGGTCGCGGCCAAGTGCATTAGACATATCAAAGTCCTAACGGATCGAAAGTTACAAGGCGCCAGAGATCGACACCAGATACGGGAAACGCCCGCGAGCATACAACCCGCGGGCGCCCCTCAATCAAAAGCTCTTAGGCCTGCTCGGAAGCCTTGGGCTCGTCCTTGTACAGGACAAACGAGACGGCAAAGGAAACCAGCGCGGCGACCGCAAACATGATCGCGTACTGCACGGGCTGGGCCAGGCACAGCAGGATACCGAAGATGCCGGTAACGCCGGTGCCGGAAGCAGCAAGCGAGGTGAGTGCGCAGACCAGGGCACCGCAACCGCCGCCGATGCAGCCGGCGATGAAGGGCTTAAAGAAGCGCAGGTTCACACCAAAGATGGCAGGCTCGGTAATGCCCATGAAGGCGGACAGGGCCGAAGGAAGCGCCAGACCCTTGATCTTGGCATCGCGGGTCTTAAAGGCAACGGCGAGTGCGGCGCCACCCTGAGCGATGTTGGCAGCACTGGCGATGGGCAGCCAGTAGGTCACGCCATACTGAGCGAGCTGGCCCAGGTCGATGGCGGTGTACATCTGGTGGATACCGGTAACGACCGTGGGGGCATAGAACAGGCCGACGATAAAAGAACCGATGCCGAAGGGCAGGGTCAGCAGGGCCTGAATCAGACCGAGGATGGCGTTCTCAGCCCAGACAAAGACGGGGCCGACGGCAACGAGCGTCACGAGCACGGTCACGAACACCGAGACGAGCGGAGTCACAAAGAGATCGAACATCTCGGGAACGATCTTGTGCAGGCGCTTCTCGAGGAAGGCGAGAATGGCACAGGCGATGACGATGGGGATCACATGACCCTGATAGCCGACCCACTCAAAGCTGTAGACGCCGGGGATGACGGTAACCATGGTCTGCACGCCCTCGGAGGCAACCGTATAGGCGCTCTGCAGCGAGGAGTTGATGAATGCACCACCGACGACGGCGCCCAGATACGGGTTGGCGCCAAAGGCCTTAGCGGCGGAGTAACCGATCAGGATCTGCAGAATGCCAAAGGACGTGCCCGAGACCAGATCGGCGATCTTATAAATAAAGTTATTGGTGTCGAGCGCGATAAAGCCGTTGGAGGCCATAAAGTTGAGGGCGCTCATAATGCCCAGCAGCAGGCCCGAAGCCACGATGGCGGGGATGATTGGGACAAAGACGTCGCCGAGCACCTTAATGGCACGCATAAAGATGTTCTGCTGCTGCGCCGCGGCCTCCTTGACCTCGGCCTTGGTGGCAGCCTCGACGCCACTGAGCGCGATGAACTCTTCGTAGACCTTGTTGACGGTGCCGGTACCAAAAATAATCTGGAGCTGGCCCTGGGCCTCAAAGACGCCCTTGGCGCCGTCGATATTCTCGAGGGCCTCCTTGTCGACCTTGGCGTTATCTGCAATCACCAGGCGCAGACGCGTGGCGCAGTGTGCGGCCGAAATAACGTTGTCGGCGCCACCGATGTTGTCGAGCACCTCTTGGGCTGATTTGCGGTAGTCCATGACTTCCCTTTCCTCCAACGGG
>CBCSNQ010000125.1:0-4695 GCA_965141565.1 uncultured Collinsella sp. | reverse complement strand
CGGTCTTTCATGCAGCAGGGGCTCTCAATGTTTTTATGTCCTGCTCATATCGTCTGTAATCGGAACAGGTACGATTCTGCAAGCGTACCGGCATTTCAACGATTGCAGTATAAACGAAAAACCGCAGGTTGTAGACGAGTTTGGCGTGTTTCAAGGGCGCGGTAAGCATTTGCCGTTCCAAGCGATGTTGCGAACGCAGACTGGTGATTGCTTGCTGGCTTGTGGTGGTGTTTGGGTTGCTAAGCGAGGGCTGCTTGTTGCGTGGGTTGGTTTTATTGGTGTGGGTTTGGACACTGTATGGAGATGACGATGGCTGGAGCGGGGTAGGGAGTTGTGACGCGGATTGGGGATGCTGGGTGGCTGGCCGATTGCGTGCAACGGCCTAACGCGTTGTTTGCGGTGCACGGCCAATAGATCTCTGTAGGGGGCCTACCCAACGTAAGGCGTCTGAAGGCATTTCCCTGGAAGCTCGGGCTTCCTGGATATCTTGGCGATTAAGATGCGCCCCATGCTCAGCCGGCATATAGAATGGACTGTGGACGTGACGATTGCCTGCTGCTGACATGTTGGTTAATCGACGATGATGGCAGCGACGGAGATTGATTGGGGCAGTCGGCATGTTCGCGAGCGAAAAGGCGGCCCTGCTCGGCGATGTGCCGACTTTTATTGTAGCGAAGGCGTTGGTGACGCCGAGAGGCGGCAAGGCCGACAAAACTATTGCGAAGGCAAGGGATCAACATGGCATTTGAAGCACGTCAGAGTACGGTTGGAAAGCTGCTTAATGACTCAATCTATAGAATCCCTCGCAATCAGCGCGCTTACGTGTGGGATGAGCATAACTGGAAAGATCTATTCGAAGACATCAAGCTTGTGACAGAGGAAGTTGCTACGTCGCATTTCATCGGTTCGATAGTGCTGATGGAGGAAGAAGAAGAAGACAGCCTCGGGGTTTTTACAATAATTGATGGTCAACAAAGAGTTATTACCCTAACGCTCTTGCTGTCTAGCCTCATGTTCGCT
The DNA here is from genome assembly GCA_965141565.1 of uncultured Collinsella sp. Lineage (GTDB taxonomy): Bacteria > Actinomycetota > Coriobacteriia > Coriobacteriales > Coriobacteriaceae > Collinsella. The sequence goes on along the minus strand of CBCSNQ010000125.1, from coordinate 3,675 downwards.
TTCAAGAAAAGGAATATGATTAACCACGCTAATGGCACAAAAAAATATCTAGTGGCGATAGATACTAAGGATGTTGAGCACGCGATCGTCGCTCCGGAGAATCATTTATCATTAACGAGGATCGTCGAAGGAGTAATTGCTATCTCTCCTGAAGATGCGGCTGCCATGTCTGCTGTGGCTTTCTCGAAGAGCAAACGCGCGTCCGGATCAAAAGACGAACTGATCGTTAAAGCCTTCCAATATTTCAGTGCAAGTTTCGCCAAGATGAAGGATGAGGAGTTGCTGGCCTTCAGGGATGCGGTCATTTCTGTCGCATATGTAAACATCAAATCATCGTCTGAGGAAGATTCGTACACAATATTCGAAATATTGAATGCGCGAGGTATCGAGCTTGAGGACCATGAGCTTCTGAAGAACTATATTATGCGCTATATCCATCCTATAGAAAAGCGCGATGATGCAAAACAGGTATGGTCGGAAATTGAAGCAACAGTCGGCTCGAACATGAAAGCTTTTTTGCGTCACTACGCAATTCAAAAATATCGCCTAGGTCAAGGCGACAAGGATGGAGCATATAAGAAAATAAGGGATTTTACGGATCCAAAGAAGGCTGCTGATCTTCTCTATGATTTAAGGCTAAAAGCCGGATATTATGCAGAGATTGTCGAGCCAACCAGCGATGACAGAAATGCGGAAATCTTGAGTTTCTTAAGAACACACAATGTCCGCGTCTTCAGGCCGCTTCTTATGAGTTTAATGCACGCTCGCGAAATAGAGCAGCTAACGAGCGAGCAGTATGATGATGCGATTGGATTTATTTACCGGTTCTATATTTGCTATAAGATAATCGGGGGAATGGAGTCGAACCACCTATCGGATTCGATCGTGAAACACTCATACGCAATCGAGTTGAACTGCACCCAGCAAGTGTTAGATGAGTGGAAAAATAGTTTTAACGAAAAACTGCCTTCAGAAGAAACATTTCGAATTAATCTCCTTTCGCTTGGATGGTCTCATTCGTGGCCGTTGTATAGCGAAACAAAGTTGAAGGATCGCTGCAAGTTGGTCCTTGCCTTGCTCGAGGAGCTTAAGTCTGGTGTTAGGGTTTCTGAGGCATTCACAATAGAGCACATTCTTCCGGATTCGCAGGCTCAGGAAAACTCGATTATTGGGAACTTGCTCATGCTAGAAGAGCGACTTAACGCGAAATGTAAAGACAAATCGCTTAAGGAAAAGCTGCCCATATACGCTGAATCGCGTTATGCCACTACAAGAGCTTTTGCTAAACGCTATGCGAATGGTTGTTTTGACGTTAAGAAGCGCGTTGATTTTATCGCGAAAGATTTGTTTGAAATGGTCATCCACTAGCTTGCACCGCGCGGCCGCGGCGCTTGAGCTCGTCAAGAAGTGCATCGACCCGGCGATAAGGCGGCAGGCCGAAGGGTTCGAATGGGATCCGAAAGCGCTGGAGTAGGCTCTCGCCTGGCCATAGGAAAGGTAAGGGTGGAAACCGATGGCGGACAAGGAGCGACCAAGGTGAACGAGGATGACATCATCGGCGTCGTGAGGGAGTACATCGAGGACAAGGAGAACTCGTACGCCCTCATGCTTACCGGGGAATGGGGATGCGGGAAAACCTACTTTGTCGAGCACGCACTGACCGAGAAGCTGGAGGAGGATGAGAGCCGGCATCCCGTCGTGGTGGCGTCCGCCTACGGCGCCAAGGACTTAGCGGAGCTCTGCGGGGCGATTGAGTCTGGTTTCATCTCGAAATACGCCATAGGGTGCGCGGCCGGCGGGGAGAGGGGCAGGTGGGATTCACTCGTCGGGTTCGCCAAGGACACGGGAATATCGTTCCTCGGGAAAAAGATCAGGGAGCTGGAGAAGAAGGCGGGCGTCGATCTCAAGATGGCGCCGCTGAATGCCGTGAACCTCATCATCGGCCCCGAGACCCTCCTCGTCATAGACGACGTGGAGAGGTGCGACATGGGCATTCGCGAGCTGCTCGGGGCGGTCGACCACCTCGTCGTTGGCTGCAGGAAGAAGGTCCTCCTCGTCTGCAACGAGGATGAGTGGAGGAAAGGGCTAGGACCGAAGGGGGAGAAGGGGACGACCAGGGAGTACGAGAGCCTCATCGAGAAGACCGTCTGGCGGAAGTGCCGGTTCAGGCCCTCGGTCGGCTCGGTTGTGGAACGCGTTCTGGGAGGCGTGCTGGGCGGCATCTACCCAGGCGCGCTCGAGGACGCCGTTTCGGCGATTGAAGGAAGCGAATCGCCGAACTTGCGATCCCTCAGCAAGATGCGCCCCGTGCTGGTCGGGATGAAGGAATCCGGGTTCTTCGCTGAACCCACCGACCCGGAGTCTGCCAGGGCAGTTTTCAAAGAGGCTTTCGGCTTTGCAGCGGGGGCGGCGAAGGGGATGCGCATCGGGCCTCCGTCAAGCCGGGAGGATTCCATCCTTAGGGGTGGCATTTTCGAGTCGCGCCGGCTCAAATACGCCGCTCTGGACTTCATCCCCCGCTTTTTCGAGAGGTGTGAGGGGGTCGATTCCAAGCATGTTCGTTCCTGCCTGGAAGATTACCTTGCGACCTTTCATCCCGACGGGCCGGCCGCGCGGAAAGCTATTGAATGTATCGAAGGCATCAGACACGCCACTTTCCGCGATGCCGATGTCCTTGGCATGGTGGAGACTTTAGTCGCCGGGATTGTCCCCGGGGACGGGAGCCGCGGCTTGTCGTTCGACGTCTATCCCGACGTCCTGCGTGCCGTCAAAGGCATTGCGGGGGAATTTGCTGACGCCTTTCCCGAAGGGGTCGCGCCGCTCGTCAAGGCGATGGAATCCTCCATTGGACGGGATCCCGAGTCTGCAGTGAGGTCAATCGGAAAGAATCGAGTCGAATGGCAGGAGATCCCTTTCGACTCGAGCGAAGCGCATGAGATTCCGGCTTTGGAGGAGGTCGACAGGCTGAGGGAGCTCGCCTTGACGACGCTACGCGAACGGGAGTCGGAGTCTCTTGGCAACGTCCTGATAAACGCCCCCGACCAATTCGCGACGAAGCTCTATCTGGCTTTCTCGAAATCAGATGACTGGTCGGAACCCATCCTGTCGCTCATTTCCCTCGACACTTCCCTCCTCGCGAGGGCGATGGAGAAGATGCCTCCCGAAGATATTCGGCTTGTGCACAGTGTCCTTTTTCCGGGCGACCACATGAGGTCGTGCACGGCCTCGCTCGAGGGCGAGGACAGGAAGGCCCTCGTAGCTTGGGCCAAGAGGCTCGGATCGGAGATCGGCAAGGTCGAGACCATGGAGTATTACCAAAGGATCTATTTCGACGCCATATCCAAGAGTCTCGAATGTCTTGCCGATATCTAGGATCCGCAGCTGTTGCCAAGTTGAAACGTGGCTTAGGATTTGCAGAAGATCTTCTAATGGCAGTCTTACGACAAGGACGAGGATGCCCTAATGCCTTGCCCAGGCTCCATCCAGCTCCGCCGCGCAGCTCTCGAACACGCACCTAACGGCGGCCATTTCCGACGGGGTCACGCGCCCTCCGCTCGCCTTATCCGAGGGCCTATGCGGCGGGGCTTGACTTCGAGGACGTCGTCGACTCGTCCCTCGAGTGAGTATTTGCTCGCTTGAGCACTGCCGAATATCGCGAAACGGTACCGCCGATAT
>CBCSNQ010000124.1:0-4788 GCA_965141565.1 uncultured Collinsella sp. | reverse complement strand
ATTACGGGCTTTAGCCTGTGCGGGGCGCGCAGCGCGCCGCATCAGAAACCACCCGCTATGCGGGTGGGGCCAAACGGCTTTACAAAGCCGCCCCCTCGCCGGACACTTGCGATTGTTCAGGCCGCAAGGAATCCGAGTCGAGAGGGCGGTGGTGGCGTATGGCCCAGAAGGCCTACAGCCTGTCGCACACGAAGTGGATGTGCAAGTACCACGTCGTGTTCACGCCGAAGTATAGGCGCAAAGTCATCTACAACCAAATAAGGTCCGACCTTGGGGAGATCTTCAGGAAACTCTGCCAGTACAAGGGGATAGAGATCATCGAGGGGCACCTGATGCCCGACCACGTCCACATGCTGCTGGCGATACCGCCGAAGTACAGCGTATCGAGCGTGATGGGCTACCTGAAGGGGAAGAGCTCGCTGATGATATTCGACAAGCACGCGAACATGAAGTACAAGTTCGGCAACAGGAAGTTCTGGGCCGAGGGCTACTACGTGTCCACCGTCGGCCTGAACGAGGCCACCATCGCGAAGTACATCCGGGAGCAGGAGAAGGCCGACATCGCGATCGACCGGCTGAGCGTCAAGGAGTACGAGGACCCCTTCGATAGGGGGCCGGGGCGTAAATAGCGCCGGTTTGACCGGCCCGTCACGGGTCAATCTGCAGTGCGGCCCGAACCCCGTGAGGGCCGGCGCCTTTAGACGCGTGCCGGAAATCCAAGGGTTATACCCTAAGAGCAAACCACCCCTTTTAGGGGTGGTTTTGATGCAAAAGCGGGCGATGCCCGAGTGTTCTCGCAGATGTTTTGCGTGGATAAGGGCGCGCGTTGTACCATATAGACGTATATGTGTACATATGAAAGGGGCCCCGTGGCCAAGACGGTATATTCCGATAACCAAAATAATGTCGATGCCCTGGCTGAGCGTCTGAGCAGCCAGACGTCGCTTTCTGCCGAGCGTGCCAAGCTAGTTGCCTACGACCTGCTCTGCCGCAAGGCACTCAAGATCAAGTCGAGCGCGCTGGCGCAGATTTTCCGCTCCGTCGATAAGGAATGCGACACCAAGGCGATGCGCGACGAACTCATCGCGGCAAAGATCGTTACCAAGATCGAGGGCAGCGGCATTAACGGACGTCCGGCGTTCTATACCATTCATGCCGAGATAAGTGATGCTCAGGAGCAGCTTGCCGAGGCTGTCGAAGAGGCCGTCGAGGACGTTGTCGAGGTGCCCGCTTCGGTGGAAACGGCCCCGCGCGAGCATGTCGATACCGACGAGCTGCTCGATGAGAACGTCGTTCGCGCCTTTACGGCCAAGGCCGGCCGCGGCGGTTTTGGTGGGGGCGGCAAGCGCGATGCTCAGCGCCGTGCCCAGCAGGAGCGCTTCCGTCGTGCCGTGGCTCAAAAGGATGAACTCGATACCGAGACTGTTGTGACCGAGGTTGCCGCTGAGTCGCAGAAGCCCGCGAAGGAGCAAAAGCCCGTGGAGGCCCAAGAGCCCAAGCGTCGTCGCGGTGCTCACTTTAAGGCTGTGCAGCAGGATGTCGCGCATGAAGCTGAAGAGCCTTCCGAGGTTGCGGACGATGTTGAGGAGTCTGCCAAGAGGGCTCCGGGTTCGTGTCGTCCCGGCCGCGGTTTTGCGGGACGCGCGTATCCCGTAAAGCGTCAGGAGAAGGGCGAGCCGGCTTCGACCGCTCAGGCCGATAAGGCCGAACAAACTGAGAAAACCGTTGAGCCGGTGGCTTGCGAGCAGCAACCTTCCGAGTCGCAGCCTGCGGCCGACGCCGAGGTCAAAGCTCAGCAGTCCGCTGATAAGCAGACGGGGGAGAGCGCTTCGAGCAAGCCCCGCCGTCGTCGTCACCGTGGCGGTCGTGGCTCAAATGCCGAGGCCCCGGCCGAGAAGGCGGCGACGCAAAGCAAGGATGTGAAGGCTGAGGCCCCGGTGGAGCAACCCAAGCGCCAGCCGGCGAAGGGGGACAAGCCCGAGCGCTCGCAAAAGGGTCCGTCCGCGCCAAAGCAAGAGCGTAAAGCTCAGGCAGATTCCAAGCGCAAATCCCAGGCGCAGTCCAAACCGACTGCAAACGATGTGGCCCCCCAGCAGCCTGAGCCGCTCGCTCATGGCGAGGTTTCGGCGTTTGCTCTGGCCCGTGTCCTGGGCAGGCAGCTGCTCAAGGTCGTTCCCACGCCTACGGCGCTCTCCAAGATTAAGGAGCAGCAGACTCAAATTGTTAAGGTCGAGGGCAAGGACGGCAAAAAGGCTCCGCAGCGCACTCAGCACAACGAGATGTCCAACCGCAAGATTGCCGAGGAGATTGCGATCATCCAGGCTTGGATAGAGCAGAATCGCGGCGCCGACACGCCGGTCGCTTCGCGTCGCCAGCGCGCCTACCAGATTTTTAACGATGAGAAGGCCTTTGACGGCAAGCATGGCGAGCGTCTGATTCGGCGTATGACCGAAAAGGGCATTAGCATGCAGGCAATCAAGGTTGCTCCCAACCGTCCTGTGCACTTTACGGGCTTCTTTACGCTGGGCGCCGACAAGCCGTTCATTATGGTCGAGAACCTGGACACCTATGACGAGATCGTCAAGCTCCTGCGCGGCCGCAAGCACGCTAAGCTTTTTGGCACCAAGGTGGGTGGCGTGATCTTTGGCGGTGGCTGCAAGGCGAGCGTTTCGCACGCACTGGATGATTATCTGGCCGAGATCGGCTATCGCTTTAACTATGTCTACTACGTGGGCGATATCGATCGAGAGGGTGCGCGCATTGTCGAGCAGACCCGTAATGCCAATGTTGTTGAGATTCGCCTGCATGCCGGTATGTATCGCGCCATGCTCGCCGAGCACAAGCGCCGCGTGAAGGCCGGCGGTGAGTGTGAGCCCGCGGCTGCCAACCAGGGCGTGCCGCAGAACCTAGCGGCGACGATCAAAGATTTGCCTATGGTCACGCGCGTGCAGTTCCGCAACGTGCTGCGCGAGGGCGGACGCATTCCGCAGGAGATTCTGATGACCGCCGACTATCGGGATGGCGACTCGGGAAGCTTCGACCGCATGCTGAACAACTAAATTTCGCCGGCCCCGGGAGAGCGTGGACACCGGCTTAGGTTTCCTGCTCTACAGTCCTGCTCACGACGGAGGCCACATTAAGTGGCCTTCTTTGCGTGCGGAACTCGCGACAAACTTAATGCCCGGCCCGCCGGGGCCACGCGCCATTTTGTAGATGGCGCCTCGCTTTTCGGAACTGGGCTGATATTTTCTAGATGTAAGGCGCTCTTGGTCCTTTCGGGCTTGGGGCGTCTGTCTTATATAGGTAGATTCCTTGCGGGTTCGAATCCCTCCGCTTGGCGGCGTTGGCTCGATTTTCTTAACGCGAGGAGCTCTCGGTCGACGTGGGACGGAGGGATTCCGCGTCCGCCTGCCGGCGGCCGCGCCCCGCTGCGTCGCTTCGCTCCTTGCGTGCTGCGCTGGAAAACGCTTCGCGTTTCCTCAGCTCCGCACCCTTGCGGGTTCGAATCCCTCCGCATGCCCACGAAAAAGCGCTCCAGGTTCATAAGAGCCTGGAGCGCTATGTTCTTTGGGGCTGGGACGGAGGGATTCGAACCCCCAACAGCCGGCACCAAAAACCGGAGTTCTACCGTTGAACTACGTCCCAATGTGTAGTGTTGCCCAAAAGCAACCCGTTTAGTTTACCTAATCTGCGAGGGCATCGCAAACGCCATCGAGCAGGCGTACGGCGAGTGTCTGCGCATCACTTGCGGTGAAGGTTCCGTTGTAGCGCGTCATGCCCGTGAGCTCAATGCGGATGCGCGCGGGCTTTTGCTGCGCGGCGACATTGGCGGTGCGGATGCGCTGTGCAAGGTTGTGACACTCGGCAAGGGCGATCGTGGCGCGCGGCGCAGCATCTGCGGGCAGCTCATCGCTTGCGATCTCGAGCACCAGATCCACGTCGGTCGGAACCTCGGAATCGCAAAGCATCATGCCGCTGCTGTCGGTCGTCGCCGTGGCGATGTTCCACATGCGCGATGCAACGCTGCGTGCGATGGGGTCCTCACCGATGACGGCAATCTGGAAGCGCTCGAGCACGTTGGCGGCGCGGGCAAAACCGATGCGCGACTCGGCCTCGGTAACCGAGGGCTTGCCCTCCCACACGTGATGCAGGCGGTTGATATAGGCGTAGGTATCCTGGAACGCCATGCCATCGGCAAACAGGCCAACATTTTCCTGGAACTGCTGCAGAGCGGCCTCGGTGTGCGGGCCAAAATAGCCGTCGTCCTCTCCGCAGGCAAAACCCAAAACGTTGAGCGCGCGCTGCAGGGCCTGAACGTCGGCGCCATGGAAATTGGGCATGCGCAGATAGAGCGTGCGGTCGCCCAGTTTATACGAGGCGTCTACCAGGGCGCTCCAACAGGGGATATCGACGGCGCAGCCAGCGGCAAGGCCACTGTCGAGCCTAAAGGTGCCAACAGCCTGCTCGGTGGTGGTGCCAAAGCGCTTGTCGGAGACCTCGGTGTCATCGATTGTATAGCCGAGCTGCAGAAGGCGGGACTGGACGTCCTCGACGGCTGCTCCCTGCATGCCCGTTGTAATAGGTTCCATGAACGAACCCCTTTCGGCGTACCATTCGTACTATTTGAGCGTGTGTCGGATAGACAACGCAAAGGGATGCATAAACATGCACTCAACAGTGTAGCAAGTTGTACCCAAATACGCTGCTGACAGGTTTTATTACCCCCGCTAGTTAAGGCGCTCCACAAAGAAATCTGCCATGGAGAGGAACAGCTCGCGTGCGTGCGGA
>CBCSNQ010000123.1:0-4938 GCA_965141565.1 uncultured Collinsella sp. | reverse complement strand
TGTAGAGGAGTGACCGGCGATGGTGCAGGGCACCAAACATATGAAGAGCAATAACGCTGCGGACAACGGCGGCTCAAGCCCTCAGCCCAAACCTCAGCCCAAGCCCAAGGCCAAGCGCCGTCGCAAGCGGCTGCCGCGCTGGGCCGACCGGCTCATCACCATCGTCATCATCCTTATCGGTGTGGGCCTTATGACCTGGCCGTGGATCTTGGACCGGCTCGAGGCCTCGGGCGTGTTCAACCAGATCAGCACCGTGTCCAGCACCGTGGACGCGCTGTCTGCCGAGGAGCGCGAGCGCATCCTGCTCCAGGCTCGCTCCTTTAACGAACAGCTGGCGGGCGAGGCCACCGAGCTCCCCGCCGACCAGATCGAGCCCTACGCCCAACAGCTCATTTTTGACCGCGACCCCATGATGAGCTGGGTCGAGATCCCCTCCATCGACGTGAGCATGCCCATCTACCACGGCACGAGCGAGGAGGTCCTTATGGCGGGCGTCGGCCACCTGGAGGGCACGAGCCTGCCGGTGGGCGGCACCTCGACGCATTGCGTGCTCACCGCGCACTCGGGCATGCGCAACCTGAGCATGTTCGACGACATCCACTCGCTGGAGCCCGGCGACCTGGTGCTGCTGCACACCATGAACAAGACGCTCGCCTACAAGATAGTGGACTCCGAGGTCGTGCTGCCCGAGGAGATGGAGTCGCTGACCATCGAGCCCGGCGCCGACAAGGTGACGCTCGTCACCTGCACGCCCTACGGCGTGAACGACCATCGCCTGCTGGTGCATTGCGTGCGCACCAAGTACAACAAGAAGGACGTCGACAAGCAAAAGTCGCTGGCCGGCCGCCACTGGGGCAAGCGCGAGTTTGCCGTGCTCATCGTGGTCGTGGCCATTGTGCTGTTGCTACTGGACATCGTGATCCACGCGGTCCGCAAGCGCCGCAAGACCAAGGCCTCGGCATAAGACATTCTTCAGAACCACCACAATGGGGACAGGCACCTTTGTGGTGGTCGGGACTTCCAAACCATCACAACATTCGATGAAAATCGCGATTTGGACGAAAAGTGTCGAATCTTGTGATGCTTTTCGCTGCGGGCGAGACGGTTTTCGTTGCGGGCGGGACGGTTTTCGCTATGGACGGCGCGGTTTCGCTGCGGAACCGCCAGCCCGCCGCCTGCCAACCGCCGCCCTCGTTACGTTTTCGCTGCATTTGGGTAAAGCACCTGCTCCAAGTGGCGTTGCCTTGTATACTAGAGCGGTTTATCTGTTATGCGGAAGGGAGCGCCTATGGCACTCAGCGAGAAAGACGTGCGCGGCATCGCCGAGTACGCAAAGATCGCACTGACCGATGACGAGCTCACCCAGATGACGTCCTACATGAACGACGCCGTCCAGATGCTCGAGCCCGTCCTGCAATATGACTTGCCCGACGTGGAGCCCACGTTCCATCCCATCGGAAGCCTGTCCAACGTGATGGGCGATGACCTGCGCGAGCCCGAGCGCGACCTGCCGCTCGACGTTGCGCTCGAAAACGCCGGCAGCGCGCGCGACCGCTACTTCCGCGTGCCGTCCATTTTGGGAGAGGGGGAGAGCGAGTAATGGCGCAGAGCTTCGATTCCCTTACCGCTGCCCAGATCGCCGCGGGCGTTGCCGCCGGCGACTTTACCGCTACCGAGGTGGCCCAGGCCTCCCTTGCCGCTATCGAGGCGCGCGAGGGCGGGGTCCAGGCATTCCTGCAGGTGGCGCCCGAGCTCGCACTCGAGGCCGCCGCGCGCGTGGATGCCGACCGTGCAGCAGGCAAGCCACTGCCCCCGCTCGCGGGCGTGCCGCTGGCCATCAAAGACAACATGAACCTTGCGGGCACGCGCACCACCTGTGCTTCCCGCATGCTCGAGGACTACCAGAGCGTCTACACCGCCACCTGCGTCCAGCGCATGCTCGACGCCGGCTGCCTGCCCATGGGCAAGGCCAACATGGACGAGTTTGCCTTTGGCAGCTCCACCGAGAGCTCGGCGTTCCACCGCACCAACAACCCTTGGGATACCGAGCGCGTGCCCGGCGGCTCCTCGGGCGGCTCCGCTGCCGCCGTCGCCGCGGGCGAGGTCGCGCTCTCGCTGGGCTCGGACACCGGCGGCTCCATTCGCCAGCCGGCGTCGCTGTGCGGCGTGGTGGGCTTTAAGCCCACGTATGGCGCCGTGAGCCGTTACGGCGTGGTTGCCTTTGGCTCGTCGCTCGACCAGGTGGGACCCTTTGGCCGCACGGTCGAGGATGTCGCGCTGGCCATGAACGCGCTTACCGGTGCTGGCCACGATCCGTACGACTGCACCAGCCAGGATTGCGCCGTCGACTTTACCGAGCATCTCAACGACAGCATCGAGGGCAAGCGCGTGGGCATCATCCCCGCGTTTATGGAGGCCGAGGGCCTGACGCCCGAGGTCAAGGCCGCTGTTCAGCGCGCCGCCCAGGAGCTGCAGAACCAGGGTGCCGAACTGGTCGAGGTCGACCTGCCGCACCTGGACGCCGCCATCGCCGCCTACTACGTCATCGGCCCGGCCGAGGCGTTCTCCAACCTGGCACGTTTTGACGGCATTCGCTACGGCTATCAGGAGGAGGGCTGCGCCAACCTGTCTGACCAGAGCTCGCTTTCGCGTGCCCACGGCTTTGGCGCCGAGGCCAAGCGCCGTCAGATGCTCGGCGCCTACCTGCTGAGCTCGGGCGTGTACGACAAGTACTACTACGCTGCGCAAAAGGCCCGCACGCTCATCACGCAGGACTACGACGCCGCGTATGCCAAGGTGGACACCATCCTCATGCCCGCTTCGCCGCGCACGGCCTTTAAGTTTGGCGAGATCAGCGACCCCACGCAGATGTACCTTTCCGACCTGTACACCATCTCGCTCAACATTTGCGGCAACGGTGGCATCTCGGTGCCGCTGGGCCTGGGCGAGGATACTCAGTTGCCCGTTTCTGCCCAGCTGGTTGGTCCGGCGTTTAAGGACCGTCAGCTGCTCACGTTTGCCCGCGCCCTGGAGCGCGGCTTTGCCGACGCCGCCACGGGCGTGCCTGCGCTTTCCGTAGCGCCCGATTTTGCCGGGAAGGGAGGCGAGCTGTAATGAAGGAGCTTTCCGAGGTCCTGCAGGATTGGGAGGCCGTGATCGGCCTGGAGATCCATACCGAGCTCACCGCACTCGATACCAAGATGTTCTGCAACTGCAAGCTCAGCCACGATGACGAGCCCAACGCCAACGTGTGCCCGGTGTGCCTGGGCCTGCCCGGTGCCCTGCCGGTGCCCAACAAGCGCGCCATCGAGAGCATCGTCAAGGCCGGTCTCGCCACCAACTGCGAGATCCAGCGCCACTCGATGTTCTACCGCAAGCACTACTTCTATCCCGATATGGCCAAGAACTTCCAGACCACGCAGGGTCCGGTCGCCTTTGCCATGTACGGCCACCTGGATCTGGACGTGACTGGTCGCGGTGCTGCCGAGCGCCCCGACTGCGCGTTTGGCGAGGCCGAGGCCCAGAGCCTGGCGAGCGCCTCGGCCAACGCCGAGGGCCTGTCCACGTCCATGACGTCGACCATGCGCGAGGGCAACCAGCGCGCCGGCCATCTGGCCAGCTACGATGCGTCCAACCTGCAGATGCCCGAGCGCCGCGAGGACGGTTCCTACACGGTGCCCATCCGCATCTTGCGCATCCACATGGAGGAGGACGCCGCCAAGATGGTCCACGTGGGCGGCGCCGAGGGCCGCATTACCGCCGCGGCCGAGTCGCTCGTCGACTACAACCGCTGCGGCACGCCTTTGATTGAGCTCGTCACCGAGCCCGACCTGCGCACGCCCGAGGAAGCGCGCCTGTTTATGGAGAAGCTCCGCCGCATCTTTGTGACGCTGGGCATTTCGGACTGCTCCATGGAGAAGGGCTCCATGCGCTGCGACGGCAACGTGTCGCTGCGCCGCCGCGGCGAGACCAAGCTGGGCACCAAGACCGAGCTCAAGAACCTCAACTCGTTTAAGAGCCTGCATGACGGCCTTGCCTACGAGATTTGCCGTCAGGCCGAGGTGCTCGAGGAGGGCGGCATCATCTATCAGGAGACCCGCCACTGGGAGCCCAGCCGCAAGCGCACCGTGGTCATGCGTGTCAAGGAGACGGCCGACGACTATCGTCTGTTCCCCGATCCGGATCTGGCGCCGTTCGATCTGGACGACGAGTTCATCGACCGCTGCTGCGGCGAGATCCCCGAGCTGCCCGATGCCAAGCGCGCCCGCTTTGAGGCCGACTTTGGCATTAAGGCGGCCGATGCCGAGCAGATCGCCGGCGATCCGGAGTTTGCCGAGTTCTTTGAGGCTGCCGCTACCGGTATGGTCGGCAAGGAGGCCCAGACGGTTGCAAACTTGCTGGTGAACGAGATGATCGCCTACCTTAAGAGTGCGGGCGTGTCGCTCGCCGAGTCCGGCATTGCGCCGGCTCAGGTGGCGGCGCTGGCCAAGCTGCTGGCGACCGATGCCATCAGCTCCAACCAGGCGCACGAGGTCTTTGAGGCCATGGCCCAGACCGGTGACGATCCCAACAAGATCGTCGACGAGCGCGGTATGCGTCAGGTGAGCGATGCCGGCGCGCTGCAGCCGATTGTGGACGAGGTGTTGGCAAACTGTGCCGATCAGGCGCAGCAGTACCGCGACGGCAACCAGAAGGTCATCGGCTTTTTGGTGGGCCAGTGCATGAAGGCGAGCCGCGGCAAGGGCAACCCGAAGCTCTTCAACGAGTTGCTGAGAACGTCGCTCTCGTAAGCGGGAACCCGGGAGCCCCGGCAGGGCGGGTGCTTCCTCAAAATTTCGAACAGTCCTGCGCAAGTCGAAGGCCACATTAAGTGGCCTTAGTTGCGTGCGGAACTCATTTTGAGCACACACCCGCCCGTCCGGGGCTCCCCGGTTCGGC
>CBCSNQ010000122.1:0-5005 GCA_965141565.1 uncultured Collinsella sp. | reverse complement strand
TTGCCGGCATGAGCTTTGTCGGTGAGCTGTGGCAGGTCTACGTGCTCTTTGCCGTCTCGGGCTCCTTTGCGAGCACCTGGATCGTGTGCCTGGCGTGCTCCGTGGTCATGCTCGTGTTCCTGCTGGCATCCGAGCCCATCGCCGCCAAGCTGCGCGCGAGCGTGGCGGGGGAGTAGGTAGGCCAAAGCGCATCGCCGCTTGTCCGCTTCGTCCGCGGCGGCGCGTCTGGCCGAACGAGTCCCCATACCCTCGTTCGGTCAGGCGCGCCGCCGCGTTGCTGCTTTGTGCCGTATAATGTCCACTACCTATGACGCGATACAAAAGAAAGGTGTTTGCCCATGCAGGCACAGAAGGCGGAGGGAACCCGCGACCTTATCGGCGCCGAGATGCGCGCCTGGCAAAAGATGCAGCAGATTGCGGCCGGCGTGTTCGAGCCGTTTGGTTTTAAACCCATCGAGACGCCCGCGATCGAGCAGGTTGACGTGTTTGTCCACGGTATCGGCCAGTCGACCGACGTCGTGCGCAAGGAAATGTTCCGCGTGTTCAGCGGTGCCAACCTGGAGCGCGTCTTTACCGAGGGCACCGACACCAAACTCAAGCCCAAGCAGCGCCTGGCACTTCGCCCCGAGGGCACGGCCGGCGTGGTGCGCGCCGTCGTCGAGAACAATCTGGTGCCCCAGGGCTCCACGCCGTTTAAGGCTTACTACGCCGAGGCCATGTTCCGCGGCGAGCGTCCCCAGAAGGGCCGCCTGCGCCAGTTCCACCAGGTGGGCATCGAGTGGCTCGGCGCTCCCGATCCGGCGGCAGACGCCGAGTGCATCATCATGCTCATGGAGTTCTACAAGCGCCTGGGCTTCGATCTTTCCAAGCTTCGTCTGCTCATCAACTCGATGGGTGACGCCCAGTGCCGTCCGGCTTATCGCGAGCAGGTTAAGCAGTTCATCCTCGATCACGCCGACGAGATGTGCGATGAGTGCCGCGAGCGCGCCGAGCTCAACCCGCTGCGTGCCTTCGACTGCAAGAACGACCACTGCCGCGAGATCATGGCCGAGGCTCCGCTGATGGGTGACAACCTGTGCGATGAGTGCCGCGAGCACTACGAGCAGGTCAAGCGCTATCTGGATGCCGCCGGTATCGAGTATGTCGAGGATCCCACCTTGGTGCGCGGCCTGGACTACTACACCCGTACTGTCTTTGAGGTCGAGGCCCCTGGCGCCGGCGTCGGCTCCATCGGCGGCGGCGGCCGCTACGATGGCCTGGTCGAGCTCGAAGGTGGCAAGCCCACGGCGGGCGTCGGCTTTGCTGTCGGTTTTGAGCGCGCCCTGCTGGCCCTGCAGGCCTTTGGCAGCGATTTGGGTGCCGATGAGGCCCCGTGCGTCTATGTCGCCAACGCCGGCAAGGAGCTGCGTCAGAACGTCTTTGCCATTACGCAGGAGCTTCGCGCCGCAGGTATCGTGACCGAGGCCGACTATCAGGGTCGTTCGCTCAAGGCCCAGTTTAAGCAAGCCGATAAGGTAGGCGCCAAGCTCATCTTGGTCCTGGGTGGCGACGAGCTTGCCGCCGGCAAGGTCAAAGTGCGCGACATGCAGAGCCATGACGAGGTGCTCGCCGATCTGGACAACGTCGTCGAGGCGGTTCGCGAGCGCCTGTAGCGCATCTTTTTGAGCTTCGGGCCTGCTAACGTGCCCTGCTCATGGAGAGCGATTGTTACGGGGGTGTTTCGCTTTTATGCGGAATGCCCCCGTTTACGTATGCCGCCCACCGAGAAATACGACCATTTAGGGCAAAAACCTTTGCAATGCAGAAAATACTTTTGTGTGGTAAAGCGCAATCAGTGTCGAAAGTATTTCTCAAGCGCCTATAATGAATACCGCATGTTACGTGCATAGAAGGAGGAATGGGAGGAAACGTGGCTGAGAACCTAAGCAACCAGTCTGTACCCGAAGCCGCGGCGCGCGTCGCTGCCGTGGTCAACCGCCTCGTTAACCGAATCGGCTCGAATGCCGAGTCCAGGGAGCGTCTCGCCGAGATCGAGATCCCCGAGGAGCTGCGCGACAATCTGGCGCTGTTCTTGCGCCTGGAGCGCCGTGTGCTTAGCGAGTATGATCCCGAGATCGCGGACCTGTTCGACAAGATTTTGACAGCCGAGATTGTGGTCAATGCCGGCAACCCCGGTACCTGCGCTGCCGACGAAGCCGTCGACGAGCAGGGCGTGCCCACCGCCGACGAGCCCACTGCCGTGGCATTTCGTGAGGTCGTCGATTTGATCGACAGCCTGCCGCTCGATAAGCAGCAGGTCATCGTTCGCGCCTTTACGAGCTTTTTCCATCTGGCAAACCTGTCGGAGGAGAACTACCGTGTGGCGCAGCTGCGCGAGCGCGAGGCCGGTGCGTCGACCGATACCGAGGTCGATCCTGCCAACGAGCTTACCGTTGCCTATCACCAGCTGGTGAATGAGCTGGGTGTCGAGGGTGCCAACGAGCTGCTCGACAAGCTCGAGTTCCACCCTGTCTTTACCGCACATCCCACCGAGGCCCGTCGTAAGGCCGTCGAGGGCAAGATCCGCCGTATCTCCAACCTGCTGGAGGAGCGTCCGCGTCTGGGCGGCTCCGACCTGGTGGAGAACGAGCGCCATATGCTGCAGGAGATCGACGCCCTGGTGCGTACGAGTCCCATCGCGCTCAAGAAGCCCACGCCGGTCGAGGAAGCCGATACCATCATCGACATCTTCGATAACACGCTGTTCGACGTTATCCCCGTTATCTATCGTCGTTTTGACGATTGGGTGCTGGGCGACAAGGCCGGTACTGTGCCGCCGCTGTGCCCGGCGTTCTTCCATCCCGGCAGCTGGATCGGTTCCGACCGCGACGGTAACCCCAACGTCACCGCCAAGGTGAGCCGTGAGGTCGCCGCCAAGTACTTTACGCACATGGTGCTCAAGCTCGAGGACAAGTGCCGCCACATCGGCCGCAACCTCACGCTCGAGGCTACCTACAGCAAGCCGTCGGCCGAGCTCATTAACCTGTGGAACCATCAGGTCGAGATGAGCCCTCGTTACACGGCCCGCGCCGAGCTGATCTCCGAGCACGAGCCGCATCGCGCCGTCATGCTCGTCATGGCCGACCGCCTGAACGCCACCGTCCGTCGTATCACCGACACCATGTACCACAGCGCCGACGAGTTCCTGGATGACCTGCGCGTCGTCCAGCGTTCGCTGGCCGCCTGCGGTGCCGTCCGTGCTGCCTACGGCCCGGTCCAAACCATCATCTGGCAGGTCGAGTCCTTCGGCTTCCATATGGTCGAGATGGAGTTCCGTCAGCACTCCGTGGTGCATGCCCGCGCCCTTAAGGATATCCACGAGAACGGTATCCATGGCGACCTGCAGCCCATGACGCGCGAGGTCATCGATACCTTCCGCGCTATCGGCTCCATCCAAAAGCGCTACGGCAAGAAGATGGCGCACCGCTACATCATCTCGTTTACCAAGAGCGCTCAGCATGTGGCCGACGTCTTTGAGCTGGCGCACCTGTCCTTTGCACACGAGGAGGATGTCCCCGAGCTCGACGTGATCCCGTTGTTCGAGCAGCTCGAGGACCTCGAGGGCTGCGTCGACGTGCTCGATCAGATGCTTACGCTGCCCGTGGTGCAAAAGCGCCTTGCCCAGACCAACCGCCGCATGGAGGTCATGCTGGGCTATTCCGACTCTTCCAAGGATGCCGGTCCTACCACGGCCATGCTCGCGCTGCACTCCGCGCAGGAGCGCATCGCCAAGTGGGCAGAGAAGAACGATATCGACCTGGTGCTCATGCACGGTCGCGGCGGTGCCGTGGGCCGTGGCGGCGGCCCGGCCAACAAGGCCGTGCTGGCGCAGCCCAAGGGTTCGGTCAACTGCTTCTTTAAGCTTACCGAGCAGGGCGAAGTCATCTTTGCCCGTTACGGCAACCGCACGCTGGCTCAGCGCCATGTTGAGTCCGTTGCCGCCGCAACGCTTTTGCAGTCGGCCCCGAGTGTCGAGAAGACCAACACCGAGACCACGCAGAAGTTCTGGGATATGGCCGAGAAGCTCAACACTGCAAGCCACGAACGCTATCTGGACCTGCTGAACACCGAGGACTTTACACCGTGGTTCTCGACCGTGACGCCGCTGACCGAGGTCGGTCTGCTGCCGATCGGCTCGCGTCCCGCCAAGCGCGGTCTGGGCGCCAAGTCGCTCGATGACCTGCGTACCATCCCGTGGATCTTCAGCTGGAGCCAGGCGCGCATTAACCTGGCCGCTTGGTACGGTCTGGGCACCGCCTGCGAGCAGCTTGGCGATCTTGACCAGCTCAAGGCTGCCTACCAGGAGTGGCCGTTCTTCCGCACCTTTATCGACAACATCGAGATGTCGATTGCTAAGACCGATCAGCGCATCGCCAAGATGTATCTGCATCTGGGCGACCGCGATGATCTGTCCAAGAAGGTCTTTACCGAGATGCAGCTCACCCGTAAGTGGGTCCTTGCCATCGTCGGTGATGAGTGGCCGCTGCAGCGTCGTCGCGTGCTCGGCTGCGCCGTTCGCGTGCGTAACCCCTACGTCGACGCTCTGTCCATCGCCCAGGTCCGCGCCCTTCGCGAGGTGCGCATGAATCAGGACGAGATGGCCGAGGAGAAGAAGGCCGAGTACATGAGCCTGATTCTTTCGACTGTGACCGGCGTCTCGGCAGGATTGCAGAACACGGGGTAATCGATAGCCCTGTGGCTCTCACCGGGACCCGATGGGTTTCCCTCTGAATGCGTCCTCGCACTTGAAGCCCCCTTATCCTGCTCCTTCGGAGCTGTGGATAGGGGGGCTTCGTGCTGCGGAATGCATTCAGAGGGAAACCCATCGGGCCCCTTCGTCCTCGGTCTTCTGGGATTAAAGCTGAAGGGAATAAGGCGCGCTTCGCGCATAGCGTGGAGTGCGGCGAGGGCTTCTTGCGTCCTGACGCTCCTATTTGGCAAGGTGTTTTTTAGAATCCATTTTGCG
>CBCSNQ010000121.1:0-5024 GCA_965141565.1 uncultured Collinsella sp. | reverse complement strand
TCCTCCCCCGCATTCACAAGCGCATCCGCATAGGATGCTGACAATTCCTGCTCAACACGGGTTATTCCCGACTCGAGGTATTCGACCCGTCCGTCGATGCCAGCCGCGCTCCTGAAGACGGGCAGAGCACAAAGAACCATCAACGCAACAACGACAACACAGAGCGACCTGGAGGAGAGAAGCGACCTAAAGATCGCCTTCGAGATTTTGAGCATATTCATCGCCAACCTTAACCTCATCCAGTCGGAACAGAGGGGCCGAACAAAATGCTCGGCCCTTCCTCGCATCTAGTAGGTGCTATAGACAAATTGCCATTTATCAGTTGTGCCAAGAACACCACAGGAGCACATTGCAGCGAGGCGGGATTCCCTATGATGCGCGGATCGGCGATAGCCATTTCGGTAGGAGATCGTCTTGTAAGAGATGTTGAACATCGAGATGCTGTGCCCGCTTACGCCGCGAGGACAGCTGTAGCTCCAGTAGGTATCGACGACGTCGTCCGTATACCCGAGGGGCTCAACGAGGGCACACTGGCTGCTCTCCTGGGAAGGAGGCATCGGGGTATCCGCAAAAGCGGGGGCTCCCGGCAGCAACAGACAAAGAGCGAGGCCGAGGAAAACCAAGAGCTTACACGACTTAACAGTACTGAACATAATCCTCTCCAATCTAGAGGGATTTCGGTTGCAGCATGCTGTGATTACTTGCCGGCAAAGTCAATTTAACATAAACTGTTAAAAAGTAACCTGAGTTTTTTAAATTCTTCGGAGGTTATTATGAGTTCCGACAATCGCACTCCCCGGCTTCATTCCTTCCGCATCGCATGTGCGATAGCCTCTGCGACCCTTTGCGCCACCGCCATCGCACAAGTGGCGTTCTCCTTAAAGCCAGCAATCGAAGTGCTCGACAACCCTGTAATTGCAGACTCCCCCGCGTATCCAGCCCTTGCGATCTCGACATTGGTCCCTGCCGTCATCGGTATCGCTACGACCATCCTCAGCGCCGTTCTCGTGTGGACGATCAAGAGCGCAGACCCCTTCAAGAAAGGGTCTGCGACATGCTTGAAGGTGCTCGGCATTCTCTTCGTTGTTCAAGCTGCCACCAGCCTCTACGCCGGCTCACTCAAAACCTCCGTTTCGATGTTTGGCGGCGAGGGGGCCGTCGGCGCCCAAGAGATCGCTTCATCATTCGATTGGACCTCTCTGGTTCTCGGCATCGTCCTGTTCATGCTTTCCCAGCTCTTCTTGTACGCCCGAGAGCTGTACCTCGACTCCGACGAGATTGCGTAAGGAAACGCCATGCCCGTAATTGTTCGCCTCGACAAGATCATGGCCGAGCGAAAGATTTCCTCGAACGAACTTGCCGAAAGGATTGGAACCACGCCCGTGAACCTGTCCCGTATTAAAAAAGGGCATATTCGCGGCATTCGCTTCAACACGCTCGAGCAGCTATGCCTCGCCCTTCGTTGCCAACCCGGAGACCTTCTCGAAGTCATGAGCGAAGAGGATGCCCGAAAGGAGTTCGGACTCGATTGGTCCGCCGAGGATTAGAGGGCGGTCGTACTCGCCCTGCACACGGGGATGCGAATCGGCGAGGTCTGCGGCCTTCGGTGGTGCGATGTGGATTTCGAGACGGGCCTGATCTCGATCAGACACTCGGTGGCGTACGCGAAGGGAATGGGTTCGTTCATCAAGGACACCAAGACCCATGACGCCAGGGGTATCCCCATCGACCCGGTCGGCCTACTCCCCTTCCTGAAGGAGACCCACGAGATCGACTGCGGAAAGCTGCGCTTGCGCGGCCTTACCGGGGCGGTCGAGATCGGGGACTGCTACATCCTGTCGGAGCCGGACGCGACCTTCGCGACGACAAGCTATATCCGCAGGGCGTTCAAGACGTTCTCGGAGACCAACGGCCTCATGGGCACCAACGACGAGCTGATCACGTTCCACGGCCTTCGCCACACGTTCGCAACGCAGTGGATCCGCCAAGGCGGCGATATCAAGGCGCTCCAATCGATCCTCGGCCACAAGGACGCCATGGCGACGCTCAACGTCTACGCCGACATCGAGCCCATCTCCAAAATCCATAACATGCTGCGCGCCACGCCGTGCCTTTGGCGCGGGCACCTCGGGCCGAGGGTCGATCCGGGTCCCATGTTCCAACAGAGGATCCAGGAGTCCATCGAGACGCTCCAGGCGTTCGGCTACGGCATCACCGAGCCGGACGACCGAAATATCGCCATACGCGACGTGAAGATGAACAGTTGGCTCTAGCTCACCGAGTACGCGGCAGTGCTGGGCCCATCCCAACTGAGGTCACGGTGGTCCGATAGGGGCGCCGCCCGCGGCATGCGCCGCGGAGCGGTATCCCCTACCGAAGGGCGGGGATGCCCTCCGCTTCCAGTTCGGAATCAGCCGTCGGAGGCGTTCGGCTGACTGCGGGAACGGCCTGTCCGCTCAATGTGTTCGGCTGAGATCGGAAATCAACCCAACACGAGCCGGACACGCGCCAGACGGCTCTTCCCCGTACGGCCTTCCCCCTTACGCTCATGTTGCAGGCATGTAACGCCGCAGCGAGCGCGCCTTTTTTGCGCCAGACAGGTACAATGATGAACACTGTACCGTAGCGGAGCGCCGCGCGCGCCGCAACCACGCGAAAGGGTTTCCCATGGCCGAGATCTCGTCCTCCCGTATCGTCATCACCGTCCTTGGCAAGAACCGCCCCGGCATCGTCGCCGGCGTCACCCGCGTTCTGGGCGAGGCCAACGTCGACATCCGCGACATCACGCAGTCCATTATCGAGGACATCTTCACCATGACCATGCTGGCCGACACCGCCGAGTCCAAGCTCGACTTCGCCGAGCTGCAGAAGGCGCTGGCCGAGGCCGGCGAGCTTTCGGGCGTCAACGTGTCCATCCAGCGCGAGGACGTCTTTAACTTTATGTACCGCCTGTAGCGAACAAGCCGCTCGGGGCAGCTTGACGTCATATCGTCCAAGCGCGCGGCCCCAAAGCGGACCGGAGAGGAGCGCGCATGGCCTACGACGCCAAGAAAATCTACTACCGCTTCGACGATCACCTGAGCCGCCTGGTTCTGGATTACGAGGCGAGCCGTCAGATTTCGCCCGAAAGCGAAAACCTCTACCACGGCCTGCCGACCGCCCCGTACGACGAGGGCCTGTTCGTAGAGCATAACGTCAAGCGCGGCCTGCGCAATGCCGATGGCTCGGGCGTGGTCGCGGGCCTTACCCGCATCTCGGACGTGCACGGCTACAACAAGGTCGACGGCAAAGTCGTGCCCGACCAGGGCAAGCTTACGCTGCGCGGCTACAGCATCGAGGACCTGGTCAACAACGCCCAGGCCGAGAATCGCTATGGCTACGAAGAGGTCGCCTACCTGCTCATCACGGGCTCGCTGCCCAACAAAGAGGAGCTCGACGGTTTTTGCGGACGTCTGGGCGCTTTTAGGCACCTGAGCGATGAGTACGTCAAAGAGTTCCCCATGACCACGGTGTCGTCGAGCATCATGAATGTGCTTCAGCGCGCCGTGCTGCTGCTCTACGCCTTCGACGCCGAGCCCGACGCCATTACGCCCGAACACGAAATCGACGTCGCCATCTCCATGCTCGCCCGTCTCCCGCGCATCGCCGCCTTCGCGCATATGGCCTCGGTCGCCAAGCGTCGCGGCTCCGAGGTTCATGTACCGCATCCCACACCCGGCCTTTCCACCGCCGAGACCATCCTGCAGGTGTTGCGCGGCGGTATGGCATTCACCCGCGACGAAGCCATGCTGCTCGACGTGATGCTCATGCTGCATGCCGAGCACGGCGGCGGCAACAACTCCACGTTTGCCTGCCGCGTGCTGTCCTCTTCGGCAACCGACCCGTATTCCGCCTACGCCGCGGCCATCGGCTCGCTCAAGGGCCCGCGCCACGGCGGCGCCAACGCCAAGGTCGTGTCCATGCACGAGGACATCCGTGCGCATGTCTCCAATTGGGAGGACGAGGACGAGATCGCAGCCTACCTGGGCAAGATCCTCGACAAGCAGGCCTTCGACGGCACGGGTCTCATCTACGGTATGGGCCACGCCGTCTACACGCTGAGCGACCCGCGCGCCGAGGTGTGCCGCCGTTACGCGCGCACGCTTGCCGCCAAGAAGGACTTGGGCGAGGAGTTCGCACTCATCGAGCGCATCGAGCGCCTGGCACCGCAGGTGATGCGCGACCACGGCATGACCAAGCCTATCTGCGCCAACATCGACCTGTACACGGGCTTTATCTACAAGATGCTCGGCGTGCCCGAGACGCTCTTTACGCCGCTGTTCGCCGTCGCCCGCATGGCCGGCTGGTCGGCGCACCGCATGGAAGAGCTCTTCTGCGCGCATCGCATCATCCGCCCGGCATACCGTCCGGTGATCGATCCGCTGGAGTACAAGCCACTCGCCGATCGATAGGACGCGGACCGTTATAGATCTTGAGCGTGGCCAGGGACCCAAGCCCTTGGCCACGCTTTTTTGCCAGTAGAAAGGGCTGCATCAAATGATTGTGTTTTCCGATATGGACGGAACGCTGCTGACGAGCGATAAGCAGATGAGCGATGCCACCTGGGCAATGCTCGACGAGCTCGCACGTCGTGGCATCGAGTTTGTTCCCTGCACGGGACGTCCACTGTCGGGCATCTTTGAGCCCATTCTCGCCCATCCCGCCGTGCACTACGCGGTCTGTGCCAACGGCGCCAGCGTCTGGCAGCTCGACGAGGATACGCCCACCGACGCCTCGCGCGCCACGTGCATCTTGAGCCGTCCGCTCGACCGTGGCATTGCCCACCGCATCCATCGCATTGCCGCCGGCCACGATGTGACCTTCGATATCTTCGCGGATGGGCAGTGCTTCCTCCCCCGCTCGCTATACGGGCGTCTGGATGAGTTCTGTGGCGGCGACCCCCACATCGCGGCTTCGCTCAAGCGCACACGAACACCGATCGACATGGATATCGACAGCAAGATCGACGAGGTCGAGACGCTCGA
>CBCSNQ010000120.1:0-5103 GCA_965141565.1 uncultured Collinsella sp. | reverse complement strand
CAAGACAGAGGGGGATTTCCGTCCAGTCCAAACCAAATCTCTCAGTCTTCCTGCAATTTCGAACATGTGGCCTATAATGTTGCTTTAGTTACGCTATATATTGCGCAGCCATTTAATACGTCGCCCACCGGGGGCCATTAATTCCTATCGCCATATTGGCTAGGAAGCAATCAAAGGAGGTATCCGTGGCAGCAGAGACGCCTTGCTCGGTCCTCTATAACGATATTCGCTCGTTCGGCGGTCTTAAACATCTCGAGATCGCCCGAATGCTCATCAATGGAAACTCTTATCTCGGCAGTACCCTGCTCGAGAAATGCTCTTCCAACCGCTCGTATCTCACCCGTTACATCGTCCATCGCAAGCCTGACCAGTGCGCGCCCTCCATCTACAGCGACTTTACCGTCACCACGCTCAACCTTTCCTCGGCAATCTGCAGCAAGCTCGGCGGCGGCGAGTCCGCCTATCGGGCAATCGCCGAGCACTATCGCGGTCCGGCCGCCAACGAAATGATGTCGGCTCTCGCCAGCTACAAGCTGGACAGCCGCCTATATGCAAATGCCCTCAATCGCATCGACAACTTTGACGGCAATGCCGTGCGCGAGAAAAGCACGCTTTACCTTATGCTCTTTGTGGCAACGGGGGCGCTCGCCGATCCCGTTCAGGGCGTGACCACCGTCGAGCGCTTTTGCGACAGCAAGACGGGCGAGCACTTTGGCACCACCGAAACTACCGTCGGACGTGGCTTTATGAGCAGCCTGGAGCAGCCGCGCACCGTCGCCCCCAACCTCGGTCTGCTCAGAACCCATGCCGACAACTGCGCCGGCATGCAAATCCATCCCCTCACACGCGATCCGCGCGGCACCGTGATTGGTTCTTTGCCCAAAACCTCGCCCAGCATCACCGATGTGGGCGCCGACGCATCGCGCGAGCATCTTCGCATTTGGCTTGAGGGTGAGCACTGGTACGCCCAGGGCCTTGGGTCGACCAACGGCACAGTGCTCGAATCGGGCGCGGGTGACGGCGATATTGTGATTGAGCCGCCGCGCGACCAACGCGAGCCTGGCAAGATCTATCCCCCAGTGGAAATCGAAAACAGCGACAGGCTCCATCTGGGTCTCTACACGACATTCCTTGTCATTGTGGACTAGCGCGGACGGCGATCGGAAGACGGTCGCCGTCCGTCTTTCGTCTTCTACCTTCTGCGTCGTAAACGACAATGCTCAGCGGTATACGTGGGCAGTGCGGCTATCATGGTACTTTACCGATATCCGCACTGCTCGCGTATACGTGCGGCAACCCATGCCAGACAAAGGAACGCCATGGATACTACCGATAGCGCCTATGGCGACAAACTCATCCGTCTCGATACGTTCGATACCGCCGTGGCGGTCGACCCCAGCGCCGAGGACGACGCCAAACGTCGGTTTATGACGCTTATTCTCCAGACGGCCCACCGCAACAACGGCAACATCGGGCACGTGCTGCGCGCGACCAACACGAGCGGCGAGGTCTTTGCCGTCAAGCTGCTCAAGGACAACGCTATCCTTTCCGGCCAAGCCCCCGACCGCTCCGCCGAGCAATCGGCAGCGCACCTGGCCAGCACCGCCGCGCTGTTCGAGGAGTACCGTCATCTGTGTACCGTCTCGCACCTGCGCGGATTTCCGCGCGTCTATGGCTACGGATCGTGCGAGGATGACCCTCTCATCCTCATGGAGTGGGTCGAGGGCACCTCGCTCAAGCAGGCGCTGCCCCTGCTTCCGCACGACGCCTCGGGCGGGCTGACCACCCAGATGGTCGCCGCCGTCGGAAACGCCGTGCTTCGTGCGCTCTTGATGACCCAAGGCCTCGTGAATCCGGTCATCCATCGCGACCTGTCGCCTGCCAATATCATGTTCCGCACCACCAGCCGAACGCTCGAGCAGCAGATTGCTGATTGTTCCTTTGACCCCTGCCTCATCGACATGGGCTCCGCGACCATGGCTCTCGGCGACGACACGATCACCCGGCGCGCCGACATCTGGCGTTTTGCCACGCCCGCATACGCCGCGCCCGAGATGCTCACGCAGGATATCGAAGGCATCGCGGCCCTTCGCCGTTCGCCGGCAATCGACGTCTATGCGCTTTCGAGCATTCTGTACCAGCTCTACAGCGGTCGCAAACCGTTTGACTTTGAGTCGACGGACGCCGCTGCAACCGGCTCGTTCTATCTCGTAAAGACCAAGACCAAGCCGGCACCGCTCGAGCCGCGCTGCGAGGGCGATGAGGCGCTCGTCCAGATCATCATGAAGGGTCTCTCAGTCGAGCAGTGCGATCGTCCCACCGAGCAGCAGATGCTCGAGGTGCTCTCGGCATACCTCACCGACGCCGAATCCGAAGGCCGCGAAGGTGCAGGAGACGAGGCCGCAATTGATATCGATTCTGGCACGCACCTTAAGGTCGACGTCGCCGGCGAGCGCGCACGAGAGATCCTGAATCAGGCCCGCCACGATGCCATGACCCGCCGCCGCTTTATTATCGGCGGCGCTATCGCAGCCGTTGCGGGGCTCAGCGTTATCGGGGCGGCAACCCATGGCTTTGGCATCCCCGACTACCTTGACGGCATCCGCGGTTCACTTGACGACTACACCTGGGATCAGCTGCAGGAGATTTCGCTCAAGATTAAGGCCGCCGAGACCCGTAGCGAGGCACGCGAGATTGCCAAGCGCTATCACCTGCTCGATGACAACGGGCATATCCCCTATCCATGCACCAAGCGCGTCACGCTCACCAACGGGCTGCAGGTTGGCGCGCAGCTTGTGGGTATCCGCCACGACGAGCTTCTAGACGGTACGGGCAAGGCCGGGCTGACGTTTATGTTCGACGCGGGTATTGCCGAGCGCAACGCTGCGGCTGAACCGCCGAGCGCCGGCTGGGCAGATTGCGAGCTGCGGGAGTGGCTCAACGGCGACGGCCTTAAGCTGCTGCCCAACGAGTTGCGCGCGCTCATTAAAGGTGTCAAGAAGGTCTCGAACAATGTGGGCGCCGCCAACAGCGCATCGTGCCTGAGCGAGTTGCCCGCAACCCTTTGGCTGCCCGCCATGGTCGAGCTGTGCGGTACGCAACCGCCCGATTCGTTTACCGAGGACTATCACTACCTGGCAGACATCTACAACGGCGAGGGCAAGGAGTATCAGCTCTTCCGCGAGCTCAAGGTAAGCCCGTATTCCACGAACGAGACGATGGTCCGCCAGTGGAAGGGCAAGGACACCTGCTGGTGGGAGCGCACGGTGAGCCCCGACTCATCGGAGACCGAAGGCACGCTCTATTTGAATCGCGTTGGACACGACGGCGACGTCTTTACGTACGCAACGCCTGCGGACAAGCCAAACAAGCTAACCTGTGTGATCCCCGGGTTCTGTATCTAGGCGGCGGGCGTCTTGCCATGACGGGACCCCCTCCCCGGCAATTGTCTCGATCTGCAACACTAGCTCGGCAGATACAGGTCTAGTTGTTACAGAACGAGACAAACCCCAGCCCCGCGAGACAACATCTCAATCTGTAACAGTAAGGGGTCAAAATCCTCTCTAGATGTTACAGATCAAGACATTTGAGTTGACCCCGGGCAGTCTGTCTCGATCTGTAACAGTTAGAGGTTATATCTCCCGCTAGATGTTACAGATTGAGACATTGAGTTTGCTGCCAACTGTTTGTCTTGATCTGTAACAAATACTCGGTAAAACGGGGTCTGGTTGTTACAGATCGAGACGTTAGCTTTCGGCTGAAATGTTTGTCTAAATCTGTAACAGTTACGGCTCAAAAAACGGTCCAGATGTTACAGATTGAGATGATTGATTGGGACGGTCCATCGGCCAACCATCCATCCTCATCTGTAACGAAATCTCATATATTATTTCTGTACTGGACACCCCCAGGGGGTATGGGTGTATAGTATCGGCAGGTTAACAATTCCAACACCGAACCACAGAAAGGAGAAGCCATGGCTCAAGATAAGTTCGACGTGGGCGGCATGACATGCGCCGCCTGCCAGGCGCATGTGGACCGTGCCGTGAGCAAACTCGACGGCGTCCAAAGCGTCGCGGTCAACCTACTCGCCGGTTCCATGATGGTCGACTACGACCCTGCGCAGGTCTCCCCCGACGATATCTGCACCGCCGTCGACCGTGCCGGCTACTCGGCCTCGCCCGTCGATGCGGGCACCGGTGCCGCCGGCTCAAACGGCAGTGCGCAAGTCAGGTCCGTCGCCGCCCACATGGAGTCGCCCACCAAAAAGTTGGAGGCCGCCGCCTCTGCCATGCGCACCCGCCTCATCATCTCGATCATCTTCCTCATCCCACTGTTCTACATAGGCATGGGGCACATGCTCGGTTGGCCACT
The DNA here is from genome assembly GCA_965141565.1 of uncultured Collinsella sp. Lineage (GTDB taxonomy): Bacteria > Actinomycetota > Coriobacteriia > Coriobacteriales > Coriobacteriaceae > Collinsella. The sequence goes on along the minus strand of CBCSNQ010000120.1, from coordinate 729 downwards.
GCCCGGCGTCTTCACCGACCACACCCACAGCATGACGCTCGCGCTCACCGAGCTCGTCCTGCTCATTCCCATCGCCTACGTCAACGACGCATACTTTATCAACGGGTTTAAATCGCTTACGCACGGCGCGCCTACCATGGACGCCCTTATTGCCGTGGGCGCCACTGCTTCCATCGCCTGGTCGCTCTACGCCATGTTCATCATGGCCGACCAGCTAGCCGCGGGTCAGGTCCACGAGGCCATGATGACGGGCATGGACAACCTGTATTTTGAGAGCGCCGGCACAATCCTGTCGCTCGTCACCGTGGGCAAATATCTCGAGACACGCAGCAAATCCAAGACCGGCGGCGCCATCGAGGCGCTCATCGACTTGGCGCCCAAGACCGCGACCGTCGTGGCAGAGGACGGCACCGAAACCACCGTCGATGTCGACGCCATCCTTCCCGGCCAGGTCCTGCGCGTGCGCCCCGGCGAGTCCATCCCCGTCGATGGCGTGGTGCTCGAGGGCAGCTCGGCCGTGGACGAGAGCGCGCTCACCGGCGAGTCCATCCCCGTGGAGAAGACCGCCGGCGACACTGTCAATGCGGCCACGGTCAACCGCACAGGCTCGTTTACCTTCCGCGCCACGCGTGTGGGCGCCGACACGTCGCTCGCCAAGATTATCCAGCTCGTCGAGGACGCCAACGCCACCAAGGCGCCCATCGCCCGCATGGCCGACAAGGTCGCCGG
>CBCSNQ010000119.1:0-5160 GCA_965141565.1 uncultured Collinsella sp. | reverse complement strand
GTGACGTCGACCAGGCGCTGGCGCTCGGCCGAGACCTCGCCGATGCAGAACATACGGCTCGAATCACTAAAGTAACCGTCCAGGATCGTGGAGCAGTCGACGTTGATGATGTCGCCCTCGTGCAGCACATCCGCATCGCAGGGGATACCGTGGCAGACCACATCGTTGATCGAGGTGCACACGCTCTTGGGATAGCCCTCGTAGTTGAGATCGGCCGGCGTGCCGCCGTGCTCGACGGTGTAGTCGTAGATCATCTGGTCAATTTGGTTGGTAGTCATGCCTGCGGCGATGTGTTCGCCTACGTAATCGAGCACGCCCACGTTGATAGCGGCCGAGCGCTTGATGCTCTCGATATCGGCGGGCGTCTTGTAGAGCGTGCGGGGCAGAACCTCCCAGCCCTCTTCCCACAAGCGCTCGAGGCGCTCGTCGAAGGCGCTATGGCATTTCTTATATTTTTTGCCGCTGCCGCACCAGCAAGCGTCGTTGCGGCCAGGCACGGGTCCTTTGTCATACATGGCTAACTTCCTTTCATCCGCAGCTAGTATAGCCCACCCACGCGTCCATAAAAATTGCGGTGATATAGTTCTGATTTAAGCGGTTTAACAGCATTAATAGGAACTATATCACCGCAACTGATGGAGTGGGATGGCGGATACTAGCTGCTGCGTGGTTTTGCTAGTAGCTCACCTGGCAGGGAATGCCGAGGGCTTGGACGCGCGCGGCGATGGCGTCGAGCACCTCGGGCGCTGCTTTGGCAAGGCCGGCGACCGGCGTCTCGCGCGCCACCGTGTAGATGGTCGCTTCTTGTGGGCGAATGCGCTCAAGCGCCGCGAGCCAGGGGGCAACGTACTCCTCGCCGGTGTTGTCAATGGGCTTGCCTTGATACTCGCCGGTCAAAAAGATCGTCTGGATAATAACGTGACCGTCAAAGCTTGCGAACGTCTCAATCTGGTGCTCGACGTCGTAGGGGCCAACAGGCTGGTCGAGCAGCTGGATAAATGCCGGGTCGACGATATCGAGCTTAAGAATGTTGTCGTCGACCATCATGAGCGCATTGTGTACCTCGGGGCGGTCGGCGCGCGTGCCGTTGGAGAGCACGGCAATCTTGGAGTTTGGGGCCAGCTGGTCGCGAAGCGCGACGGCACCGGCGATGGCCTGCGGAAACTCCGATGCGGCGGTGGGCTCGCCGTTGCCTGCGAAGGTGATCACATCGGGGAGCTCGCCCTCGGCTGCCATATCGCGCAGCTTTGCCTCGAGCGCGTCGAGTACCACGGCGGCTGTGTTGTGCGGCTCATGGCAGGGGCGCTCGGCGTTGAGGCCGTTTTCGCAGTAAATGCAGTCGAACGTGCAGATTTTGCCGCTGGCCGGCATCATGTTGACGCCGAGCGAGAGACCAAGGCGACGGCTGCGAACGGGCCCAAAGATGGGGCTGGCATTCAAAAACGTAGACATAGGCATATGCTCCTCAAGACAATTGTGCCTAAGCATAGCATCGGCTCCAAAGCAGGGTGCGGGCTCTTGCTTTACAAGTTTCGTTTTTTCACGTCGCTCATTATGCCGTGTCATGAAAAGCCTCGAGTCGGGTAAAGTTAATCTGTTAACAAGGCGTAAAGCAATGCGGGTCTATCCAGCCGTACTGACGCGCAACTGGATGGGCGTTGATGATGGGGGCACAACATGGATTTTACGGTCGAGAATGCGGGCACTACGATTGCCTGTCGCGAATATGCCGGCCCGGATGTGTCGCCTGATACTCCTGCCTTGGTGTGCGTGCACGGCGCTTGTGTCGACGGCACATTTTTCGACGGCATCGCATGTGAGCTCAGTCGCAACTACCGCGTAATTGCCTACGACCGCCGCGGCTGTGGCGGCAGCAGCGAAGCGGCAGACGGCAGCTATGATCTTGCCGCTCAGGCCGCCGACCTGCAGGCCGTGATCGAACACGTTGGCGCTCCGACAAATGTGCTTGCGCACAGCGCCGGTACGTTGGTGGCGCTGGAGCTTCTTCGCACCGAACCCCATCTCGTCGCCCGTGCGATTCTGCATGAGCCGGCTGTGTCGGCCGAAGGCGTCGGCATGGGCGCAGCTCCGATTTTGCTCGATATGATTGCGGCTGGAAAGGTTTCAAGGGCGCTTCGGCTTTTCTTGGGAGCTCTCGGCGACTTGGACCCCGAGGCTCCTGGGACGACCGAAGCGGAAGCCAAGCATGCCCTGCGCAATGGTCGTTGCTTTATGGCCAATGAATACGGAACAAATATGACATATGCTCCCGACTGGGAGCGCGCCCGCGAATCAAAGGCGGTGTCGGCTGTGTTTTTGGGCGAGCTTTCGGTCGGTACACCCCGCGAGGCTGGTACGCGAGCGGCTGCCGAATATCTCGATTGCCCCCTTGTGACGATCCCGGGCGCGCATAACGGTTTGCGCGATCGCCCCGTTACGGCGGCAAACGCCGTTCGCGATGTCTTGGAGCGTTAGCACGCCCGATGACCTGCGGGGAGAGGGGCTGTTAGCGTTTCGTTATTGTTAACGAATGCGCCCATAACCGCGCGCCCGCGGCTCCGTTACCGCCGCTTGCCAGGTCATAAAAATGTAACGATAATCGCGCGTTTGCCTTCAGCTGTTAGATGTTACCCTTGTACCAATTGATATGCACCGTTGCCGTGCGTAACGATAGGAAGGGCCCCATATGCTCAATAATCACGAGGTCAATCTAACCGACGAGGAGGCTGCCGCCGAGGTCGCCCGCGTCGCGAAGACCTACCCCGTGGTGCGTTTGCTGTCGGCCGATCAGATTAAGAGCGAGCCTAACTGTCTGCTCGCCGGCAATCGGTGCCCTTGTTTGCGTCAGTCAAGTCTTGAGGCCTTGGCAGGTTCCGATGATGTATCGGAGCAGCTGCTCAATGATGGTACCGAGTACCGCGCTCGCCTGCGCCCTCTGAAGGTCGAGGGCGAGCCTCACGTCCTGCTGATGGTGCGTCCGATCGATGAGCAAGAGGCTGTAGAAGAGGACCTCGTCTACACCGACGTGCTGACGAGTGTGCGCAATCGCCGATATTACGAGGAAAAGCTCCGTAGCGCCCGCATGAATGCCGGCGTTGCGGTGATCGACCTTGATGATTTTAGGGTCTTCAACGATACGTGTGGCCGTCATGCCGGCGACCTTGTACTCGGTGCTGTGGCGACGGCCATACGCAGCGGAATTCGTTCGACTGACGCGCTCGTACGCTATGGCTGTGACAAGTTTGTGGTTGTCATGCCCAATATTCCCTCCGATGACTTCACCCGTCGCCTGCATCAAGTGTCCGATGCCGTTCATGCCACGATTGTTCCGGGCCATGAGTACGTGAGCTTGACGGCATGTGTTGGTGGCGTTCGCATTCATGGCGAGACGGTCGATGAGGGAGTTGGCCGCGCTGTCCAGTTACTGAGCCGCGCTAAGGCAAAAGCCGGTACGGTCGTGACCGATGCCGATTCCATCGAAGCCTTCCAAAGCGACAAGCCTTTGGTGCTTATTGTCGATGACTCCGAGATGAACCGAGCCATTCTCAAAGAGATGCTCAAGGACGAGTATTGCATCCTCGAGGCCGACAACGGTCGTACGGCGCTCGACATGGTCGACCGCTATGGCGATGAGCTGTCGCTCGTGTTGCTGGATATTGTCATGCCGGGCATAAGCGGCTTTGAGGTGCTGGCCGATCTGTCGCGCCGATCGGGTATCGACAATCTGCCTTTTATCATGATTTCGAGCGAAGATTCCGATGATATGGTTCTGCGCGCGTACGAGCTGGGCGCCTCGGACTATATCAACCGCCCGTTTGACTCCCGTGTCGTGCGCCGCCGTGTAAGCAACACCATCCGCCTATACGCCAAACAGCGCCGCCTGACGAGCCTGCTGTCCCAGCAGTACAACGAGCGCATCAAGAACAGTCGCATGCTCATCGACATCATGGCCGGCGTCATGGAGCTTCGCAACGGCGAGAGCGGCAGACACGTTACGAACATCGAGAAGCTGACCGAGCTGCTGCTTGGCTGTCTGGTCCAGCGTAGCGACACCATCTCCCTCGACAATGAGGAACGCTCTACGATTGCCCTGGCTTCGGCGCTGCACGATATCGGCAAGATGTCGATTGACGATGCAATTCTCAACAAACCCGGGCGCCTTACGCCCGAGGAGTTCGAGATTATGAAGACGCATACCACGATGGGCGCCGACATGTTGCTTGAGCTGGGCCGCCATCACGTCGGCAATGCGCTTATGGAATATGCGTACCAGATTGCGCGTTGGCATCACGAGCGCTGGGACGGCAAGGGCTATCCCGATGGCCTTAAGGGCGACGAGATTCCCATTGCCGCGCAGGTGGTCTCGGTGGCCGACGTGTATGATGCGCTGACGAGCGTGCGCGTGTACAAGGACGCTATCCCGCACAAGGAGGCGATCCAGATGATCCTGGACGGTAAGTGCGGCACCTTTAACCCGCTGTTGCTCGACTGCCTGCTCGAGGTGCAAGACCGTATTGCCGAGACGTTGGCACGCCCCGCCGACGTTGTCGCGTTTCCCACGATTTAGTTTGACCAAAGGAGTTTTAATCCATGATTTCCATGCGTGAGGCGTATGAGAAGATCGGCGCTAATTATGATGACGCGTGCGCTCGGCTGATGGGCGAGGAAATGCTTGCCCGCTTTGCCCTCAAGTTTTTGGATGACGAGAGCATGGACAAGCTGGAGGCCGCCATGGCGGCAGGAGACGCCGAAGGTGCGTTTATGGCAGCGCACACGCTCAAGGGCGTGAGCCAGAACCTGGGATTCGATAATCTGTACGAGCCGGCGGTTGTGGTGACCGAGGCACTGCGTGGTGCCGATGCCGTTGACGGCGCTCGCGAGGGGATGCATGCGCTGCAGCAGCAATATGCGGCTACGATGTCGGCTCTGCGCGAGGCGGCCGAATAAGAGCTTGCGAGCCTTGATGACTATGAGAGTGGATAATCTCCCGTTTTAGGCCCGGTGGCGGCCTCAAAGTGGGAGAATCCACTCTCGTTCGATATGTGTCCAAAAATCCACGCTCACCCCTCTGGGTTAGTAAATGGCCTATGCGCACTGGCGGGGCTTTCCGCATGCAATCAATATCGTTGTTCGATAAACTGTTCGAATAACGATAGAGTC
>CBCSNQ010000118.1:0-5194 GCA_965141565.1 uncultured Collinsella sp. | reverse complement strand
TTGATGTTCTTGGAGACGACCACCATGGTGGACGTGACGATCAGAAGGCCGCCAAGGATGTTGACGATCGAATAACCCATGTCGTTCTACCTCCTAACCGATCCAGCTGGCCGAAAGCGGGCCGCTGACGATAACCATGATGATGAGCACGATGAACACGAACGCCATCGCGCGGGGAAGCGGGGCTCCCGCAGCGACCTCGTCGCTCGGCTCGCCGGGCAGGCAATAGCCCATCCACTTAAGGAACCAGGCAAAGGTGGCGACGGTCTCGGCGACCATGATGCACACGAGCACCAGGATCGCGACGTTGCCGGCACCCACAGAAAAGCCGCCGGCGATGATCTGGAACTTCGAGAAGAACGTGTTCATGGGCGGCACGCCGGCAATGGCGAGCGCCGCGACACCAAAGCCCACGCCCGAGATCGGGTACTTCTTTACGATGCCGCGAAGCTTGGGCAGCATACGCGTGCCGAGCGTAAAGGAGAACGAACCGGCGATCAGGAAGAACAGGGTCTTGGCGAACGCGTGGTTAAAGATATGGCACACGGCACCGTCAAAGGCCAGCTGGCTGCCAAAGACCGAAAGGCCCAGACCAAAGAACACATAGGAGAGCTGGGCGATCGTGGAGAAGGCCAGCAGGCGCTTCATGTCCTTTTGCGGCAGGTACATAAGGAAACCAAAGAGCATGGTGACCATGGCGTCGATAATGGCGACCCAACCCACGATCTCGGGAATCTCACCGGCAGAGACGAGTGCACGCGCGAACACGCACACGCCGACCTTGACCATCGAGGCGCCATGCAGGTAGGCCGAAACAGGCGTCGGCGCCTCCATGGCCGAAGGCAGCCACATGTACATGGGAACCTGTGCGGACTTGGCCCAGGCCGCAAACAGCACGAGCAAAAGGACGATAGCCTTGAGCTTGGCGTCGAGACCGGCAATCGCGGTAATGGCGAAGGTACCGGTGTGGGCAAACACGATGGCGGCGCCCAGATACAGGCCGAGCGCACCGATATGCGTGATGATCAGGGCCTTCATGCCGGCCTTCTTGGCCGTAGGCGACATGTAGTAGCTAATGAGGCCCCAAGAGCACGCACCCGTGATCTCAAAGAACACGAGCTGGCCCAAAAGGGTCGAGCTGTACACGAGGCCGGCCATGGCGCCAATGAAGGTCGCGAGGTACGCGTAGAAGCGACGACGCGGTGCGTCGGGATGCTCACGGTTATTCTCGCTCATATAGGGAATCGAATAGATCACGACAAGCAGGCCGATACCCACAAAGGCGGGCGCGAGCAGCGTGCTCATGCGATCGAAGGTGAATCCCATGACGAGGGTCTGCCCAAACGAGATCAGGGGGACCTGCGTGTCGGGCATGCCAGCGCCGGCGAAATTCGCGGCGAGGGCGATGGTGCAGACCGTCGAGACGGCGGCACCCAAAACGCTGAACCACTTGGCGTACGGACGGGGGAACAGGGCGACGAGCACCGAGGCCACCATCGGGGCCGCAATAGCGACCAAGCCGAGAAGGGACAGACTGACTGCAAATGACATTGTTTCTCCCTTCTCCTACACGCCGACGACCACGAAGACAAACGCCAGCACGGCGATGCCCACGACGGCCCAGGTCTGATTACCGAGCACCTTAAAGCGCGAACGCGAGCAGGAGTTCTCGATCACGCCGCATACGACAAAGTCGATCAGGCACTTCACCAGGAAGATGACTGCACCCAGAACGGCGGCGGCGCCCACGGTCGCGGGCTCGCCCCAGGGGACAAAAATCGCGCAGAACCAGGCGACGACCAGGACCTGCTTCATGGACATGGCGAGCTTGGCCATGGCGAGCGACGGGCCGGAAAGCTCGGCGAGCGGACCTTCCTGGAGCTCCTGCTCGGCCTCGGCCTGGTCAAACGGCAGCTTGCCGAGTTCCATGTAGCAGGCGATCGCAAAGGCAATGCCGGCAAGGATCACGGCGACCGGTGCGTCGATGGCACCCGTCATGATGTGCTGACCCATGGTGGCGATGTCGGTGGAACCGCACACCAGGGCGGCGGCAAACAGCGCCAGCAGCATGGACGGCTCGATGAGCACGCTCATGAGCAGCTCGCGGACGCCGCCGATACCGGCGTAGGCGTTGGACGAATCCACACCGCAGAGGGCGAAGAAGAAGCGGGCGAGCGCCAGGCTGTACATGATGGTGATGGCGTCACCAAAGACCGGGATGGGGCTTTGCGCCGTAAAGAGCGGCAGACCCATCGCGAGCATAAAGGCGACGGCGAAGAACAGCGGCGGCATGATGCGCAGCGCAAAGCTCGCATCCTCGCTCTGGGACTCGGGACGCGCAAAGAGCTTTGCCAGGTCGCGGTAGTCCTGCATGATGCTGGGGCCGCGACGGTTGTGCATCTTGGCACGGATCACGCGGCCGAGACCGGAGAAGAACGGCGCGACGGCCATGACGACCACGCCCTGCAGAACGGCAAGTACGATGTTGTTCATGCTCTCCCCTCCTTAACCCATTTGCACGGCGAGCACGAGGAACACCACGAGTGCCGCGACGATGTAGCAGATATAGATGCTGTAGTTGCCGCCCTCGAGCTTAGTCGCGAGGTCGGCGAGCTTCTCGACACCCTTATGCGGGGCATCGACGAGAACCTTGTCGGGTACGGGCTCCACAGCCTCGGCCACACCGGTGAGCTTCTGGAAGAAGTGAGCGATGGACCAGCAGACGGCCGTGCAGCGGTCGCGCAGCGTGTAGAGCGGCTGCATAAACCAGGACACCTCGGAGGCGAAGGTCGTGGCCACGACGGGCATATGCTCGTTGGGAGCATAGCCGCATGCCCACGGCTGGGACTTCTGCACCTTGCCGACGGTCTTGAGCTTGCGATAACCGCAGGCAAGGCCGACGAGCACCACGAGCGCAATGGCGATCGCGGGCGTGGAGGTGGCAGCGCCGGAGTACTGGTTCATGAGCTCCATGCCCTCGGCGGCAAACACGCCACCGTACGGATGCAGCACGGACGCGGCGACATCGACCAGCACGGGCGCGATCACGGGAGCGCCAATGCCCAGCACGACGCAGATGGCCGCGAGCAAGCCCTGCGCAAACACCATGGGGGCGGGAACCTCCTTGGCATTGGCCGCGGCCTCGGAGCGGGGCGCGGAGGCAAAGGAGACGCCATAGGCCTTGACGAAGCACGTGACAGCCAGCGCGCCGGTAATGGCAAGCGCGACGGCAGCGAACACGGCCACGATCATGACGGCCTTGTCGCCCTGCATGGCGGCGTTAAACAGCGACTGGTAGGTAAACCACTCGGACACAAAGCCGTTGAAGGGCGGGATGGCCGAGATGGCAAGCGCGCCAACGAGGAAGCAGATGGCCGTTGCCGGCATACGACGGAACAGGCCGCCCATCTTCTCCATATTGCGCGTACCCGTGGAGTACAGCAGCGCACCGGCGCCCAAGAACAGCTCGCCCTTAAACATCGCGTGGTTAAACGTGTGGTAGAGGGCGGCCATCAGAGCCAGGACGGCGATGCCGACCGAGTTGAGCGCCATGGCGGCCATGGAAGCGCCGACGCCGAGCAGAATGATGCCGATGTTCTCGACGGAGTGATAGGCCAGCAGGCGCTTGATGTCATGCTCCTGCAGGGCGAAGGCCACGCCGAGGACCGACGAAATCGCACCGAAGACCATGGCCATAAGGCCCCACCAAACCTGAACGCCCGAGGCGGAGAGCAGGTCGAGACCCACCTTGAGGATACCGAAGATACCGATCTTGATCATGCCGCCGGACATGAGGGCCGACACGTTGGACGGCGCCTCGGGATGCGCCTTGGGCAGCCAGCCGTGCAGCGGGATGATACCGGCCTTGGCGCCAAAGCCAAAGAAGGCGAGCACGAAGCACACGGATGCGACCGCGGGGCTAAACTGCGTAGCGCGGAAATCCGCAAAGGCAAACGAGCCACCGGCGAAGTTGGTCATGGTGAGGAAGCTCGCCATGATGAGCACAAAGCCCACGTGCGCGATCACAAAGTAGAGCCAACCGCCATGGATGGAGTTCTCGTTCTCCTCGATCACGACCAGGAAGTACGAGGTCAGCGACATGAGCTCAAAGGCGACCAGGAACCAAAACACGTTGTCGGCGGTGATGACGAGCATCATGGACGCCACGAAGGTGTTAAAGAAGAAGCCGGCGCGGCCCTTTTTGCCCGGGTACTCATCAAAGTAGTTGAGACCGTAGATCGAACCGGCAAACGCGAGCACCGAGATGAGCGCCACGAACAGGCCGGACAGCTGATTGAGCAGCAGCTGGAAATGGGCAAACGGGAAGAACACGATGGTGTCGACCGACGTGACATCGCCCAGCACGGCCTGGATACCGGCCACAAACGAAAGCACCGCGGCGACGGCGCCGATCAGGCAGCCGGCGGTCTTGGCGGCGTTGTCGGCCTTAATCAGCAGAACCGAGGCGAGCGCACCGATGCACGAGACGGCAAGCGATGCGATAAACAGTGTCATGCTATCCATTGTTTACGCTCCCTTCTGCTTTCTCGGACAGGCCCTGGGCCACAGCGGTAGCGTCGACGGACGGACCGTTTTCGATCGAGCGCAGGCGCTTGGCCTCGTCGAGCTCGCGATCGGCCGCGCCGCCCATGACGGTCAGCGCCTTGGTGGGGCACGCCGCCACACAATGCGGGCCGTCCGGATCGAATGCGCACAGGTCGCACTTGACAGCGCAGGTGTACTGACCAGGAGCCCACGTAAGCAGGCTGCTCAGGGACTTAGGATACGAAGGCGTCGGGTCGCACATGCCTGCGACACCGGCGATAGACGTGCCATCGGGATGGATGGCTCCGAAGGGGCACGCGATGGCGCACAGCCTGCACCCGATGCACTCCTGCTCCTTGACGTGGATGCGATCGCCATCGTGCTCGATGGCATTCACCGGGCAAACCTCGGCGCAGGGGGCACCCTCGCAATGGTGGCAGGCAAGGGCGGCCGAAATACCGCCGGTCTTCACGAGCGCCAGGCGCGGCGTATCCTGAAGACCCTGCATCCGGTGGGCGTCGGCACAGGCGGACTGGCATGTTCCGCAGCCGATGCACCTCTCCGGATTGATGTCGATGAAGCGGTTCATCCCCACTTCCTTTCAAAATAACGGGCCGGGCTCCCGAACGTACGGGACGCCCGGCCCAAA
>CBCSNQ010000117.1:0-5197 GCA_965141565.1 uncultured Collinsella sp. | reverse complement strand
CGATCGAGCACACGCGCCGCATCCGGTGCATCGCGCTCGACGGTGCGAATGTGCAGACGCTCGGCGATGGCGCGGACGGCGGCACAGCGGGCAGCCTCGGCCTCTTCCTGCGCCGGCGTAAAGATACGGTTGCGCCCCAGCACCAGGCCAATCACATTGCGCGGGCCCAGAGCGTCGACGGCCAGCGCCGCCAGCAGGGACGACGGCAAGTCACCCTCGAGTGCCACCACAGCACGCGACGCACCGTGGGCTCGGGCGTTGTCGCGCACGGCGAGCACCAGCGCCTGCCACAACCACTCCTCGGAACGAAACTCGGGCAGCTCGTGGTCCTCCAAAGCATCGAGCATCACGCCGCGCTGAATCTCCTGAACCAGCAGGCTCTCCTCAAAACACGGCGCCTGGGCCACCACGCGACCGCAGTCGTCGAGCACAAACGAACCGCCGGTATACACCGACTCGTCATAGGCACCGACCGGCGCCATGCAGGCAAACCACACGCTGCGCTTGGATGCGATCTTGCGGTAGGCGCCGCTGCGAACGGCGGCAATGGCGGCAGTCTCACGGTCGGTCATGTCAAACGCGTTGAATTGGAAATACGCAATGAGGTCAACGCCGGTCGGCAGCATCTCGAGTTCGCGGTCCAAGTCAAAAATCACGGCGATGCGCACGCCGTCCACGTCGAACACCGGCGGCGCCCAACGTGTGTCGTTGTTCTCGCCACGCTGCAGGGCAATGCTCGAACGCGCCGGCACCACATGACCGTCCTTGAGCATCATGTAGTCGAGCAGCGGCTGGCCCTCAAACGAAACCGCCGCGGGCACGATGCAGATCATGTCAAGCTCCTGGATACGCTCAGCGACACCAGTCAAGCCGGCAAGCATGTCGTGCTCAAAGTCGGCAGCGCCCACCAGGCCACCGGGCATGGCGCCCATAAAGAGCGGAGCCGGAACGCACAGCACGCGCGCCCCACGCTCGCGGGCCAGACGAGCCTGGTCCTCGATGCGGCCGCAAATGCCCTCAATATCACCCAGGCGCATATCGATCTGTGCAAGCGCGAGCTTCATGGCCCAGCCCTTTCCGTCGTAAACCATCGAAATCGTAGTAAAAGCGCCGGCCGCATAATGCAGCCGGCGCTTGCATGTGCATATGCTAGCTATGATACCCCGAGCGGGGGCGCGCTCCTAGAATGTCGCGGACCACAGCCCGTGCAGGTTGCAGTAGGCATAGACGGTACCGGTCTTGGAGCCGCCCGCGAAAAACGTCGCGGGTTTCATGCCGGGCTCAAGGTAATGGACCTCTAAGCGGCCCTCGGCCTCAAGCGCGATCCACTCAATGTAGTGTTCGGGCAGGCTGGGGTGCTCGACCGAGCCAACGCGTGCGCGAATCACGTGACCGTCGCGCTCGGTCTCGACAACAGGCACGTGTTTCTCGTGCGCCGCGTCCTCAGTGTTTGCAGTCAGTTCCGTGCAACCGGCAGGGGTCGCAACGCCGTCGCCAAGGGCAGCGATGAGCTTGCCGTCAGGGTCCTTAAAGAATTTCGCCATGATGTTCTCCTTTGCTGATGTGCCAATGTTCTTGATGGTTCTTATGCCCAAAGGCAGACAAACCATCCACGGCATTGCAAATGAACACATAACGGATCAGGCAAGCGGTCGGGCCAAAATGCGTCGACCGTCCTGCCCATTCCAGCAGTCCCACCCCGCGCGCGGCTAGCGACCGTCGCCGCCCAGCAGCGCCAGAACATCTTCGCGGGTAAACAGCGCCGACGAGATGCCGTCGCCGCCGAGCACGCTGTTGACCAGGTCGCGTTTGGACTCCTGCATCTGCATAATGCGCTCCTCGATCGTGTCCTTGGCGATGAGTTTGTACACGGTCACGGTATGTTGCTGGCCAATACGATGCGCGCGGTCAGTCGCTTGGTCCTGCGCCGCCACGTTCCACCACGGGTCATAGTGGATGACCACGTCGGCAGCCGTCAAATTAAGGCCCACGCCGCCCGCCTTGAGCGAAATCAAGAACACCGGCACCTCGCCTGCCTGGAACTGTGCAACCATCTTGGCACGGCTCTCCTTGGACGATGCGCCCGTAAGCTTAAGGAAGGCGATATCCTCCTTGGCCAGGCGCTTGCCGATGATATCGAGCATGCCCGTAAACTGGCTGAACAGCAAGATACGATGACCGCCGTCGAGTGCTCCGTGGACGAGCTCCATGCATGTATCGAGCTTGGCGCTTCCCGCCTTGTAGTCCGCATAGTGCAGATGCGGGTCGCAGCAGATCTGACGCAGCTTGGTGAGTTCGGCAAGTACCTTGAGCTTGTTTTTCTTAAACTCGGATGCCTCGCGGTGCTGCACCTGCTGGGCAATGCGGTCCTGGTTGGCCAGGTAGAGCTTGCGCTGCTCTCCGGTAAGCTGCGCCATCACCGTATCCTCGATCTTCTCGGGCAGGTCGGCCACCACATCTTCCTTAACGCGACGCAGCACAAACGGCGACACGAGCACCTGCAGACGAGAGGCGCTGTCACCCTCGGCGTGCTCGACCGGGCTTTCGAAGCGCTTGGCAAACGACTCGCGCGTACCCAGAAGGCCCGGCATCAAAAAGTCGAAGATGCTCCAGAGCTCGGACAATCGGTTTTCGATGGGCGTGCCCGTCAAGGCAAAGCGCACGCCGGCAGGCAGGCGCTTGGCGGCGCGCGCCACCTGCGTGAGCGGGTTTTTAATGTACTGGGCCTCATCGAGCACCACGCGGGCAAAGTCCTGCTCGACGTATTCGTCGATGTCGCGGCGCATGAGGTCATACGACGTCACGACCACGTTGTGCTCGGCTGCGCCGGCAATTTGCACGCGACGCTGGGCCTTGGCACCCACGATGGCGCACACATCAAGCGAGGGGGCAAAGCGCTCCAGCTCGGCGGTCCAGTTGTACACAAGCGACGCAGGGCACACCACAAGTGTGGGCTTGGTGTCCCCCGCCTCCACGCGCGCCAGAATGTGCGCGATCATCTGCAGTGTTTTGCCCAGGCCCATATCGTCGGCCAAGATGCCGCCGAGGCCCAGGTGCTCAAGCGAGCCGAGCCACTGGTAGCCGTCGATCTGATAGCCGCGCAGCGTGGCCTTGAGCGAGGCCGGCACCGTAAAGTCCATCTTGCCGAGCGTATCCAAGCGCTCGACGGTGCGACGGAATGCGGCGTCGCGATCGGCCTCGAGCGCCGGCGTGCGCGCGAGCATGCTGTCGACAAAAAGGGTGCTCGACGCGGGAAGCGACACGCCGTCGAGCAGGTCGACGGCATCGACGCCCAGGTCCTCGGCAAGACCAAACGCGGCACGAGCGCCCTCGTCCAAGCGAACGATGTCGCCCGACGTGAGACGCGCAAACGTCTGGTGGCGCCTATACGAATCGAGATAGATGGCAAGGTCGGCCGCCGAAAGCCCGCTCGCACCCAGCTCGACGTCGAGCAGGTTACTCTTGACGGTCGCACGCACCGAAAGCTTGGGCGCAGGACGGACCGAGATCTGGCGCAGGCGGTCGCTGAGCATGACCTCGCCCAGCTCAGACAGGGCAGACAGGCCCTCGGTCAGCAAGTGGAACAGGCTCTCGTCATCGCGTTCCTCAAACGCTAGGCCGCCCTCGTAGAAATCGAAATAGAGGGCCGCCGTGTCCATAACGCGAAACTCTGCCACCTCGTCGCGCGGCGGCACGCCCGGGCGCTGCTCTTCGAAGAGGCTGCCCGGAGCGCCCAGGCCAAAGAGGTCTGCCGACCAATCGCCGTAGGCCACCGTAATCTTGCAGGTCACAAAACCATCGTCGACGCCAATCGCCATGGCAAAACTCGGCTCGGGCGCCACAGCGTCGAGCGCGGCGGGAGCGGTCAAGTCGGTGTAGTCGCGCAGGATGGGCAGCGCCATGCGGCAGAACTCGCCCACCTGGTCGGCGGCGATATGGACCGGCGTGCGGCAGGGCAACAAGTGCGATAGGAACGGCGCCGCATGTTGGGCAAACGCCATGTCGGTACGGCGCGCGCGGCGTGTATCGACCAGATAGGCCGCGTCACCAGCGACAAAGCAGTACGTATCGGCCGGCAGGCGCAAGTCGTAGCTGCCTCCCGCCGCCGATGCAATCTTGGCGGCAATGAGCGGCGGGCGCTTAGCCGGGACTTCGTCCTCCCCCTGCGGCGACGGCTCGACTGCCACCTCGTAGGAGCGATGCGTCGTCGTCCCCCGCGACCAAACAGGCTCAAAGGACATGGCCCTGCCACGCAGCAGGTCCAGCACGGACACGACGGAATACTCGGATACCGGCAACTGACGCTCGGCAACAAAACCGCTGCGGGCAAAGTCGTACGATGCCGAGCGCGAGCTCGTAATATCACCTAGGTAGGCGACCGTCATTGCAACAAAGTCAAGCAGCTTTGTCGACACGTCATCGAAAGCCTCGGGCACATGGGCAAACGTAAGCTTCTTGCCATAGGAGAACGTACCGCCGCGCACATAGGCATCGGCCATGCCGTCGATATCCTTAACCACGTAGGACACCGAACCGCAGCGAATGCGAAACTCGAGCGCCCAGTTAAAGCGATCGGCAAACAGCGGATTGTAGTACGGCACCAGCGAGGGCTCCAGCACCGCTTTGGGCGCATCGGGGTCAATGGTGCCGGCGAGTTTGCGGCGCATGGCCGCGAGCTCGTCCATGCGCGCGTCCGAAAGATCGGAAAGCGCCGCTACAAGGCTCGGGCTCGTGGGGACGGGCGCCGGGAAGGGAAAGTTGGGGTTGACCGAAGATGCGCTAGGCGCGGGGCGCGCGGGCTGCTTGGACTGTGCGGGCGGTGCCGTAAACGTGCGGACCGGCGTGCGCAAACCCTCGACGGGCTCGGCGCCGCTGGCATCCAGATACGCCAACGCCGTGGCGATGGCGTGCTTGCACATGCCGGAATAGCGGAAGGCGGCCGGGCAATCGCAGTCGTAGTCGACAACCTCGTGCTCGTCCATGTCGAGCGCCACGTGTGTCTTATACAGGTCGCCGCGCGAGCCGCGCACCGTGCCCTCGATAGTCACATTTTTGGAGAAGCGCGAGCCGGAGTCCTCAAACGACAGCACGGCGCCGTTGAGCATGAGCGAGCGCCCCTTCATAAAGGTACTGCTGAGCGCCGCCTCCTTACGAAGCGCCTGCACAAACGTCCCCTGCGCCATCACTTCCTCCAATC
>CBCSNQ010000116.1:0-5208 GCA_965141565.1 uncultured Collinsella sp. | reverse complement strand
CAAAGAAGGCCACTTAATGTGGCCTTCGTCTTGCGCAGGACTGTAGAGCAGGAAACCTTATATCCGGCCCCTCCGGTCGGGGACCGCACCCGTACGACTACAGCGTCATGTTTGGATCGGCGTCGACATCGAACGGCGAGATTTCACCTCGGTCGAATTTACGGCGAGCGACCTCCGCGATCATGGCGGCGTTATCGGTGCAGGCAGACAAGGGCGGCACCGTTACGCGGATTCCCTGACGCCCGAGTTTCTTGATCATCATCTCGCGCAGATGCGGGTTGGCCGAGACGCCGCCGCCGATGCAATACTCCTTGCACCCGGTAGCATGCAGGGCGTTTTTGGCCTTCTTGTACTGCACGTCAAAGACCGCCGCCTCAAACGAAGCCGCCAAATCGGGCAGGTGAATCGTGCGCCCGGCCTTGGTCTCCTGCTCGATGTAGAGCGTCACCGCCGTCTTGAGGCCCGAAAGCGAGAAGCGGTAGTCTCCCCTGCTGTTCAGCGCGCGGGGAAAATCGATCGCCTTGGGGTTGCCCGTCTCGGCAAGCTTGGAGATGATGGGGCCGCCGGGATAGCCCAGGCCCAGCGCCTTTGCCACCTTGTCAAAGGCTTCGCCCACGGCGTCGTCCAGCGTCTCGCCAAGCACCTCGTAGTCGCCCCATGCCTTTACGTGCACGAGCATGGTGTGCCCGCCCGAAACGAGCGTAAAGATAAACGGAGGATTAAGGTCGGGCTGCGCCAACAGGTTGGCAAACAGGTGACCCTCCAGATGATTGACGCACACGAGCGGTTTGCCAGCAGCATACGCAAAGCCCTTGGCAAAGGCAACACCCACCACCAGGGCACCTACCAGGCCCGGACCCTGCGTCACGCCCACGGCGGCAAGCTCACTTGGCGCAATCGCCCCGCCCTCAAGGCCAAGCGACGCCGCGGCATCTTCAAGCGCCGCATCTACGACGCCCACGATGACCTCAACGTGCTTGCGCGAGGCAATCTCGGGTACCACGCCGCCAAAGCGGGCATGAAAATCAATCTGCGTCGACACCTGGTTGGCCAGCATCTTGCCGTCCGCATCGATAATTGCCACGGCTGTCTCGTCGCAGGAACTCTCGATGGCAAGCACCAGGCGGCGGCGCTCGATTTCGGCACGCTCCTCAGCGTTGCGTTCGGGCGCGGGCAGCGGCCATACACGCTGTTCGGCAGCCGTCGGCTCGGGCGAGGCATTGTCGAGAGGAAGCACCAGGGGCAGCGGCGCCGTCATGACGATGGCATCCTTGCCGGCACCGTAATAGCCACGGCGACGACCCGCCTCGGTAAAGCCCAGAGCGGCATAGAGCGCAATTGCGGCCTCGTTGCCGTCCTCAACCTCAAGCGAAGCCGTGGTGCAGCCGAGCATCTGCGCGTCATAGCTCACGTGCGACAGAAGCTTGCGGGCGATGCCCTCGCGGCGATGCGCCGGATCGACGGCAACGTCCATAATCTGCACGTCCCCGTCGACGACCATACCGCCGGCAAGGCCCAGGAGCTGGCCGTCATCGTGCGCAACCCACCAGCTGCGCGGAGCGGCAACGTCCTGACCCAGCTCGGACAGGAACATACTCGGGGTCCATGCCTCGTGCCCGGCGCCTTCAAAGCAGGCTGCCTCCAGAGCGCTCGCACCCTCGGCATCAGCCGCACCCATGGGGCGGAACTGCAGATGGCGACCGGCGAGCTCATCAGCCACGCCCGTAATTTCACTCTGCGCGCTCTCGGCAAGCCCAAGACGCCTGCGCTCGTTTTCCTCAGCATCCGAAAGGCGCGTATAGATCGGCAAGACGCGAGCCGGATCGCCATCGCCTGCGGCGTGCGCCATCAGCAGGCCCTCGCCCGAGGGCCACCACAGGTCTCGCTCCACGCAACGCGCCGTCTCATCCTCGCCCAGCAGTTTGCCATAACGCACGAGACCGTCACCAGTTAACTGAACCTGATCCCAGTCCGCGGTCTGGCGCCACTCATCAAGCGCCACGGCGGCCTTGACCACGCGCTCGCGCTCAAACAGACGCTCGGGACCCTCATCCCCCAGCACATAGAGCGCCGGGTACACCTCGCCGCGCATGGCATCGGCAAGAACACCAAGCTTGCCGCGTACGCCGGCCTTCCATGCTGTCCAGGCGCAAGCGTCAAGTGTCGACACGCCCAGCAACGGCACGTTGGCACCGCGTGCCAGACCCTTTGCGGTGGAGATGCCGATGCGCACGCCCGTAAACGAACCCGGGCCGCGGCCGACCACATAACAGCCGACATCGCTGCGATCCAGGCCGGTCTGCTTCAGTACGCCATCAACAGTATTCACGAGCTCCACGTTGGCATGGCGACGGCACATATGGTCGCCAATCACCAGCTTCGCCTCACCCGTCTGCCCATCAATCCAGCTTGCCGCGCAGGCAAGCATGTCGGTCGATGTATCGAGCGCCACCACCAGCGCGTTATCGTTATGCAAGCTCATCTTGTACAGCCTTATCTATCAAATGGGAAAGCTCCCTAGCGCGCTCGCCGTGCGCCTCGAGCGTTATCGTTCGCACGTCGCTGTCGTCCTCGTCGCGCTTAAGCGTCACCGAAAGATACTCATCTGTCAGTTCATCCTGAAACTGCTCGCCCCATTCCAGCAGGCAAACACCCTCATAGCCCAGCACGTCAAAAATGCCCGTATCCTCAAGCTCGTAGGCATGCTCCAGGCGGTACAGATCAAAATGGAACAGCGGAATACGCCCTTGGTCATGAACGGCCATGAGTGCGAACGTAGGGCTCGTGACCATATGCTCATCGCCCAGAGCGCGCGAAACGCCCTTGGTAAAGTGGGTTTTGCCCACCCCGAGGCCGCCGGTCAAGATCAGCACATCGCCATCTTCTAGACACGGTGCGACCAGCTCGCCAAAATGCTCCGTATCGGCAGTACGGGCCGTTCTATAGATACCTACCCCCAGGCGCTCCAGGGACATATACGCTCCTTATTATTATTCCGAGGCGGTCTCCGGCGCGGGGTGCCGCTCCAGATAGTCGCCCAGCATCTTAAAGTCTTCCTCCAGCAACTCCTGCCACGCCGGATTGCGCAGCGCCGCCGCAGGATGAAACGTCGGCATCACCACAAAGTGGCCCATCTGATGGAACCTGCCGCGCAGCTTGGTAATGCCGATCTCGGTCTTGAGCACAAAGTGCGTTGCGGGGTTACCGAGCGTCACGATGATATCGGGCCAGATGCTTCGAATCTGCTCGCGCAAAAACGGTGAGCAAGCCAGCACTTCCTCGGGACGCGGATTGCGGTTTCCCGGCGGGCGGCACTTAAGCACGTTGGCGATATAGACGTCCTCGCGCTTAAGACCTGCCAGGGACAAAATGCCGTTGAGGTCTTCACCCGCCGCCCCCACAAAGGGTTCGCCCTGCAAATCCTCGTTGCGACCCGGTGCTTCGCCAATAAACATGACGCGAGCGTGGGGGTTTCCCACGCCAAACACGATGTTATGGCGCGACTGATAGAGCTGGCAGAGATGGCAGTCGCCTAAAACAGCCTCAATCTCCTCGAGTGCGACCTCACGTGGCGCCTGATGGGTATGGCCGGGGATGTGCATGACGCCCATAGCGGCTCCTACACGTAGACCTTGTCGAGACGCATGCCAAAGCCGCAGGCGACCTCGTAGTTAATCGTTCCGCGCAGTCGGGCCATCTCGTCCATAGTGATCTCGGCATCGCCATCGCGGCCGACAATAATCATCTCGTCACCATACTCGGCCTCGGGAATCTCGTGTGCCGGGTTGGACTGAATGGCGACCATAAACTGATCCATGCAGATATTGCCAACCTGACGCACGCGCTCGCCGCGATACAGCACATCCATACGATTGGAAAGCGTACGCGATAGGCCGTCGGCATAACCGATCGGCAGCGTGCAGATCTGAACGCGCGTACGCGGTACGCGGTAGGTAAAACCGTAGCCCACGCCCTCGCCCATCGCAGGGTGCGCCACGCGCGTCACGCGCGCATGAACGCTCATAACGGGATCGAGCTGCATCACACGGCTACTCAGCTCGCACGGCTGCATGCCATACAAGCCAACGCCGGCGCGAATCATATCAAAATGCATCGAGGGGTCGAGCATCGAGGACGGCGTGTTGGCGCAATGCACGATACCGCACTCAAAACCCGCATCCTTAATGGCCTGAACGGCCTCGGTAAAGCGCTGGCACTGCAGCTTGTAGTCCCAGCCCGAAGGTTCATCGGCCGTGGCGAAGTGCGTAAATACGCCGTCGCACTGAATACCGCGATGGAAATCAATACCGCGGACAAAGTCGAGCACCTGCGTGTAATGTACGCCGATGCGGTTCATGCCCGTCTCGATGGCGAGATGATACTTGCCCACCTTGCCCGCTGCGACGGCACATTCGCCATACGCAAGAGCAAAGTCGGACGTATAGACCGAGGGCATGATATCGAACTCGAGCAACGTCGGAATGGCCTCGATAGGCGGCTCGCTTAGGATAAGGACGGGTTTCGTAATCCCGCCCTGTCGGAGCTCAACGCCCTCGTTAACCGTCGCCACGGCAAACATGTCGGCGCCGGCCGAATACATAATCTTGGCGCACTCAACAGCTCCATGACCATAAGCGTCGGCTTTAACCACGCAGCACAGGCGCTGACGCGGATTCAGCAAATTCTTATAGGCCCTCGTGTTGCGGCGAAGCGCCCCGCGGTCGATCTCGACCCAGGACCAACGCGTCAAATCGGCTTTATTCATAATTAGTCATCCGACCCTTCGTCCGTGATTCCCAGATCATCGAGTGCATCCTTTGCCGCCAACTCCATGGCGGGACCGATCAAGTCGATAAGATCGGTCGCGATAACGCTCTTCTCGCCAAACTCCGTCGCCGCGGCAAAACCGGCATAGCTATGAAGCGCGACGGCATACGAGTACAGCAGCTCCCAGCGGTCCATCTCGTCGCGCATGGTGGCTAGCGTGCCGGCCAGAATACCCGCAAGGACGTCACCCGAGCCAGCGGTCGCCAACGACGCCGGGCCAGAGAGCGGCAGCAGCACGCGCTCAACACCGCAAATGGCCGTCGTCGGGCCCTTAGCGATAACAACGAGGTTATCGGAACCGGCGGCCCAGACAACCTTTTGCGCGGCGGCAATCGCGGTTCCAAGATCATTGACCTCATCACCGGCGACGAGACGCGAAAG
>CBCSNQ010000115.1:0-5246 GCA_965141565.1 uncultured Collinsella sp. | reverse complement strand
GCGCTCTCACCATATGCGAAGGAGTCCCATGGCATCCAAATACTCCATGAACGACCGTCCCAGCTGGCCTCGCCGCGCCATCGTTACCGCCGGCGAGCCCTACGGCAACAAGGGCCTTCACTTTGGCCACGTTGGCGGCGTCTTTGTCCCGGCCGACTTCTTCGCCCGTTTCCTGCGCGACCGTCTGGGCCGCGAGAACGTCATCTTCACCTCGGGCACCGACTGCTATGGCTCGCCCATCATGGAGAGCTACCGCAAGCTCAAGGAGAACGAGGGCTACGACAAGTCCATCGCCGAGTATGTCGAGTCCAATCACTCCCGCCAAGCCGCGACCCTCAACAACTACAACATCAGCTGCGATATCTACGGCGGCTCGGGCCTTGAGCCGGCTGCGCAGATTCACAACGAGGTTACCGCCGAGATTATCGAGCGCCTGCACGAGCAGGGCACCATCTCCAAGCGCTCCACGCTGCAGTTCTACGATGCCAAGGCCGGCACGTTCCTCAACGGCCGCCAGGTGATTGGCCGCTGCCCCATCCAGGGCTGCAAGTCCGAGAAGGCCTACGCCGACGAGTGCGACCTGGGTCACCAGTTTGAGCCCGAGGAGCTCATCGCACCCAAGAGCCAGCTCACCGGCGAGGTGCCCGAGCTGCGCCCGGTCGACAACCTCTACTTCGACCTTCCGGCCTACCTCGACTTTATGAAGACCTACACCGCCAAGCTCGCCCAGAACCCGCAGGTTCGCTCCGTGGTCTCCAAGACTATGGAGGAGTGGCTGCTGCCGGCACAGCTCTATATTCAGAACAAGTTCCGCGAGGCCTTCGACGCCGTCGAGGACCAGCTGCCCGAGCACACCGTGCTGGAGCCCGAGGGCAACAAGAGCAGCTTTACCGTCACCTTCCCCAGCTGGAAGGAGCGCGACGACGCCCACGCGGTGCTCGCCAACGGCGGCGTGCGCTTCCGCAGCGGCAAGGCGCTCGTGCCCTTCCGCATCACCGGCAACATCGACTGGGGCGTTCAGGTGCCCGAGGTCGACGGCGTTTCCGACGTCACCTGCTGGTGCTGGCCCGAGAGCCTGTGGGCGCCCATCAGCTACACACGTACCGTACTCGCCCGCGACGCCCGTGCCGCCGGCGTGACCGAGGGTGTCGCCGCCCAGGACGCCGCCCTTATGGGCGAGCCCGCCGCCGATTCCACGCAGGTCCCCGCTCCCACCTACCAGCACAGCTCGCTCGACTGGCGCGACTGGTGGTGCTCGGATGACGCACAGATCTACCAGTTCATTGGACAGGACAACATCTACTTCTACTGCATCGCGCAGACCGCCATGTGGGAGGCCCTGGGTTGGAACCTTACGCAGAGCACCGTCAGCGCCTGCTACCACCTGCTCTACATGGGCAAAAAGGCAAGCTCGTCCTCGCAGACGCCTCCCCCGCCGGCAGACGACCTGCTCAACCACTACACTTGCGAGCAGATGCGCGCGCATTGGCTGTCGCTCGGTCTGTCCGAGAAGCCGGTGAGCTTTAGCCCCAAGGCATACGACACCCGCGTGACCGGCAAGGACAAGGACGGCAACGAGGTGCGCGCCTGCGACGACAAGCGCGTCATCGACCCCGCCCTTAAGGAGAGCGCCCTTTTGACCGGCGTCTTCAACCGCCTGGCCCGCAGCTGCTTCTACGGCGTCGCCGTCAAGGAGGGCGACGAGAGCCCCTATCGCAACGGCTGCATTCCGGCCGGCGCCGCCTCTGCCACCGTGGTCGAGGCCGCCGAGCAGGCCGCCCTCGCCTTTGAGCAGGCTATGTACAAGTTCGAGACGCACCACGCGCTCGCCGTGTGCGACGATTATCTGCGCGCCGCCAACAAGCGCTGGAGCGACGCCTCCAAGGCCGCCAACAAGCTCGAGGGCGAGCAAGCCAATACCGCGATGACGCAGGCCCTCGTCGACGCCTTTACCGAGCTGCGCGTGGCGACCGTCCTGATGCATGGCATCGTCCCGGCCGGCTGCGAGCTCATCTGCGAGTACTTCGACATCGACCCGGTCGCCTTCTTTAGCTGGGATAACATCTTTGCCTCCACGGATGAGTTTGTGGAGAGCCTGGGTGAGAAGCCCGGCGAGCACCGCGTGAAGCCGCTGCCCCCGCGCTTCGACTTCTTTAGCAAGCACGAGAGCCAGTACTAAAGCACGCCAGCAGCGGCGTGCCCGGAAAGTAGTCAATTTGGGACGGGAAGGAAAGACGGATGTCCAAGCCGCGTCGTCGTAAGCAGAAAAAGCAGGTTAAGCCCGAGCTCAAGCTCAGGCAGTTTGCCGGCAACGAGCTTTCCGACCAGCTTGCCGCCCAACACTCCGCCGCCGACCTGCCGCGCTTTATGGTCGACACGGTCGCCGGCGCCTATGCGCCTGCCGATGCCGAGCTCATGATCGAGGGCTTCGGCGCCGCTGCCACGCGCCCGGTCACGCTGCGCGCCAACACGCTCAAGGCGACCGCCGAGGACATCGCCGCCGCGCTTGACGCAGCCGGCATCGCCCACCGCCCCGTCTCATGGTACCCGGACGCTTTCATCCTGCCCGAGGCCCAGGTATCCGATCTATGGGATCTCGACATTTACCGCGACGGCAAAATCTATCTGCAGAGCCTGTCGTCCATGATGCCGCCTTTGGTGTTGGGCGCTCAAGCCGGCGAGGACATCCTGGATATGTGCGCGGCCCCCGGTGGCAAGACGACGCAGATCGCCGCCCTCACCCAGGGCCAGGCGCACCTCACGGCCTGCGAGATGAGCATCCCCCGCGCCGAAAAGCTCGAGGCCAACCTCCACCGCCAGGACGCCAAAAACGTGCCCGTCATGCGCATCGACGCACGCGAGCTCGACGAATTCTTCCGCTTTGACCGCATTCTGCTCGACGCCCCCTGCACCGGCACGGGCACCGTCATCAGCGGCAACGAGAAAAGCCTGCGCGGCCTGACCGAGCAGCTGCTTGGCAAGTGCGCCCGCTCGCAGCGCGCGCTTCTGAACCGCGCCATGGGCGCCCTCAAGCCGGGCGGCACACTCGTCTATTCCACCTGTTCGATCATGCCGCAGGAAAACGAGGACGCTCTGCAAGAGGCCCTCGACAAGCATATGGACTGCGAGCTCATCCCCCTCGACGGCACGCCGAGTGAAAGCGAAGCACGCCGCGCCCAGGAAGCTGGTGAGGAGCCACGCATCGAGTCCAACGCTCTCACCGAGGCAATCGCCGCGGGTCAGGTTTCGGCCATCACCAACGGCATGCCCGGCACGCTCACCATCCCGCCCAGCCGCGACTTTGAGGGCTTCTACATCGCCCTGGTCCGAAAACGCAGCTAGCGCACGGATTCAAAACTCAACAAACTATTCCCGTGCGCGCTTGTCCTGCTGGTCACGGTGCTGCTTAAGCGCCTCGCGTTCCTTGCGCTCGGCTCTTTTGCCCTTAATGGCCGTGACCACAAAGTAGATGACCGCGGCGGCTACGATTGCGCCCACGCATAGGCCAATCGAGCCCAATAATGTCGAGATTTCCATACCGCGCCACCTCTCTTTTAAACGGGACATTTAAGATAGCACCTCAAAACCCGCCACCACAGCTCCTTCACGTTCGACGGGCGTTCGGTCTAACGGATGGCGCAGTGGGGAAAAATCAACTCATCAAACGATTTAGCAACGTAGCGCCGGTTGTGCACTGCCGGCCGCACAACATAGAAACGGACCACCATGGATACTCTTAACGATCTGAACGAGCGCGTCGACGCCTTTGTCGCCACCAGCTCCTTCGATACGCCTGCCGCGACGAACGACCAAGACCCCATCGATGTTCCCGCCGAGGTTCACGAGGACATCGTCGCATCGGTCGACTTCTCCGAGGTAGAGCTTGCAGACGAATTTACCGAGCCCCAGGTGGCCGTAACTCCCAACGGCCTTTTGCCCATGGAGCCGCTGCCCATCGACGGGCGTCTGCGCAAGGCGGCCCTCCGCATGCCCGATGAGGTCGAGGAGGCAAGCGGCTTTACGCTCTTTGGCCGCCGCATCAAGTCGCTCATCTACACCACCGACGTGGCGGTCATCCGCAACTCCAATGCCGACGCCGTGTTTGCCGTCTACCCCTTCACGCCGCAGCCCGCCATTACGCAGGCGCTGCTGACCGTTGCCGAGTGCCCAGTCTTTGTGGGCGTTGGCGGCGGCACCACCACCGGTAAGCGCTCCGTGCAGATGGCGGCCGTCTCCGAGATGCAGGGCGCGGCGGGCTGCGTGGTCAACTCCCCCGCCACTGCCGAGATGGTCGAGCACATCACCAACATCGCCGACATCCCCGTCATCGCCACGGTCGTACGTTGCGACGATGATGCGCATGCCAAAGTGCGCGCCGGGGCCAAGATCCTCAACATCGCGGCCGGCAAGAACACGCCGCAGGTCCTGCGTGAACTGCGCGAGCACTATCCCAACCTGCCGCTCATCGCACCGGGCGGCAAGACGCCCGAGAGCATCCGTGAAACCATCGCCGCCGGCGCCAACGCCATCATCTGGACGCCGCCTTCGGCCCAGCAACTACAGACCGACATGATGAAGCGCTATCGCAAGATGAAGGAAGACGCCACGCCCGTCATCTCGCGCGACGACGTGCCCATTATCGACCAGGTCGCCGCCGCCGAGGTCAGCCAGGTCGAAAACATGAATCCCGACGTGCCAATTCCCGACGAAGTCATCGAACGCGTCGCTTCGATCCACGATCATATCGAGGAGCGTCGCGCCAACCGCGGACTCAAGCCCTCGCTGCACGGTTTCTTCTTCCGCGGAAAGAAACGCTAGCAAAACATCTTGGCCCGCCCCACAAACGTGAGGCGGGCCGTTTTCGCTTGAGCAATCATGCAGCGACGTGATGGGGCAAATTAATCCACGCGCTTGTCGCCCATAAAGAAGAGCGCCACCGTACCAGGTCCGGTGTGCGAACCGATCAGAGCACCGATATTATTGATCTCGATCTCACCTTTGAGTTGCGGGACCTGTTCCTCAATCAGCGCCGCAACGGCTTCGGCATCCTCGCGGCACGCCGAATGGGACATAATGCACTTACCCGAATAATCCGCACCGTCCTGCACGTGTACCATCATGGTCTTAGCCATCTCGGATATCGCGCGCTTCTTAGTGCGGATCTTCTCACGTGGCGACAGTTTACCTTCGCAATCGACCGTCATAAGCGGGCAAATCTTAAGCGCCGTGCCGATGATCGCGCTCGC
>CBCSNQ010000114.1:0-5249 GCA_965141565.1 uncultured Collinsella sp. | reverse complement strand
TCCATCATGGCGGTGTTGATGGCAGCCATGGGGCCGGAGATGCCGAGCATGACCAGACCGACGATGGCGGTCGAGAACAGCGGGTACAGGAAGATAGCCTTGAGGCCGTCCAGGTTCTTGGGCAGACCGGCAAAAACCTTCTCGAGCAGCAGGATGACATAGCCAGCGAGGAAGCCGCCGACGATGCCGCCCAGGAAGCCAAAGCCCACACCTGCGCCACCGGCGTCGATCATACCGGTATCGGCGTTAACAGGCAGACCCTGGATGGCGATCATACCGGCGACGAAACCGGGAACGAGCGCCGGACGCTTGCCGATGGATTCGGCGATGTAGGCGGAAAGCACCGGAACCATGAGGTTCATTGCGATGCCGCCGATGATCTTGAGCATCGCAGCAAAGCTGTTGTAGTCAGACGCCGTCGAATCGAAGGACGTAATGCCCCACAGGAACGAGACAGCGGTCAGAACACCACCGGCAACGACGAAGACCAGCATGTGGCTGACGCCGTTCATGAGGTGCTTGTAGATGATGTGGCCGATGGACTCCTTCTCCTCGACATCGTCCTCGACATCGGCGGCAGCTGCAACCGTGTCGTCACCCTTGGCGGCGAGCGCGCGATCAATCAGCTTACCGGCGGCCTCAACGGAAAGGGCCTTGGAAACACCAACGGAAACCATGGGCTTGCCGGCGAAACGCTCAGCCTGGACATCCTTGTCGGCTGCGACGACGACGGCCTTGGCGCCAGCGATCTCACTCTTGGTGAGCTCGTTCTCGACACCGACCTGGCCATGAGTCTCGACCTTAATGGTCAGACCGCGCTCGGCAGCTGCCTTCTCCAGCGCCTCCTTCGCCATGAAGGTGTGCGCAATGCCGGTCGGGCAACCGGTCGCGGCGATGATGTCAAACTTAGCCATGTGTCCCTCCTTCTTGAGTACAGCGCCCGCGGGCGCTCCCCTACACGCGCTTCGATGCGCGTTTTTCCACAACTGAAAGATACCAACCTACCGTCCGCGTGAGAAGAGACAAGGTGCAATTCTCCGGTGAAAGGTTCTTTCATAACCGTAAACGGTAGGTGAAAGTTTACCATCAACACCTGAAACGGCAAGGTGTATCTTGTAATTGAAAATGCCCGTATACTATGGCGTTGCAAATCAAGTTAGATTTTCATGCCAACCAGGAGCCATCCATGACCGATAGTAGCAAGAGCGCACTTTCCCTCATTAGTACCCATCAGGGATACAGCGAGTCCGAGCAGCGCATTGTCGACTATATATTGGAGCACCAGTCCGAAGCGCCACGCCTCACGGCCGCTCAGCTCTCGCGCGCTGCCGCCACGTCCGAGGCGACCGTTTCGCGTTTCTGCCGCAAGCTGGGCTTTGGTAGCTTCCGCAGCTTTCAGTTTTCGTTGGCGAGGGATTTGGAAAGCCAGCGTAACGAGGGCCTGACTGACGAGGTCTCGCTCGACAATATGGAGCAGAGCCTCAAGAACATCCTGGCTGCCAAGGTGAGCGAGCTTAATGCGACCATCGACGGCATTGATCACGACACGTTGGCCGCAGTTGTACACGCGCTTAAGAATGCCGGCGTTATTGAGTTCGCCGCCGTGGGCAATACAAACGCGGTCGCGCTCGACGCGACATTTAAGTTTTCGCAGCTGGGCCTGCGCTGCATGGCGAGCACCATTAGCGAAACATCAATCGGCTTTGCGCTCACGTTGCGCCCGGGTGACGTTATCGTGCTAATCTCAAACTCTGGCAAATCGCGCCGACTGAATCGCATGGCAAAAGCGGCTCGCAACTGCGGCGCAACCGTAGTCGTCATCAGCAGCGACAGTAAATCCCCGCTCGCGCGCCTGGCAGACTACACTTTTAACACCGTCAACCACGAAGCGCTGCTGACAACGGGCGACTTTGCGTTCTCTAAGATCAGCGCCACGATGATCATCGAAGTCATCTACAACTTCCTGCTGCCCGAGATTGAAGACGCTCGCGAGCATATCAGCTACTACGAGGAGCTCATCCAGCCGGATAAGGTCGTTGAGTAAAACGCGTAGTGGGACAAAAATTTCAGTCTATTTTGTCCCACCAACACCGCTGATACGACCTAACCTCGAGCTTCTTCGAGCATCTGCTTCGCGTGGGCCAAGCTTGCCTCGGACTGATCGCCGCTCAGCATGCGGGCGATCTCGGCGGTACGCGCTTCGCCGGTTACCTCGTCCAAATGCGTCTGGGGAACATCGCCCGGTTCCTTGCTAACAACATAATGCTTGTCCGCCATGACGGCGACCTGCGCCAAGTGGGTTACGACAATCACCTGATGCGTAGCGGCGAGATCTGCCAGCACGCCCGCGAGTGCACGCGCCGTGGAGCCACCGACACCAGCATCGACCTCGTCAAACACCAGCGTATCGACACCGTCCGCGTTACCGAGGACAACCTTGCTTGCCAGCATGACGCGGCTAAGCTCGCCGCCCGACGCAATGCGGCGCAGGGGGCGCGGCGTCAAACCGGCACCGCTGCGGTATAGCAGCTCGTAGCTCGAAGGACCAACGGGCGTCCACTCAGCACGGGGAAGATCGCGCGACTCCCAGACGAGCTCGGCGCCACCCATCTCCAAGCGAGCCATCTGGCGGCCGACCTCGTGGCAGAAGCGCGGGGCCGCCGTATTGCGAGCGCGCTTAAGTGCCCTGGCAGCAGCGAACAGCTCGCGCTCGGCGCTCCCGAGTGCCTCACGCGCCTTTTTGATCTGTTCATCGCCATCATCGACCAGCGACAGCAGCTCTTGTGAGCGGTCGCGCATGGCAAAGACATCGTCCATGGTCGGACCCCACTGACGCAGCAGGCCCTTGAGGTCGGAATACCGCTCGCGCATGCGAGCGAGCTCGCGAGGATCGAAGGCAACCCCATCGCGATAGGAACGAAGTTCGTTCGCGCAATCCTCAAGAGAGATGCAGGCATCCGAAAGTGCATCGGCAATGTCGCCCAGTTTGCGATCGACGGTAGCCATTCGGGAAAGCTCTGCCACGGCGCTGTTCACGGCATCGAGCGCTCCCCCTTCGGCGGCAAGCGATGCATGGGCATCGTTAGCTGTGGCAACCAGTACCTCGGCATGTTCGGAGCGCGGCAGCAATTCCTCGAGTTCCTCATACTCGCCCGGCTTAGGGTCGACCTCGCCGATGCGCTCGAGGGCAAAGCGCGCCTCCTCGACACGACTCCCCTGCGCACGCGAGGCCTCCTCAACGCGACGGACCTCCTTGGCAGCCGCGCGCGAGGCTTTAAAGCAAGTACGGTAGTGCTCGAGTGCCTCGAGCGCAGAGCGCCCCGCCCAGGCATCGACCATCGCAACATGATGCGATGGATCGAGCAAGCGCTGATGCTCGTGTTGGCCGCACAGATCCATCATCACGCCAACGCGCTCCGAAAGCTCGCGCACGCTGGCGATGCGGCCGTCAATCTTCACGCGGCTGCGGCCCTCGGCAGAAAGGCTACGCTGTACGGTGAACCCCTCCGTGTCGTGCGGCCCGTCAAACAGGCGCGCCTCGACGCTCGCCAGCGCCTCGCCCTCGCGCACCGTCGACGAATCCGCGCGCTCGCCCAAAATAAGCTTGAGCGCCGAGAGCAGTGCGGTCTTGCCAGCACCGGTCTCACCGGTCAGGACGGTCAAGCCGGCACTCGGCACCAGCGTCGCCTCACGAATGAGTGCAATGTTAGAAACCTGCAGCTCATCGATCATGACGGACTCCGTAGAATACGCGGCTCACCGAGTTGTAAAAACTCTCGGGGCCGTAGTCGAGCAGCAGCACATCGCCTGGGCCTCGGCGCACGGCCACGCTCTCGACCGTGCCGTCGCAGGTAATAAACTGTCCATCGATAGCGATCGCCGGAACGCTCGGGCGATCATCGGACATAAAGATTTCGACGACATCACTCGGCGAAGTCAAGAAGGCACGGGCCTGAATGGTGTGCGGCGCAATGGGTACGCAGACCATACCCGTATAGTCGGGGCTCACAATGGGGCCACCTGCACTGAGCGCGTACCCCGTAGAACCAGTCGCCGTGGACACGACCACGCCGTCGCCACGCAGTCGATCGATATGGTGGCCCGACACCGTGATGTCGAACTCAACCATATCGGACAGGGGGCCGCGCGTGAGCGCCATGTCGTTGAGGGCGAACGTGCGCACGACATCCTTCGTGCCATCGTCGCGCACGGACACGATATCCGCGGCGATGGTGGCGCGACGGCTCACGTGCAGCTCGCCGGAAAGGGCGTCGCTCACGACCTGCAGAATGTCGCGCTCCTCGGGGCTCGCAGCAGTTAAAAAGCCCAGGTGACCATAGGAAAGACCGAGGATAGGAATCTCGCGATGGTTGAGGATGCGGGCAGCGCGCAGCAACGTACCGTCGCCGCCGAGCGTAATGACCAGATCGGAGCCGTCAATATCAGGCGTGCTTTGAATCTTCGATCGCTGGTCGGCAGCCCATGCGACCTCATAGCCCTGGCGCGTCAGCCAAAGCTCGAGCATCAGGCCGCTCTCAACCGCCTCTTGCTTGTAGTAATTGGGAACCAGAAAGACCTTCATAGCGTTGCAGCTTTCTCGCTCAAAACCGATACCTGGAATTGCAGCTCGTCTTGCGTGCGGTCGCCGGGGTCAAATCTCGTGCCGTACAGGAAAAACTCAACGTTTCCCTTGGCACCATGAATGGGCGACACGCACACATCGACCGGGAACAGCCCCTTGGCAGCAAAGAGTTCAACTGCCGCAACGAGTGTATCGCGGCGCACGGCGGGATCGGTCACAATGCCGCCCTCACCCACCAGCGCCGCCGGAGCCTCAAACTGCGGCTTTACAAGCGTGCAGAATGCACCCGTAGGCGCCAGGCACGCCAGCACCGCATCGATAATGTTCGCGATGCTGGTAAACGAGACATCACACACAGCCAAGTCGATGGCGCCGGCATAGCCAAGCTCAGGCAGCTGCGTCACGTTTGTGCGCTCATGCAGCGTCACGCGATCGTCCTGACGTAACGACCAATCGAACTGGGCGCGACCAACGTCCACCGAGACAACGGTCGCAGCTCCGCGCTTGAGCAGGCAATCGGTAAAGCCGCCGGTAGAGCAGCCCACATCCAGACAGGCAAGGCCCGTCGGATTGATACCAAACGTATCAAGCGCGCCTTCGAGCTTAAGACCATGGAGGACACCGGCTTTTCCTCAAACTGTGCCATGGGCACCACCACAACCTCCAC
>CBCSNQ010000113.1:0-5309 GCA_965141565.1 uncultured Collinsella sp. | reverse complement strand
CGGAGTCGTGGTGTGATTTGCGTCGGTGTCCGCGCGGCTCGGTATACTGGTACGGCTCAAACTATGGCGCCGCCCGCAGGCGCGCCGTCCGTCAGATGAGGAGTCGCCCATGACCCAGCCCTTGCCCTGGGAAAAGAATGCCGCGGTACCTGTGCCGCCCGCGCCGGAACCTGTGCCGCTCGATGCATACACCGCCCCTGCAGCGCCGGAGCCCGAGCTCGTTCCGCTCGACATCTACGACGCTCCCGCGCCGGCGCCCAAGCCCGCCAAGCCGCTCGTCGACATCGACAGCCTTAATCCCGCTCAGCGCGAGGCGGTCCTGACCACCGAGGGCCCGCTGCTGGTGCTCGCCGGAGCCGGCTCGGGCAAGACCCGCGTCTTGACCTTCCGCATCGCACATATGCTCGGCGACCTGGGTGTTAAACCTTGGCAGGTTCTTGCCATCACGTTTACCAACAAGGCCGCGGCAGAGATGCGCGAGCGTCTGGCGGCACTCATTCCCAGCGGCACCCGTGGCATGTGGGTGTGCACCTTCCATGCCATGTGCGTGCGCATGCTGCGCGAGGACGCCGACCTGTTGGGCTACACCGGTCAGTTCACCATCTACGATGACGATGACTCAAAGCGCATGGTGCGCGACATTATGCAGGCGCTCGGCATCGAGCAAAAGCAGTTCCCCATCAACATGATCCGCAGCAAGATTAGCTCGGCCAAAAACGCCATGATCGGCCCCGAGGACATGCTCAAATCCGCCGACAGCCCCAATGACAAAAAGGCCGCGCAAGTCTACCTGGAGCTGGAGCGCCGCCTGCGCGCCGCCAACGCGATGGACTTCGACGACCTGCTCGTGCGCACGCTCGAGCTGCTGCGCACCCGCCCCGAGGTGCTCGACAAGTATCAGGAGCGCTTCCGCTACATTAGCGTCGACGAGTATCAGGACACCAACCACGTCCAGTACGAAATCGCCAACCTGCTGGCCGCCAAGTACCAAAACCTCATGGTCGTGGGCGACGATGACCAGTCCATTTATAGCTGGCGCGGCGCCGACATCACCAACATCCTGGACTTTGAGAAGGACTTTAAAGACTGCAAGACCGTCAAGCTGGAGCAGAACTACCGCTCTACGGGTCATATCCTGAACGCCGCCAACGCCGTGGTACGCCACAACTCGCAGCGCAAGGACAAGCGCCTGTTTACGGCCGAGGGCGATGGCGAGAAGATCCAGGCCTTCCAGGCGAGCGACGAGCGCGACGAGGGCCGCTGGATTGCCGGCGAGATCGAGAAGCTGCATGCCAAAGGCACGAGCTACGACGACATCGCCGTCTTCTACCGCACCAACGCCCAGTCGCGTATCCTCGAAGATATGTTCCTGCGCGCGGGCGTGCCCTACAAGATCGTGGGCGGCACGCGATTCTTCGACCGTGCCGAGATCCGCGACGTCATGGCCTACCTTAAGATGATCGTGAACCCGGCCGACGAGATGAGCGTCAAGCGCGTCATCAACACACCGCGCCGTGGCATCGGCTCCACCTCGATCCAAAAGATCGAGCAGCTGGCGCGCGACAACCGTTGCTCGTTCTTCCAGGCTTGCGAGATCGCGTGCGCCGAGACGGGCATGTTTAGTGCCAAGGTGCGCAACGGCCTGTCGAGCTTTGTGTCGCTGGTGCGCGAGGGCCGCCGCATGGACGGCGAGCTCAAGGACGTTGTCGAGATGATCGTCGATAAGACGGGCTTGCTGCAGGCGTTTCGCGCCGAGGGCACCATGGAGTCCGAGAGCCGCGCCGAGAACATTCAGGAATTCCTGGGCGTCGCCGCCGAATTTGAGGAGACGCACGAGGATATCGAGGGTACGCTCGAGAGCTTGGAAGAGCTGCGCGCAGCCGGCGTTGCCGACGTGCCTGCCGAGCCTGAGTCCGAGCCCGTTGTGGTGAGCGCGCCCGCGCCCGAACCGGGGCCATTTGCCCCGGCATCCTCGTTTGAGGCACTCGTCGGCGCGCGCGATGCCGCAGGTTCCAATCCGCTCGATAGCCTAGCCGCCCCGGCGCTCTCGCCGCAGGATGCCCTGGCCGCCGCCATCGCGGGCAACGCGTATGCCGCGCCGACGGGGATGCCGGCGGGTGCCGTGCATGCCGACGAGATTGAGCGCACCTATGGTCCGCTCACCTGTAAGGCGCTACCGGCACTCATGGAGTGGCTGGCCCTGCGCTCCGACTTGGATTCCCTGGCCGGCGAGACGCATGCCATTACCATGATGACCATCCACTCCGCCAAGGGCCTGGAGTTCCCGGCGGTGTTCGTGGCCGGCATGGAGGAGGGCATCTTCCCGCACGTGCACGACTTTGGCGGCAGCGATGACCCGGGTAAGCTCGAGGAGGAGCGTCGCCTGGCCTACGTCGCCATCACGCGTGCCCGTAAGCGCCTGTTCCTGACCTATGCGGCCACGCGTCGCACCTACGGCTCGACCTCTGCCAACCCGCGCTCGCGCTTCCTCAACGAGATTCCGTTTGAGGATATCGAGTTTAGCGGTATCGGTTCTGCCGGTTTTGAAGGCACGGGTTGGGAGAAGCGCGGCGACCGTCACGGCACCTTTGGCTCGGGCATGGGTTCGGATATGTACGGCGGCAAGGTATTTGGTTCGCATACGCGCTCGACTGGCGGTTCCGGTTCGCGCGGCGGATCGAGCTTTGACGATTTCTTTGGTGGCAGCAGCTACGGGACCGAGCGCCATCGTGGGGTCTCGCCCGACGCTGGCCGTGTTGCCTCGACCTTTGGCTCGGGCGCACCGCGAGCCAAAAAGCCCTCGTCCAAGGTGTCCCCGACGGTGGAGCGCAAGGTTGATCGCGCCAGCGCATCGCAGGACTTTGCCGCAGGCGATACCGTGAGCCACAAGACCTTTGGCACGGGTACCGTGATCTCGGTCGCCGGAGACATGATCGAGGTTCAATTCGAAAAGACCGGTCAGACCAAAAAGCTGATGAAGGGCTTCGCGCCGATCGTCAAGCTGTCGTGATCCTGGCGGACCTGGGCGGGCGTATAGGGCAACATCGCCTGCTCGGGCAGTCCTGCGCAAGACGGAGGCCACATTAAGTGGCCTCCTTTGCGTGCGGAACTCGCGATCGATGTTGCCCCATACGCCCGCCCAGGTCCTTGGGTAACGTTGCTGGACGAACGTCGCTTTTCTCGTTCGCTTTTTGATCTGGAGAGCCGGGTGGGCTGATAGAAAAATAGATGTGAGTAGGGGCTCTCCCATTTGATGAGCGGGGGAGCCTCTTTATTGCGTTTGGATTGTTTCTTATGACTTTAGGGATTGAGCGTTTTATACGATTCAGTATAATTTCAGATAGATACTAAAATGTAACTGAAATGAAAAGGGTGATTGGACATGCTGCTAAATTGTCTCCCAAAAAGACTCTTCTCTTTAGAGCTCGCCATCGACCCGGAGCCAGTTGAGATGCAGATTCCTCGCATGTATCTTGAACGGTATTCGCTTCGCTTGGCACGGCTTGGCATGTCTGAGCAGGGCCGTTTTATTGTTGCGGAACCTAAAGAACCGCCCAGTGTCATTTCGGCGCGAAATCTCGTCAATGCAGTGCTTACGTTAGATGCTCGTCCGGTGGCAATTTGCTGGGATGCTATGGATTTAGGTTTTATGCGCGCGCTTTCTTCGGAGGGAATCGCATATATCCGAGATGAGCGAAATGCGTTCCTGCCGTTTATCGGAGCCGTTATTTCCGATGAAGTGCTGGGTGCTTCTCCCGCTGCTCCGCTTTCGTCCCAATCTCAACGAATCGTCCTAAATCTCATTGCGGGACGATGGGTTGACTGCTCCGCCGGCGACCTAGCGCGTCTGTGTGGCAAAAGCGCGGCAAGCGTCAGCGGCTATCTTTCGGAAATCGCCGCTATAGCTCCTGGGTTGATTATGCGGGACGGCAAAAAGCGTATATTGTGTGACGCCGGGCTGTCGACCGAGACGTTGCTAGATGGGTTTGAGGACTATCTTCGCACGCCAGTTTTAGAGCGAATCCGGCTCAAGAAGGTTATCGAGAGAACAGAGCTACGTGCCGTTGATGCGCTGCTTTCCGGTGTGTCTGCCCTTAGCTATATGTCCGACCTTGCCCATGAAGACTCTGCTCCAACCATTGCTCTCGAAAAATATCAGCTAGAGGCCTTGAAAGAGCATATGGGCGACAGATGGCTGGAGGCTCAGTGGTACGAACCGGCGGCAGTTGTGATTGAGGTCTGGTCGTATCCCGTGGACGCGCCGTCCGATATTAGTTTTGACGCGACTGGTTTGCAGTGTGTCGACCCGTTTTCCTTATACGTTGCTTGCGCAAAAGCAGATTACAAAGAAGATCGTCTGCTCGACGCGGTCGAACAGCTCAGGAGGACGATATGTCAAAAGTGAGGGGAATAGAGCGATTTGCCGATGCCATGAGCGGCTGTAAAGGCGGTTACGTCCTTATTGGTGGAGGGGCCTGCAGCGTTCTATTTGACAATGAGGGCGATTCGTTTAGAGCTACTGAAGACTTGGATGTCGTCGTAATTGTTGATGGGAAAGGCGTTGAATTCGCCACTGCATTGTGGGCATTTATCAAAGCTGCCGGATATGAGACTGGAAAGGTCGGCGATGGAAGGTGCACTTACTATCGGTTCTGTTTGCCCGAAGGATCAAGGCAAGTCCTAGACTATCCCGGCCAAATTGAGCTATTTGCCCGACATCCTGATTTTGTGCTCGAAGATGAAACGAGCGAAGTGGCACCTCTTTCCTTTGACGGGGCCGTATCAAGTCTTTCGGCAATTATTCTCGACGATGGCTACTACGAATTTATTCGCGACAACGCAACGAACGTAGAGGGCATTACGTTGCTCGATGCGCTCCATATCATTCCCCTCAAGATGCGTGCACACATTGATATCAATAGGAGCTATGAAGAAGGGCGCCATTGCAACGATAAAGATCGACGAAAGCATCGCTCGGATATTGTTCGACTTGCGGGTTTGTTGCCGCCTTCGGCTCGCTTGGAGCTAATAGAGCAAATGAGGGCTGATGCCGGAGACTTCTTTGCGGACTTTTCTTCTTATGTAAATCGGCAGACCGATCGTAAAGAGAGAGCACGTCTTCAGGACACATTATCGTTTCTCGAAAAGGTCTACCTATAGGCACCTTGATTCGTTATGTATGGCGAGGGGCTCTCCCGTTTGATGAGCGGGGGAGCCCCTTGTTGCTTTTTGATTGTCGTAACTAGCCAGAGGCTCGTCGGGACGGGGCGCGGGGGTTTGGTCGATCGCGAGTTCCGCACGAGCCGGAG
>CBCSNQ010000112.1:0-5491 GCA_965141565.1 uncultured Collinsella sp. | reverse complement strand
ACCGAGCCGTACGCTTGAACTGAGAAGGGGGAGGCCTCGCGGCCTCCCCCTTTTTGCGTTTATGGGGCGTAAATGACTCTATTACACCAGACGATCTTATCGTTTTTGGTATTGAGCCTTTATTTAAAGAAGATAAATCGAATAACAAGGGCAACTGCTATGGCCACAATGATCAAAAGCAGGATTGTCAGTCGATGCTGCTTGCGTCGTTTACTTGATGAAACGAAGATTGATTTTCCCTGTTTTGGCGTTTCGAGATAGCGAGCCGAATGCGTCAAGGTTTGCTTTGGTCGAGGACCTCTTTGTTGATGAGTGGCGGATGCTTTCATCGGCTCATCACTAGCTGCGCTGTTTTTAGATAATGGTGCGTCTTTCAGATATACAGGGTCTCCCGAGGCGACGCCCATATGTTTACGCCCCGTTTGGGCATCCTCGAGTGTTTGATATCGATTTCTCGTCACATACTCGGGCTCCGGATCATTAATGGGCTCTTGCGAGATGTGGGGGCGATGGAACCGTGGCGGCTGCGTGGAAGTATCTTCCCCCTGCGTCGGCATAAACATTTTGTTCTGGTTTTGGTCGTCCATGATGCCCTTTAGCTCGTTACCAACAACGTGTACGCGCTCATTGTAAGCCCCTTGTTATTTGTAGCTGGGGACATACTCGGTATTTAAGCTCTGGTTCAAAGAACCTTAACCTTCCTAAAACCTAAGTCATACGCACTTAGATATGCTTATAGTACTGGACTCAAAAAACTTTATAGTCGATGTATATATGAGCACTGGGTGGGCATATATAAGAGCGTCAAAAGAAGTTCCAGTCACCTGGAAGATGACTCGGCAGTCCTATAAAGGAGTGGTAAACATGGCAAGCATGGTTCCTTATCGTTCGGTTTTTGGCGTTCGTCCCTCTGCAAGCTCGCTGTTCGATCTGTTTGATGATATGAGCGACCTAGCGAACAGCTCGATTGCCTCTAAGGCGTTCCCCGTTGACGTTGAGGATAAGGGCGATGGCTATGAGGTCAAGGCTTATCTGACCGGCGTCGCCAAGGACGATATCGATGTCGAGCTTAACGAGGGCCGTCTGTCCATTAGCGTGAATGTCGAGGAAGACGAGGAGAACGAGGGCAAGAACTTCCTGCAGAAGGAGTTCAGCTCGTACAGCGCGACGCGTGGCGTGTATCTTAAGGACGCTTCGAGCGAGGGCCTCTCGGCTAAGTACGCTGACGGCATCCTGACCGTTACGGTTCCCAAGATCGTCGAGAAGAAGAACGTTACGAAGATCTCCATCGAATAACTTCGTTGGTGTTCTTCGCTATTAAAAGACAACAAAAGGGGCTGGGAAGCGATTCCCGGCCCCTTTTGCTGTTTAGGACAGTCTATTGAATGGTTGCTGGCCGATACTGGCTTGCGGGGCGTATCGAGAGTTTTCGCGATCCTTGGAGAAGGGTGGCGGAGCTGCCGAGCTCGTCATCCAGGGTTGCGGCCAGAGCTTTGGCATAGCTTTTGACGGTAAGGCTCGGACGATTGTTATCTTGGCTGATATGCATGGCAATGAGCTGTTCGGTGCGATCGGTAACAAGTTCGCGCGCGGCTTCGGCGGCTTGGCCATTGGAGAGGTGTCCCCTTGCAGACAGGATGCGCTCCTGAAGAAAGCGTGGATATTCTCCCTCGCGCAGCATGGTCGCATCATGGTTGCTTTCGAGCGCGAGGACTCGACAATCTTTGAGGGTGTTCATGGCTTGGCTCGATAGCTCTCCGGTGTCGGTGGCAAAGCCGATGGAATCATCGAGGGCGTCGAATCGAAAGCCGACTGGATTGATGACATCGTGTGATGTTGAGTAGGTTTGCACGTGGATGCCGGCAATGGATAGGGTGTCACCGGGATCGAATTCCTCGACAGGCAGATGCGAAAGATTTTCTTTGCTCGAAAGAGTGCCCCTGCTGGCAAAGAGGGGGCCGTGCCAGTGCTTGCACCAGACATCGAGGCCCTTGATGTGATCGCTATGCTCATGAGTAATGAGAAGAGCCGAAACGTTGTCTGTCGAGAGCCCCAGTTCTGCCATGCGCTTTAATGTCTCGCGGCGAGACAGTCCGTCATCGACCATAATGAGCCCCTGCGGGCCCTCGATGAGTGCGCAGTTGCCTTTAGAGCCACTGCCGAGGATATGAAGGTGCAGACGAGACATAAGATTCCAAAGGATACAATGGGTGCGGACGAATAGAGGAGGAAGCAAATGCCTACGGTATCTCAGCATTATGGACACCATGCCGTGCCTGGGACAGTCGATGAGACCCGGACGAGGCAGCAGGCTGCTCCTGTCGTGCTCATGGTATCAGGCGGCGCGGACTCGACGGCACTGCTTCTTATGGCGTGCACATCAAAGCTGGATATCCAAGACGGACGCGGTGTTGCCCCCATTGCTCGCGAGCGTCTGCATGTGCTGCATGTAAACCATCATCTGCGCGGCAAGGCGTCCGATGGCGACGAGGCCTTTGTGCGTGAGCTCTGCGCGCAATATGGTTTACCGCTGTGTGTGGAGCACGCTTATTTTGATGGGGAGTCGGGCAATATTGAGGCCGCGGCCCGCGAGGTGCGCTATGCCGCGGCGCGGAGGTATGTTCGCGAACTCTGCGCCCAGACGGGGGCGCCGCGAACGGCGGCTCGTATCTGCACCGCGCACACGTCTTCGGATCGCGCGGAAACGTTTTTGATGAACGCGATTAAGGGTTCGGGGCCCGCTGGCCTATCGAGCATTCCTCGCCGGAGGAATATCGTGGTACGTCCCTTGCTCGACCTAACTCATGGCGAGCTCGTGGGCTATCTACAGGTACATGGTCAGCCGTGGCGTGAAGACGAGAGCAATGAGGATATCTCGTATCTGCGAAACTACGTGCGCCATCGAGTAATGCCAGTGGTGGCGCAGCGCAACGCGAGCGTCTGCAAGACGATTGGTGCCGCCTGCGAGATCTTAGGCGATGAGGACGCGTTTTTGTCTCAGCTTTCGGCACAGGCGTTTCGAAGCTGTTTGCGCAAAGAGGCAGCGGGCGCACTGGTGCTCGATGCCAGGCGCCTGGCTGCGGCCGAGGTGGTAATCGCGCGGCGCATCGTGCGACTGGCGATTAAGCGCATCGATCCGGACGCTCGTCCCGAGATGCGACATGTGGAGCGAGTCCTTTCCTGCGTTGCCGAGGGCACCGGTTCGGTCACGCTTCCGGCGGGGATTGACGCACGCATTGAGTTTGGCATGCTGGCGTTTAAGGCGCCGGCGGCTCGCGAGGGCCTGGTCGCGGACTGGGTTACCGTACCCGGTCGTTTGCCGTTGGGCGGGGGACGTATGCTGGTCACAGAACCGATGGCTGTTGAACCGGGATGCGATATCGTGCGCCGCGCCCGTGAGCTTGCGGCTGCCGGGGAAGTGACAGCTTTGGTAGACGCGGCTGCCCTGGGTTTTGCCGACAGCGATAGTGAGCGGATCCTGGCGGGCTCGCGTGGCGAGATCCCTGCCGAGGCGCGATTGGCGCGCCTGTGGGTGGACGGTCCCGCGCCGGGAGACGTGATGTGCCCGTTAGGGATGAGTGGCCGAAGCAAGAAAGTATCCGATTTGCTAGGCGAGGCTCGCATTCCCGTTTCCGAGCGCGCCGGCGTGCCCATGGTGAGGACGGCGCCGGGAGGTGCCGTGGTGTGGGTCGCCGGAGTTCGCGCGGACGAGCGTTTTAAGTGCACGGCCGCAACGCGCGTGGCATATCTGCTCCGCGTGGTCGATGCGGAATAGCGTCCCACGCCTGCTATTCTGTGCGACGTTGACGGTATTCCCGCGCTGATGGCGCACGGGCTGGTAAATTTACCCCGTGCGCTGCTAGAATGTGAAGTTCGCGTCCATACGGCGGTGTGTGGGCGATAAGCACAAGAAAGGGTTGTCATGGCTTCTCAACATCCGGATATCGAGAAGGTTCTGTTTACGCAGGAGGATATCGACGGTATCGTCTCTCGCCTGGGCGAGGAGATTACGCGCGACTACGCGGGTAAGGATCTGGTGCTGATCGCGGTCCTACGCGGCGCCGTGGTCTTTATGGGCGACCTGATGCGCAAGATCGAGCTGCCGACCAACATCGATTTCATGGCTGTTTCGAGCTATGGCGACGGTGTGAAGTCCTCGGGTATCGTGCGTATCATTAAGGACCTGGATATCGACATCCGCGGTCGCGACGTGCTGATCGTCGAGGACATTCTGGACTCGGGCCTGACGCTCAAGTATCTGATGAAGAACCTCGAGAGCCGCAAGCCCGCTTCTCTGGAGGTCGCCGCCTTCCTGTGGAAGGACGTTGAGGGCCGCGTCTCGGCCATCACGCCCAAGTATGTTGGAACCCATTGCCCCGATGCCTTTGTGGTGGGCTACGGCCTCGACTATGCCGAGCGCTATCGTAACCTTCCGTATCTGGGCATTTTGAAACCGGAGGTTTATTCGTAAGATGCCCGACGACCATAACGATAACAATTCCCAGACTCCCCGGGAGCCTAAGATCCCGGGGATGCCCGGAGGCAAGAAGCCCACGCGTACGGGCTGGCTGTATTTTATTTTGGCTTGCGCGCTTCTGGGCTACGCCTTCTTTAACATGGGCTCCGGCTTTGCCAATTCCAGCAATACCGTTAAGCTCGCGACGAGCGAGATGGTGAGCGCCATCAAGCAGGATCGCGTCGAAGATCTGACCTATACGGTTCAAGACGGAAGCGTGACGGGTCATTACTGGAAGACGAAGAAGGACAAGGGCGATACGAGCGAGCTCAAGAGCTTCTCCTCGACCTATGTCGGCTCCGATTCGCTTGCCGAGCTCATGGCGGAGCACCCCGATACCAAGTACATCGTCAACACCAACGATCCCGATTTTTGGGGCGACTTGGCGATGAGTGTGCTTCCGACGATCGCCCTTATCGCCATCATGTTCTACTTTATGCGCCAGATGATGGGCGCCAACAACAGGAACATGCAGTTTGGCAAGACCAACGCCAAGACCAACGAGGCCACACGCCCCAAGGTCAAGTTTGAAGACGTTGCCGGAGTGGACGAGGCATTCGAGGAGCTCGAGGAGATCCGTGACTTTTTGAGCGATCCGGATCGCTATCGCAAGCTGGGCGCCAAGATCCCGCGTGGCGTGTTGCTGGTTGGCCCTCCGGGCACCGGTAAAACGCTGCTGGCCAAGGCCGTTGCCGGCGAGGCGGGCGTGCCGTTCTTTAGCATCTCGGGTTCCGACTTTGTCGAGATGTTCGTAGGTGTCGGCGCCAGCCGTGTGCGTGACCTCTTTAAGGAGGCCAAGTCCCAGGCCCCGTCGATCATCTTCATCGATGAGATCGATGCCGTGGGACGTCAGCGCGGAGCTGGCTTGGGC
The DNA here is from genome assembly GCA_965141565.1 of uncultured Collinsella sp. Taxonomy (GTDB): domain Bacteria; phylum Actinomycetota; class Coriobacteriia; order Coriobacteriales; family Coriobacteriaceae; genus Collinsella. The sequence goes on along the minus strand of CBCSNQ010000112.1, from coordinate 104 downwards.
GGCGGTCACGACGAGCGCGAGCAGACGCTCAACCAGCTGCTGGTCGAGATGGACGGCTTTGAGGAAAGCGAGTCGGTCATCCTGATCGCTGCGACCAACCGTCC
>CBCSNQ010000111.1:0-5603 GCA_965141565.1 uncultured Collinsella sp. | reverse complement strand
GGTTGCCCCCATACGGACCTGAACCGTACGCGTCTGCCAATTCCGCCACGCCCGCGTGCAGGAATTAGAATAACGGAGCGCCATCGCGAACGCAAGAACTATTTTTGAAAAAGTTTGCAGGCATTTTCCCAAGCTGCTCGCGCGATTGCCTCAGCATCCTCGCCGGTACGATCGACACGGTCGTTGACCAGCGTGTTTGCCGTAATGGAGATCATTGCGGGCTCGCATTCAAGACCGCGGATGGGCTCCGGAGCCATATACGGGCAATCCGTCTCGAACAAAATTCGATCGAGTGGGGTTGCCGCAAATGCCTCGCGCACATCGTCGTTGCGCTTAAAGGTGGCCGCACCGCCATAGGCGATATAGCAGCCCAAATCCACAAAGCGCTCCATCGTGGCGCGGTCCTCGCCAAAACAGTGCAGCACACAACCAGCCTGGGGCACACCCACCTCGCGCAGTACGTTGTACGCATCAACGTGCGAGGTGCGCTCCCCATCCGAGTCCTCGTGACGCAGGTGCAGCTCCACCGGCACATTGCGGCGCACGGCAAGCTCGAGCTGGCGCGCCATGCAATCAATCTGCACGTTATGGGGTGCCGGCGCGATATCGTCGTCATAGTCCATGTGATAGTCCAGGCCGATTTCGCCAATACCGGCGCATAAGGGGTCATCAAGTGCCGCAACGACCTGTGCATGAACGTCGTCGGTATAGTCCGGCGCGCCATACGGATGCACGCCGGCAAGATACTTGATCTGCGGGATATCCTGCATCGGAAGAATCTCGCGCACCAGCCAGTCGCTATAGTCCGCCACGCTGCGCTTGTCGGCAATGGGGTCGAACATCGTCACCAACAGGTCGACGCCCGCGGCTTTGGCGCGCACGAGCGTCTCGGGCACATCCTTGCCCCAAAACGAAAGCAGATGTGCATGCGTGTCGGCAAGCGGCGCCAAGGGCACGGGACAAGCAACCGTCTTCTTTTTCTTGGTAAACGTCACGCGTTCGGCATTAGGCGTCATGGATTAGCTCCCGGGCCAGACGGACAAAGTCGGCAACATCGAGCGTCTCGGCGCGCGTGGTGGGTGCGATACCGCAAACCTCAAAAGCGGCATCGAGCACGTCCTTGGCAAAACCGTTGGCGCTCATGGAATTTCGGATGGTCTTGCGCCGCTGAGCAAATGCAGCGTCGATCACACGAGCCACGAACTCGCGATCGAGCCCCTCGGGCACCACGCCGTCAACACGGTCGATACGCACGACGGCCGAGTCCACGTGCGGCGCTGGCATAAAGCAACGCGGCGGCACCTCAAAGCGACCCGTCACCTGCGCATACAGGCCGAGCTTTGCCGTATAGCCGCCATAGGTCTTGTTGCCCGGCACTGCGGCAATGCGATCGGCAACCTCCTTTTGCACCATGACGACGGCACGCTTGAGCGCCGGCATCGTCTGGAAAAATTGCAAAATGATCGTCGCCGCCACGTTATAGGGCAAGTTCGCGACAAATACCGTGGGCTCGCCGCCGGCGGCCTGCTCAATCTGCTCCGGGCCCACCTTAAGCGCGTCGCCCATGATAAAGCGGAAGTTGGCATAGTCGGCGGCATGGGCGTCGAGCACCGGTTCGAGCTCGGGATCTGCTTCGATCGACGTGACGCACGCCGCCTCCTGCAACAGCGCAAGCGTGAGCGTGCCAACGCCCGGACCAACCTCGAGCACGCGCTCATCGCCCGCAAGCTCGGCAAGCTCGCAAATGCGCTCGATCACATGGTTGTCGATCAGGAAGTTCTGGCCCAGGCGATGCTTGGTCGCAAGGCCAAACTCCTCCAGCAGCTCCCTTGTTGCCGTGGGGTTTGCCAAAGGCGAAGTTGTCATAGTTGCCTCCTTAGCATGATGGCGGCGTCTTGAAACGAAAGGGCATGGACCGTGGCGGCCATGCCCTTACATCTAAACAGCAAATTGCCGATATGGCGCGCCGCGTCTTAGCCCAGACGCGGGAACAGCGGCTCGCCCTTCTCGACAGGCTGACCGCCGGCAAGCAGGCCCCAAGCGCAAATGCCCTTGAGGTCGTCGGTCGCGGCCTCGTCCTCGCAGGACAGGCGGCGCAGGGCCTCGGCAGAGGTCTGAGGCATGAGCGGCATCAGCAGGTGGGCGGCAATGCGGATGGCCTCGAGCAGGTTGTAGATCACAAACGCCAGCTCGTCAGCCTTGGCCTCGTCCTTGGCAAGTGCCCAAGGCTCAGAGTCCTCGATGTAGTGGTTGGCGGCATGGATGAGCTCCATGACCTCGTCCTTGGCTCCGCCGTAATCGAGCACGTCCATCTTGGCCATGTAGCGCTCGACCAGACCATCGGCGATCTTTGCCAGCGGGTTGTCGAACGCATCGAACGATGCGGGCTTGGCGGGCGCGCAACCATCAAAGTACTTGCCGCTCATGTTGAGCGAACGCGAGATAAGGTTGCCCCAGCTGTTGGCCAGGTCGGCGTTGTAGACCTGCTCCATGCGATCGAAGCTGATGGCACCGTCGGTGCCGGGGACGACGTCGGTCATGAAGTAGTAGCGATAGCCCTCGACGCCCAACATGTCGATAACGTCCTGCGGAGCGATGGCGTTGCCGCGGCTCTTGGACATCTTCTCGGCCTTGCCGGTCTCGGCATTGCGCACGGTCAGGAAGCCGTGGGCAAAGACGTGCTCGGGCAGGGCCTCGCCGATGGCCATGAGCATGGCGGGCCAAATGACGCAGTGGAAGCGGATGATGTCCTTGCCCACGATGTGGAACTGCGCGGGCCAGCGATAGGCCAGCTCGGCACGCGCCTCGTCGGTGTCGACACCGTAGCCGACGGCCGTCATATAGTTGAGCAGCGCATCGAACCACACGTAGGTCACGTGACCCTCGTCAAACGGGACCTGAATGCCCCAGTCAAAGCTCGTACGGCTCACGGAAAGGTCATTAAGGCCGCCCTCGACAAAGCTACGTACCTCGTTCATGCGGAACGCAGGCTCGACAAAGTCGGGGTGCTCGTCATAGAGCTTGAGCAGCTTGTCCTGGAAGGCGGAAAGCTTAAAGAAGTAGGACTCCTCCTGCACGCGCTCAAGCGGACGGTGGCAGTCGGGGCACAGGTGCTGGCCGACGCTGCCGTACTCCTCGTCGCCCTTCTGGACCTGCGTATCAGTGAAGTAGGTCTCGTCAGGCACGCAATACCAACCGTCGTAGCTGCCCTTATACAGGTAGCCGGACTCCTTCATGCGCTCCCACAGGTACTGCACGGCATGATGCTGGCGCGGCTCGGTGGTGCGGATGAAGTCGTCGTTGGAAATCTCGAGCTTGCTCCAAAGCTCCTTGAAGTGCGGAGCCTGGCTGTCGGTCCACTCCTGCGGCGTCATGTTGTGCTTGGCTGCGGCCTCGGCGACCTTCTCGCCGTGCTCGTCCATGCCGGTCAGGAACTTGACGTTATAGCCGGCGGAGCGGCGATAGCGAGCCTGAACGTCGGCGATGATGGTGGAATAAGCCGTGCCCAGGTGCGGATCGGCGTTGACGTAGTAGATGGGCGTCGTGATAAAGAACGAAGGCTTGCTTTGATCCATGGGGTTTGTCCTCCAGAAAAACGTTGCATACAGGGGATGATTCTAGCGCAAGGGCTGGATATCCTCCATCTATTGCATATCGAGCACCATGGCATAGACATCGCGCTTGCGGCGCGAATACTTCTGAGACAGGCGCTTGGCCACCGCAGAGGCGGGCTCCCCCTCCTCGAGCGCGGCGCGGATATCCTCGCGCAGGGCCTCGTCGGGATCCGCTGCCGCGGCGCCAACCGGCACGATACCGGCCTCCTCATCCTCGCTCGGCGGCGCGATGACCAGCGCAATCTCGCCCTTTACCTCGCCGCGAGCACGCAGCTCCTCGGCAAGCTGAGCAGCGGGCCCGCGCAAGACCTCCTCGTGCAGCTTGGTGAGTTCGCGGCAGACGGCAACCTCACGCTGGGGAAAGACCTCCGCCACGGCCTCGAGCGTCGCCACGATGCGATGTGGAGACTCGTAGAAGATGAGTGCGCCGGGCACCACGGCAAGGCGCTGTAAACGGCGCACGCGGTCGCCGTGCTTTCGGCCCAAAAAGCCCTCGAAGAAAAAATGCTCGCAGGGAATGCCGGACGAAACGAGCGCCGTGACGCAAGCAGAGGGCCCGGGAATAACTTCAACGGGCACATCGGCCTCACGCGCCGCCTCGACCAGCGCCTGGCCGGGATCGGACACACTCGGCATGCCGGCGTCCGAGGCAAAAGCGAGGGTCTCCCCCGCCAGCAGACGGTCGACCAGGCCGACGGCGCGGCTGGCGATCACATTCTCGTCGCAACGGACAAGCGGCTTGGAAATGCCCAGATGCATCAGCAGCTTTGACGTCACACGCGTGTCTTCGCAGCAGATGGCATCGGCGGCGGCAAACGCCTCGCCAACGCGCGGGGACAGGTCGCCCAGGTTGCCGATGGGCGTGCCGACCACATAGAGTTTGCCCGTATGGGTGCTGTTTTGCGTCATATCAACCTATTCAATCATGCCGCGCTCGAGCGTACCGAGCGCCGCGCGGGCGTCCCATGCTGCAATGCGCTTCTCGGTCTTCCACGTTTGGAAGAACCAACCGGCAGCCGGCGCAAACGAAGCCAGCTGGTTGGCGATAAACACGCGCTCGTAGGCATTGCGGCCCTCGGGCGTAACCGACGAGTTGGCAAAGATCGCCGCGCCCGACCATTCGCCCACCAGCACGGGGAACCCAGTCGAAATCGCTTCTTTAAGCTCGCGCTTGTTACGGGAAATCGCCGTCGTCAGCCCGCGGGGGCTCGTGATATCGAGCGCATACTCGTCGCGGTAATGGTACAGGTGAAGGTCCATGTAGACGTTCTTGTACTTGGCGCCGCGCATAAAATGCTTCCACTCGCTGGGATGCCCCGACGACGAAAAGACGACGATCTTATCCTCGGGCATATACGAACGGACGAGCTCGTAGGCATCGCGATAGAAGTTGCGCAGGTAGTGCGCCGGAATGCCATCCGTCATGGAAAAGAGACTCTTGCGGACACTCATCTGCGGCGTATCCAGCAGCTCAATGCCCAGCAGGCTCTCGGCCTCGCCGTAGCGATCAGCCAAGCGCTCGAGCACGTCGAGTGCGACATGACGGCCGTTAGTGGACGAATGCCACTCGGCAACAGCCTCTGGCGTGGCGGGCGAATCGTTGGAATCGCCCTGGCCACCGGGCACAGTTGCTAGATCAAGCAGCACGCGGATGTCGTACTTGGCAGCCCACTCAATTGCACGGTCGATGTAGTCGACAACCGAGATGTAGGACGCATCGGACTCCTGCGAGCCAAAGGCATACCAGGGCACCGGCAGACGCACGGCATTGAGACCGATCTGCGCCATGCGGCGAAAATCGTCCTCGCTCACAAACGTCTCGTAATGACGGCGCATGCGCTCGTTATAGGCGGCGGTGCCCATGGCCTCCTGCAGCTCGGCCGCGTTGGATGCACCGGTCGCCGCGTATAGCGACGGGGTCACCCAAGGCTCGGGAATAAACCAGCCAGAGAGATTAACGCCGAGTATCCTCTCCATCACTGCCCCCTT
>CBCSNQ010000110.1:0-5681 GCA_965141565.1 uncultured Collinsella sp. | reverse complement strand
GAGGTCGCGATCTGCTTTGCCGTCGTGACGCAGATCAGCCTGCCCACGGCCGAGGTCGCAACGCCTGCGCTCGCCATTAGCTTCGCTCACTTCTTTGTGGGCCTCACCTGCATCATCTCGCAGCGCAACATCATGAAGCAGATCTTTGGATACTGCCTTATGGAAAACGGCAGCCACGTGACGCTCGCGCTTTTGGCCCCCACCGCTCCCGAGATCATCGAGATCGGTATCGCCACCGACGCCATCTTTGCCGTCATCATCATGTCCATCGTCGTGCGTCGCATTTGGGACGACTCCCACTCGCTCGATGCGCGCGACCTGTCCGAGCTGAGGGGGTAGTCCATGGAAACGTTGATTCTCGCCCTGCTCGCGACTCCTTTGGTGTTCTCGCTGGTCATGGCGTTTTTGCCCAAGAATACGTCCTATAACGTATTTGCCGGTCTCAACCTGGTCTCCGTCGCAGCCGTACTGGTGCTGTCGATTATGACGGCCGGTGACGTCCTTATGAGCGGCGAAACCGCGAGCGCTCTTGGCCTGTGGTTCCACCTCGATTCGCTGGGCGCCATCTTTGTGCTGCTCATCGGCTTTATCGGTTTTCTTACGGGGCTGTTCTCGCTGCCCTATGTAAAGGCCGATATCGAGGAGGGCTCCATGCCCGCCGAGCGCGCCAAGCAGTATTTTGCGCTGTTTAGCCTTTTTGTGTTCACCATGCTGCTCGCGTGCCTGTCCAACAACATGATCCTCACGTGGGCCGCCGTGGAGGCAACCACGCTTTCCACCGTGTTCCTCGTGGGTATCTACAAGAACAAGACGGCCCTCGAGGCTTCTTGGAAGTATGCGATGGTCTGTACCGCCGGCGTGGCCTTTGGCCTGTTCGGCACGCTGTTGATCTACGCCAACGCCGCCGACGTGATTCCCAACGCCCACGAGGCCGCGTTCCTGTCGTGCGTGCTGCCGTATGCCGACCAGTTCGACCCGACGCTCATGCGCCTCGCCTTTGCGTTTATCGTGATCGGCTTTGGCACCAAGGCCGGCCTGTTCCCCATGCACACTTGGCTGCCCGATGCCCACTCCCAGGCCCCGAGCCCTGTCTCGGCCCTGCTCTCGGGCGTGCTGCTTAAGTGCGCCATGCTTGTGATCATGCGCTTCTACGGCTTTACCATCCAGGCCGTGGGCGCCGAGTATCCGCAACTTCTGCTGTTGATCGTCGGCACGCTGTCCATTTTGGTGGCGGCACTTTCGATGTTTCGCCAGGACGACCTCAAGCGCCGCTTTGCGTACTCGTCTGTGGAGAACGTGGGCGTTATCGCCCTGTGCCTGGGTATCGGTGGCCCGCTGGGTATCGCCGCGGCCCTGCTGCACTGCGTGTTCCACGGCTTTACCAAGACGCTTGCCTTCTGCGTGTCCGGCAACATCCAGCACGCTTTTGGCACGCGTAGCCTGGCCAAGATCCAGGGCGTCGTCGAGGTTGCCCCCGCAACCGCCGCGCTCGCCGTCCTGGCGCTGCTCGGTCTTGGTGCCTTCCCGCCCTTTGGCATGTTTATCTCCGAGTTCCTGACTTTTGTCGCCGGTGTTACCGCCGGTCCCATGTGGCTGGTCGTCGTGGTCGCCCTCGGCCTTACCGTGGCCATCTCCGCGCTCACCCGCATCGCACTCAAGTCGGTATTCGGCCATGCGCCCCAGGGCATGGGCAAGCATGAGGCCCCGGCGCTCATGCTTATCCCCGAAATCATCCTGGCTGTCATGATCTTGTGGTTTGGCATCGCCACCCCGCTGCCTCTCGTGCACGGTGTGGAGACCGCGACCGGCATCGTACTCGAGCAGAACACCGAGGAACTTCACGCGACGCCGATGTACCGCGCTGTGTTCGGTACCGAGACCGCTCAGAGCGAGGTGGAGTAACGAATGATTGAAACTGAGAACAAGGTGTATGCCCGTCGCTGCGAGAGCCATGTCGAGGCCCTGCGCCGCGCCGTTCCGGGCTGCATCGAGAAGGTCGAGTGGCAGTGCGAGGACCAGCTGACGATTACCGTCAAGCAGGACAAGCTGCCCGAGGCCGTCCACTATCTGTACTACGAGCGCTACGGCTGGATTCCCGTGATCATCGGCAACGACGAGCGCAGTCTGTGCGGCCGTTACGCCGTGTACTACGTCATCTCCATGGAGGGGGAGGACCCCGGCTGGGTGACCGTGCGCACCGAGGTCGATCCCGCCAAGATGACGTTCCCGTCCGTGACGCCGTTCGTCCCCGCCTGCGTGTGGGGCGAGCGCGAGCTTCGCGACATGTTCGGCCTGATCCCCGAGGGTCTGCCCGATCGTCGTCGCCTGGTGCTGCCGGACGATTGGCCCAGCGGCCTGTATCCGCTGCGCAAGGACTCCATGGACTATCGTTTCCGTCCCGCTCCCGCGAGCGACATGGAAAACTACGAGTTCTTGGCCGATACCAAGGGCAAGGAGACCACGCTCGTCCCCATGGGCCCGTTGCACATTACCTCCGACGAGCCCGGCCACTTCCGCCTGTTTGTCGAGGGCGAGACGATCGTCGACGCCGACTACCGCCTGTTCTACGTGCACCGCGGCATGGAGAAGGTCGCCGAGACGCGCCTGAACTATGACGCCGTGACGTTCCTCGCCGACCGCATCTGCGGCATCTGCGGCTGCGCCCACTCGGTGGCCTATGCCGAGGCCGTCGAGCGCGCCCAGGGCATCCATGTCCCGCCGCGCGCCCAGTACATCCGCGCCATCATGCTCGAGGTCGAGCGCCTGCACTCGCATCTGCTCAACATTGGCCTGGCGTCGCACTACACGGGCTTCGACTCCGGCTTCCAGCAGTTCTTCCGCGTCCGCGAGAAGTCCATGGACCTGGCCGAGAAGCTCTCCGGTCACCGCAAGACCTACGGCCTCAACGTGATCGGCGGCGTGCGTCGCGACATTTTGGCCGAGCAGAAGCTCTCCACGCTCACGACCATCCACCAGCTGCGCTCCGAGGTTCAGGAACTCGTCGACGTGCTGCTCTCCACGCCCAACTTTATTGAGCGTACGAGCGGTATCGGTATCTTGGACCGCAAGATCGCACGTGACTTCTCGCCGGTCGGCCCGCTCATGCGCGGCTCGGGCTATGCCCGCGACGTGCGCTTTGACCATCCCTTCGACGGCTACGCCGATCCGGACGTCCAAAAGATGCACGCCGCCACGGCCGACACCTGCGATGCCTTCGGCCGTACCGCCGTCCGCATCCAGGAGGTCTACGATTCGATCGACATGATCGAGACCATGCTCGAGAACTGCCCGTCGGGCCCCATCCTCACCACGGATTGGGAGTACACCCCGCACAAGTACGCCATCGGCGCCACCGAGGCTCCGCGCGGCGAGGACGTGCACTGGGCCATGCTCGGCAATAACCAGAAGTGCTACCGCTGGCGCGCCAAGGCCGCCACGTACAGCAACTGGCCGGTCCTGCGCTACATGTTCCGCGGCAACACCGTGGGCGACGCGGCGCTGATCGTCGGCTCGCTCGACCCGTGCTACTCCTGCACCGACCGCGTGACGGTGACCGATGTCGCCGCCAAGCGCGACCACGTGCTCGACAAGGAGCAGTTCGAGAACGTCTGGCGCGACAAGTCGCCGCTTGCGGGCGAGGGCACCTTGGCCGCTCCGCTCGATGAGGAGGCGCTCTAATATGCTGAAGCTTTGGAAGGTTAACGCCAAGGCCGGCGACGCGACGGTCAAGTACCCGTTTGCGCCGTTCCCCACCAATAAGGACATGCGCGGCAAGCCCGAGCACAATGCCGAGCTCTGCATCGCCTGCGGTGCCTGCGGCGTGGCTTGTCCGGCCGATGCCATTCGCATGGACACTGACCTTGCGGCCGATACCATTACCTGGTCGATCGACTACGGCCGCTGCATCTTTTGCGGCCGCTGTGAGGAAGCCTGCCCCATGGAGGCCATCAAGCTCACCGAGGAGTTTGAGCTGGCCGTCATGAGCAAGGACGACCTCACTAGCAAGAGCGTCTATACGCTCGAGCACTGCTCGCGCTGCGGCAAGCCGTTTGCCCCGCATAAGGAGATCGACTACGCCAAGCGCCTGCTGCAAAAGGCCGGCGGCATGGAGGCCATCCAGGCCGCCCGTACCGTCGGTATGTGCCAGGAGTGCAAGCGCGAGCTCGACGCCCTGCGCGCCGCCTCGGCCGTAAAGACCGGCAACGCTGCCGGCATGGCTGCCAACGAGACGCTTGCGTCCGGTGAGCCCCAGGGCCCCGGCATGGAGTATCTGGGCGGCCACGGCGTGAACCCGGAGTATATCGACCGCGAGCTCAACCCCGATGCGCCCGAGATTCCCGCCGGTCCGGCGCCGGTCGAGGGCATCATCATGGATTTTGAAACGAAGGAGGAGTAACCATGGCCGAACCCACGCTTTTGCCCGAGCGGCTCCAGTACCGCCCGACCAAGATCGAGCTCGACGAGAGCATCGAGAAGGCCAAGGCGACCCTTCTTAAGAAGATCAAGCGCTCGGTGTACGTCTACCGTGTTGACTGTGGCGGCTGCAACGGCTGCGAGATCGAGATCTTCGGTTCCATCACGCCCGTCTTCGACGTCGAGCGCTTTGGCATCAAGGTCGTGCCCTCGCCCCGTCACGCCGATGTGTTGCTGTACACCGGTGCCGTGACGCGTGCCATGCGCATGCCGGCCCTGCGCGCCTTTGAGGCCGCACCCGATCCCAAGATCGTGGTGTCCTATGGCGCATGTGGCTGCACCGGTGGCATCTTCTACGACAACTACTGCGTCTGGGGCGGCACGGACAAGATTCTGCCGGTCGATGTCTACATCCCCGGCTGCCCGCCCAGCCCCGCGCAGACCATCTACGGCTTTGCCATGGCACTTGGCCTGCTGGACCAAAAGCTCCATGCCGAGACCACGGTGGAGGCCGCCGGCGAGCAGGCCGATATCCTGCACCCCGGCGTGCCGTACAAGCTGCGCGTTGCCATCGAGCGCGAAGCTCGCGCCATGAGCGGCTACCGTTACGGCCGCGACCTGGCCAATGAGTTTATGGATACGCTCGAGGGCGCGCCCAAGGGCGATATCCGCGGTGCCATGGCGCTGCTCATCGATAAGCAGGACGATCCGCGCCGCGTCGAGGTGTACTCGGCGCTGCAGGATCTGGTGCTGGCCGGAGGTCGCTAGATGGAGCTCACGGACCGCTCTGGTTACTTTGTGGGCCCCGGTATGCTCGGCGGCTCCTTTGGCGATGCCTCGCGCGCAAGCGACGAGGCCGCCGAGGGCGTCGCCGACCCCTGCCTGGGCCATGCGCCCGACCAGGTGGTCTTCTATGAGCTCACGCGTAAGTTTGTGGAGACCGAGGAAGACGTTCCCCAGGAGGCCTGCGACGTGCTGTACTACACGCTCGCCGTGGGCCACCACACTGGCGTGCTCGACTGCTTTGAGCCGCGTCTGTCGGTGCCGGTGGATGTCTTCTATTCGCTCGTCGACGCGCTGCCGGAGGGGGAGGCCAAGACCAAGTTCGAGGCCATCCGCTCCTTTGGCGAGTGCCAGCTCGACAAGGCGGCGGTGCCGTCGCTGCTCGAGGCCTGTGACACGCTGCTCGACGATCGCGGTTTTCGCGGTTCGGCCAAGGCCGGCATCTCGGTGTTCGATGACGACTTTGGCCTGCATGCCCAGCAGGT
>CBCSNQ010000109.1:0-5699 GCA_965141565.1 uncultured Collinsella sp. | reverse complement strand
ACGCGCGGCCCTCCTCACGTGCCTCGATGCAGAGCTTCTGCACCACGGTATCGGCAGAGACGCCCGTCGGCGAAAACTCGATGCGCACGCCGCGGGCCGGCAGGTTGGGGCGCTCGCTGGAGATATTGCCCGCGCCGTCGAACACGATCACGGCCTCGTAGCGGCCCTGGGCAAAGGCGGCGACGTCGTTGATGAGGGCGGTGCGCGCCATATCGTGAACGTCGCTGGAATACGGGTCGTCGGAATGGTCGTACACGAGTTTTTCGTAGCGCGGCGTGCAGTGAATCACGTTGTAGCCGTCGACCACTAACAGCTCGGGCTTATTAGAGTGCACCGTCGAGACCGGATCGGCGATGGCCTGCGCAAACGCATTGCCGCCCACACCATAGGTCGCGGCCGAGACAATCGGCTTGGCCGAGCCTTCGCCAAAACGCTTGGCCTTGGACTTGGCGCGGTTCTTCTTGGACATGCGCTACTCCTCCCCCATGAGCTCGCCGGCGTTGCGACGTAACCACTCAAAGCATAGCGCCGTCGTTGCCTGGGCAACGTTGAGGCTCTCGGTCATGCCGCGCTGGGGAAGCTTGGTCAAAAAGTCGCATTTCTCGAGCACCAGGCGCGAGATGCCATCGCCCTCGGACCCCATGACGAGCGCCACGCGACCCTCGAAGGGAGTATCCCAGCAACTGCCTTCGGCGTGCTCGGAGGCACCGCCCACCCAAAAGCCAGCGGCCTTGAGGTCATCGAGTGCACGGGCGATATTGGGAACCTGCGCAATGGGCAGGTGCATGACGGCGCCGGCAGAGGTCTTGTAGCTGCCCACGGTCACGCCGGCGGCGCGCTTGTTGGCGATGATGACGCCCGCGGCGCCCACGACCTCGGCGGAGCGCACGATAGCGCCAAAGTTACCGTCGTCGGTCACATGGTCGAGCACCACGACAAGTGCCGGACCCTCGCCTGCGCGGTCGAGAATATCGGCAACATCAGCATAGGGGAAGTTGCCCACCTCGAGCGCGATGCCCTGGTGAGCGCCATGGCTCGACAGCGCATCGAGCTGTGCACGCGGCACGTACTTAATGCGGACACCCGCGGCGTTGAGGTCATCGACCAGACGCGACAGGGCGGCATCGCGCTCCCCGCCCTCGGCAATGAGCGCGCACTTGATGGGAAAACCAGTGCGCAGCGCCTCGGCGGCAGCACGACGACCTTCGATAAACTCGCCCTTGGGAGCCTGGACAGCGTCGCGGTTGCGATCGCGCTGCGGACGCGCAGCCTGGGTGCGATCGCGCTGGCCCTTGGGAGCGGCAGCGCGATCATTGCGGCGAATCGGACGCGAGCCAGAAGCAGCCTGCTTGCCGCCACGAGGCGCACGCTTGCGATTGTCGGCCATAGGACGGCCTCCTTAAATAGATAACGAACAAGAATCGACCGTCCGAGCCACGGCACCTTGCCTTTCAATCGTCGGGCATGACCACCAGGTCTATGCCCTCCTCTTTCAAGGCAATCTGCCGCACCTCGAACGGTCGACAAATACTAGAGACTCTTAATACGGGTGCCGGCGGCGGTATCTTCAATCGTCAGGCCCAGGTCCTTGAGCTGATCGCGGATGGCGTCTGCCAAATCCCAGTTCTTGGCGGCACGGGCCTCGGCGCGAGCCTCGAGAATCTTGGCAGCCGCCTCGTCCACATCGTCACCCGTGTAGGCAACCAGGCCAGCGGCAACGCCCAGCAGGCCCAGCGGCAACTCGAACTTGGGCTCGGGGAGCTCGACGCCAAACGTATCGAGCAGCTCGGTCAGCGTATCAGCGGCTGCCAGGACTGCGGCCTTGTCGGCAGCATCGCCCGCCTGCTCCAGATACTGATTGCACTCGGTGACAAAGCCAAAGACGGCACCCATGGCACCGGCGGTGTTAAAGTCGTCGTCCATGCACTCCTTAAAGGCGGCGCGAGTCTCGGCGGCCTTAGCGACAAACGCCTCGGCGGCAGCCTCATCGGCGTCGGCCGTCGCGTGGTTCGCAGCCCAACGCAGGTTCTCGACCGTGCCGGCGATACGCGTGAGCGAGTTCTCGGCACCCTCCAGGCGCTCCCAGGAGAAGTCGAGCGGCGAGCGATAGCTCGTCTGCAGCATCAGCAGGCGAAGGGCCGCGGCAGAGTGCTGCTCGAGCACCTCGGCCAGCGTAAAGAAGTTACCGAGCGACTTGGACATCTTCTCGCCGTCTACCAGCAGCATGCCCGTGTGCATCCACGTGTTGGAGAAGCCCTGGTGCCAGGCGCAGGTTGCCTGGGCGCACTCGTTCTCGTGATGCGGGAAGGCAAGGTCGGAGCCGCCGCCGTGAATGTCAATCGGGGTGCCCAGGTAGCGGTGCACCATGGCGGCGCACTCGGTGTGCCAGCCGGGACGGCCCTCGCCCCAGGGGCTCGGCCAGCTGGGCTCGCCAGGCTTGGCGGCCTTCCACAGGGCAAAGTCGAGCGGGTCGTTCTTGTCCTCGTTCTCCTCGATGCGCGCGCCCACCATAAGGTCGTCGATGTTGCGGCCCGAGACCTGGCCGTAGTTGGGGTCGCTGCGCACGGCAAAGTACACGTCGCCGTTATCGGCGGCATAGGCATGACCCTGCTCGATAAGCGTCTTGATCATGGCGATCATGGGGCCGATCTCTTTGGTGGCGCGGGGACGCACATCGGGATCGAGCACGTTGGCAGCGCGCATGACGCCAATGAACTTATCCGAGAACTCCGTCGCGACCTCGGCGGCCGTACGGCCCTGCTCGTTGGCGCGCTTGATAATCTTGTCGTCGACATCGGTGAGGTTCTGGGCGAACGTGACCTCGTAGCCGCTCGCGATGAGCCAGCGGCGAATCACATCGAAGCTGATGAACGTGCGGGCGTTGCCGATGTGAATGTTGTCGTAGACCGTGGGGCCGCACACGTACATGCGGACCTTGCCGGACTCGATGGGCTGGAACTCTTCCTTTTTATGGGTAGCGCTGTTGTAGATACGCATTCGTTACTCCTTAACAGTTTTCTGTAGCAGGCAGACGGCCCAGGCGCCAATTCCCTCGCCTTGACCTTCCCAACCGAGCTTTTCGGTCGTGGTGGCGGCGACGCCCACGTTTTCGACGTCAACGCCCAGAGCATGGGCGAGGTTGGCGCGCATGGCATCGCGGTGCGGGGTGATCTTGGGTTGCTGGCAGGCAATGGTGCAATCGGCATCGACAAACTCAAAGCCCAGCTCGCGCGCATAGTCCATCACACGGGCAAGCAGCACCATCGAGTCGGCACCCTCGTAGGCAGGATCGGTGTCGGGGAACAGTTTGCCGATGTCTCCCCCGCGGCAGGCGCCCAGAATGGCGTCGGCCAAGGCGTGCGCGAGCACATCGGCATCCGAGTGGCCCAGCAGGCCGCGCTCGTAGGGAATGTCGACCCCGCCGATAATACATCGACGCCCCTCCACCAAACGGTGGACGTCGTAGCCGTGGCCAATGCGCAGGTTACTGAACATGGGGAAGGTCCTCTCCCTCGGCCATGCGGCCGAGCAGAATCGCGGTTACGGGACGCAAGTCCTCGGGTACCGTCACCTTAAGGTTATCGCGTGGGCTCTGGACGCAGCGAACGCGTCCTCCCATGCGCTCGACCAGCGAAGAATCATCGGTCCCGATAAAGCCCTCGGCGATAGCTGCGGTGTGGGCGCGCTTCATGGCGTCGACGCTAAAGATCTGCGGCGTCTGTGCGGCCCAATAGAGTTCGCGCGGCGGCGTCTCGACGATGTTATCGCCATCGACGATCTTGAGCGTGTCGATTGCGGGCTGACCGCACACGACACCGTCGAGGGCGCGGTCGCTCACGAGCACATCGATAGCGTGATCGATGGCCTCGGTCGTAATGAGCGGACGAGCGCCGTCGTGAATGGCGACGTATTCAAAGCCTGCCGGTACCGCATGCACGCCGGCTCGGGTGGAATCCTGACGGGTATCGCCGGCATCGGCAAAGCTGATGGGCGTGTCATAGCCAAACGGGTCGATGGCCAGGCGGCGCATCTCGGCACGGCGCTCGACAGGACACACCACCACGATGTGGCCGACCTTGTCACTGCGATCGAACGCACGGATGGACCAGCTCATAAGCGGACGGCCCGCCACGTTAACGAGCTGCTTGCCGCCGGGATTTCCAAAGCGCTGGCCGCTGCCGCCGGCAACGACCACGGCGCATACGGGCGCCATTATGCGTTCCCCTGTTTGGTGCCCTTCATGCGGTACAGCGAGTCCGCAAGAATGGCAGGGTTGTTGACGCCAAAGTCACCCAGGCGCTCCGGGTCCTCGCTGATGTCATCCATGAGCTCCTGCAGCGAGCCATACTCGTCGACGATCTTCTCGGCCACGCCGTCGCGCACGACGGACACGCGCGAAAGCGTGCGCAGGCCCAGCGGCGTCATGACGGAGTCCTCGTCCAGGTCGTCGTAACCCAGAACCGCAGCCACATGCTGTGGGTCGGACAGGTCCTTAGGTGTCATGCGAGCGAGCTCGGCGCGAATCTTCTCGGCGTTTGCCTCGGAGGAATCGCTCGCGTAGTCGCGGATCATCAGGTCGTATTCGGTATCCATGCTAGAGCCCGCGAGCTGCTCGAGCTGCATCTGCACGAGCTTGCCCTGGTTGCCCAACTTGACAATGCAATCCTTAAGCTCAGTCTTTGCCTGCTGCATGATCTCGAAACTCGAGAAAATGCCGGTGATGTCGGCGAGCGTAACGTAGTCATCGAGCTCGAGGGCCGTCAGACGCAGCAGGGAGCGGTCAAGCGACTGACGGGTGGTCTGGAGCGTGGCGACGAGTTGGTTGACCGAGCTCATGATGGTGGTGACAGGCTGGATCTCGTAGCTCTTGCCGTGGACGTACACGTTGACGACGGCACGACGGGCCGAGACCGAGATCACGATGGCATCGGTGAGCACCGACATGCGAGCGGCGGTGCGGTGACGCATGCCCGTCTCGCTCGTGGCGAGTGAGGGATCGGGATTGAGATGGAAGTTGGCGCGCAGGATCTGGGTGAGGTCGCCGTCGATAACGATGGCGCCGTCCATCTTGGAGAGCTCGAACAGACGGTTCGAGGTGAACGAAATGTTGAGCGGGAAGCCGTCGTTACCGGCAGCGAGCACGTTTTCGGTGTCGCCGACACAGATAAGGGCGCCCAGGTGACCGGCGATGATCATGTCGAGGGCGGTGCGGATCGGCTGACCAGGTGCCGTCAGGCGGATGGCCTGTTCCATACGCTTTTGCAGCTCGTTCTTATCCAAGGCATCGCTCCCATCGTATACGCTCCATAAACGCTAAATAGTTTCTCACGGTTTGTCCCCGCGGCACTCGCGAAATCCGATGCTTACAGAATGAGCGAACACAGCTGAGAGCCCAACCCAAATGGGCTGCTTATGTGGTAGCATCGGGTTCACATGAATGAGGGAGTAGTCGCGTGGCCGGGTTCGCCTCCGATGGCGCGGCAAGTCAACATACTGGCCGAAACGGCCTGGCTTGCCTTAATGAACGAGACTCGTGGTTGTGCGCGCAGCGCGTACGCCACGGGTCTTTTTTGTTATTCCCCCAAGAGGTACACGCGGGCCCGCCCGCAGAGAGGGAGCCAGACTATGGGACTCGCAGAGCTCGTGTTGCTCGCCGTTGGCCTTTCGATGGACGCCTTTGCCGTTTCCATCTGCAAGGG
>CBCSNQ010000108.1:0-5748 GCA_965141565.1 uncultured Collinsella sp. | reverse complement strand
TAAACGCCGCCTTGCGTTGCTCGTTGAACTCCTCAAACGTGGACGGCAACGGCTGTTCCTCGATATCGGCCATAGTAGTTCCCCTCTCTTGTACCGATATACCGACAATTAAACAACAAACCCACGCCATACCCAAAAGGAAGCATCCTCTAGGGAATGGCGTCGATAAGCTCCTGCGTATACGGATCGCTCGGGTGCGCGATCACGTCCTCGGCCGTGCCTTCCTCGACAAGACGACCGTGGTAGAGCACGCCAATCCGGTCGGACATATGCCGAACCACACGCATATCATGCGTGATAAACAGCAGCGCCACGCCCGTCGTGCGTTGCAGGTCGCGAAGCAAGTTGAGCACTTGGGCCTGAACGGACACGTCAAGCGCCGAGACCGGCTCGTCGCATACCACAAGGCGCGGCTCGCAAATAAGCGCCCGTGCCAGATTGAGTCGCTGACGCTGTCCACCCGAAAGGTCATGCGGATAGCGGTCATAATGCTCTGCCAGAAGACCGACCGAGGCCAGGGCCGAGAGCGCACGCCCATGGCGCTCATCCGCATCGCGCACGCCGGCGATAATCAGCGGCTCCTCCAAAATGCGGCCGACACGGTTGCGCGGGTCAAAAGCCGTAGAGCTATCCTGGAATACCAGTTGGATCTCGCGGCGAAACGGCTTGCGTTCGTGCTCCGACATCGTGGCGAGGTCGTGCCCGCGATAAACAATCGAGCCGGAATCCGCACGCTCGAGACCACAGATCAAGCGTCCAGTCGTCGACTTGCCCGATCCGGATTCGCCAACCAGGCCATAGACCTCGCCCGGCGCGATCTCAAACGACAGATCGTCCACGGCGGTAAAGGCCTGACGCTTAAAACCTGAGCCCGGCATGGGATACGCTTTAGTCAGATGTGAGACCCTAAGCAGGGCTTCGCTATCAACAGCCATGGCACTCCCCTTTCTCGACAAGCCAGCATTTAGACCGGTCGCACGCATTCACGGCAAACAGCGGCGGCTCCTGCGCGCGGCAACGCTCGTCCGCCCGGGCGCAACGAGGCGCAAAGCGGCATCCACAGGGTATTGCCGTAAGCGGCGGCACTGTACCCGGAATATCCGCCAGCGTGTCAACTCGCTCGCCTTCGAGCGGCGGAATGCTCGCGATGAGCCCCTGGGCATACGGGTGGCTCGGGCGCTCCATAAGGCCGCAGGCGTCGATCTCCTCTACGATTTGGCCCAGATACATGACGTGCACGCGCGAGCAGATGCTCGTGACGACACCCAAATCATGGCTGATAAAAAGCACCGCCATGCCCTCGGAACTGTTGAGGTCACGCAGGAGATCCAAAATCTGTTTTTGAGTCGTCGTGTCGAGTGCCGTGGTGGGCTCATCGGCGATAAGCAGTCGCGGATGACCGGCAAGCGCCATGGCGATCATCACGCGCTGGCGCATACCGCCGCTAAAATCGCCCGGATACATGTCGAAGCGAGCCGCGGCATCTCGAATACCCACACGCTCCAACAGCGATAGAGCCTCGTTGCGGGCTTCGCGTCGGCTTACCTTACGGTGGGCCCGCACCGCCTCGATAACCTGCGCACCCACCGTCATAACGGGGTTGAGTGAGGACAACGGGTCCTGGAAAATCATAGCGATGTCGCAGCCGCGAACCTCGCGCATGCGCTTGAGCGGGCGCGCGAGCAGGTCCTCCCCGTCAAAGAGAATCTGACCGGTATAGGCCATCTTCTGTTCATGCTCCAATAGGCGCATGACACTCTGGGCAAACACCGACTTACCGCAGCCGGACTCGCCGACAACACCGACGATCTCGCCGGCATCGATATGTAGGTTGAGTTTGTTGACGGCTTCCAGCGCGTTGCCATCGCGGCCCACAAACGAGATGCAGAGGTCGCGCACGTCCAAAAGATGTTCGCTCATGGACTAGTCCTCCTTGGTCTTGGGGTCGAGGGCGTCGCGCAGGCCGTCGCCGGCGAGGTTCAGCGAAAGCACGCTCGCGATGATGGCGATAGCCGGGAAGAAGATCATCCACCAGGCTTTGCGCATCACGTTCTTGCCTGCCTGCAGGATGTTTCCCCAGCTGGCGTCGGGTGCCTTGATACCCAGGCCCAGAAACGAGAGGGCGGCCTCCGAGAGCACGGCCTCGGCAAAGACGAACGTCGCCTGCACCAGGAAGGGTGCCATAACGTTGGGCACGATATGCAACCACACGATGCGCGCGGTCGAGGCGCCCTGCACGCGCAGGGCCTCCACAAAGGGCTCCTCCTTGACCACCATCGCACGCGAGCGCACGATGCGCGCCATGCTGGGCGTATAGACGATGGAGAGCGCGATGATGACGTTCCACACGCTCGCCCCCATCATGGCCATGAGCGCGATAGCCAGCAGCACGCCCGGAATGGACATAAGGCCGTCGCAGATGCGCATGAGAATATGATCGAGTCTCTCGTTGTAGCACGCATAGGCGCCGATCACCAAGCCGAGCACACTCGTCGTGAGCGTGACGGCAATGCCAACGCCAAGCGACACGCGCGCGCCAGCGATGACGCGGGCAAGCAGGTCGCGGCCAAAGTCATCGCAGCCAAAGGGATGCGCGGGCGAAGGTGCCGAAAGTCGCAACGTCATCTCCTGCGCATTGGGATCAACCGTCCACACCAGCGGACCGACGAGCGCGATCAGCGCAATCGCCAGGAAAATGCAGCCGCCGACCACAAACCCCTTGTTGGCAAGAGCCTTCTTAAAGTTTGTCATCATGCATCGCCCCATTTGCGAGCGCGCGGGTCAAAAGCGCCGTAGGCAAGGTCGACGGCCAGATTGATCACCGAATTCAACAAGGCGATGACCAGCAGCACGCCCTGAATCACCGGATAGTCGCGACGTTCGATAGAGCTCGTGACCAGCTGGCCCAAACCGGGGATGTTAAAAATGGCCTCAGTCACCACGGCACCCGTAATCAGGGCGCCAAAAGAATAGCCGACCGAGGTGAGAATCGGCAGCGCGGCGTTGCGCAGGGCATGGGCCAGCACCACACGAACCTCGGAGACGCCCTTGGCACGCGCCGTCTTGACGCAGTCGAGCTGCATGGCCTCGATCACGCTCGAACGGGTCATGCGCATGAGCAGGGCCGCCTGCACGCATCCAAGCGATATGGCCGGCAACGCCAGATAGCGTAGATGGCTGAACCAGCCCTTCGATAGCGGCGCATAGCCGGCCACCGGGAACACGCGCAACGTGACGGCAAACAGCCACATAAGCATGAGCGCCATCAAAAAGCCGGGTATCGCCACGCCCAAAAGAGCAACGACACGCAAGACCGCGTCGGTGCGCGACCCATGTTTGAGGGCAGCGACGACGCCGCAGGGCAGTGCAATCAGCAGCGCGATGAGCTGTGCCAGAAGCGCGAGCGATAGCGTGGGGCCAAAGTGCTCGGCGATCGCCTGCGTGACGGGCTGGCGCATAAAATACGAATCGCCCAGGTCGCCGGTAAGTACGCCGCCCATCCACTCAACGTAGCGCTGCGGCAGCGGCTCGTTGAGTCCCAGGCTATCGTTGACGCGCTCGATCTGGTCGGCCGAAGCCTCCATGCCGAGCATCGAAGAGGCCGGGTCACCCGGTGTGAGATAGATAATCAAAAACACGACGACCGAGATGATGAGCGTCACCGGAACCATCGCGCCTATACGTTTGAGCGTGTACTTCAACATGCGAGGCGTCTATTTCCCCTCTGAACGTGGACAGGGCGTGGCGGCCGCAGGGGACCAGACCCCTCAAGACGCCACGCCATCTATTGCATTACTCCGGACGCTTGGCGTTCCAGATGATGGCGCCGTCGAGCACCTCGACGTCCTCGACGACTGCCTGGGTGCCCGTGATGGAAGCGTAGTGGCAAAGCGGCTCGATGACGGCAATCTCGTAGAGGCGCTCCTGAGCCTCGGCCCACTTCTTCGCCGCGGCGTCGGTGTCCTTGGCGGTGCGGGTCTCGGCCACGAGCTTGAGCGCCTTCTCGTCGGACAGGCCATAGAAGGCCTTGGAGACCGAGAGGGACTGGGCCGGGATGGGCTTGTAGTTGGTGGAGGCCACAAAGAGGTCCCACTGCTCGGGCTTGCCGGAGCGGATGTCCATAAAGGTCGCGAACTCGTAGCTGTCGACCTCGGCGGTGAAGCCAGCCTTCTCGAGCTGCTCCTGCAGCGCGACGGTGGCGTTGTACATATCCTTGTAGTCGGGGGTGGTCAGCAGCTTGACCGTCTCACCGGCATAGGAGGTCTTGGCCAGAGCCTTCTTGGCGGCCTTGGCGTCGGCCTGGTTAAAGTACTTCTTGCCCGCGTCGGTCGCCCACTGAGTGTTCTCGGGGTTGCCAAGGTTGGGATCGATGTTAAAGAGCTCTTTCTCGCCATAGGCGGCAAGAGCGGCCGCCTCGCAATCGATAGCCATGAGGGCGCACTTGCGGATCTCCTCGTCGGCGAAGATGCCCTCGTTCATGTTGAGGAAGGCGGTCAGAACGCCGGCGTTATGGGTGTAGAGCTTGACGTCGTCGTTGCCGTCGAAGTCGTGGTAGTTCTCGGTGGGGATCTCGCCAGCGATATCGTACTCGCCGGTCTCAAACCCGCTCACGCGCGTGGAGGCCTCGGTCACGAACTGATAGTAGATGTCCTTGGTGGGCGCGGAGACCTTGCCGGTGTAGCCCGAAGCCTTGCCGTGGGCGGCGACATAGTCTTCGTAGCGGGTGAGATGGACGTACTGGTCCTGCTTCCACTCCACAAACTTGTAGGCACCGGTACCCACGTACTCGGTCACGCCGGTATCGCCCGCGGCCTCGATGACCTCGGAGGGGAAGATGCCCGGATACTGGGAGTGGTTGCCCAGGATGATCAGAAAGTCGACGGCGGGCTCGGTCAGCGTGCAGGTGACCTCGTGGTCGCCCGAGGCGGCGAAGGTGGCGCCGGGCAGCAGGCTCGCGGCGCGGTCGTTGACGGTGAGCCAGCGGTTCATCGAGGCCACGACGTCCTCGGAGCCAAGCTCCTTGCCGTTGTGGAAGGTGACGCCCTCGCGCAGCTTGATGGTGTAGGTCAGGCCGTCGTCGGAGACCTCATAGCCCTTGGCCAGCACGGGCTGGGGCTCGTAGTCGCTATCGAGGCCAAAGAGCGGCTCGACGACGTTGCAGATGATGTCCATGGTCACAAGCGACGACGTGGTGTGCGGATCGAGACCGTCCGGGCTCGCCGGTAACGCGATCTGCAGCTCGTCGCGATATTCCACATCCTGGCCGGAGGCAGCGGCGCTACCGCTCTCGGCGCCCGAACCGCCGCAGCCGGTGAGGCCGAGGCCCGCCATGACGCACAGGGCAGCGGAGCCGGTCAGAAAACCGCGACGGGAGACGCCCGCCTTGAAAAGGTCGTTGTTCATTGAGTTCCTTTCGTGTCTGAACAAACAGATAGAATCTGCCGGGACGGTGGAAATCCCCGCCCCGGCAGCTATGCGAAGCCGGCCGGCGCCCTGCGGTGCATCCGGACACCGCCCGGCATGGCAACGGAGAAATCCCTATCGCGTGAATAGGAACACCCGGCGGCACAGCTTGGCGCAGGTGCGGCTAAATCGTCTCGAGGAAGGCCTCGATGCGGGTCTGGAGCTGACCGGCATCCTCGCCGGCGTAGTCGGTCGTGATGTGCATAAACGGAATGCCTGCCTCCTCGGCAGCCTTCTCCACGGCAAACGACTCCATCTCGTAGAGCGTGCAGAACTGCAGGGCCA